>CABVRO010000023.1 GCA_902500715.1 uncultured Nitrospira sp. | reverse complement strand
CCGCCTAGCGGCACCTCCCGACAGAACTGCCTTCGGTCCGCCTCACAGGCTGTGCGCAGCTGTTGCATCGCTTCTTTCATTCGCACGAGCCGTTCCCGCAGCATCGGACGGCACGGGGCGGAGAGTTCTGCCGCCTTGCGTTGCAGACAGGCGCGACGTTCCCCCTCCTCCTCGGGGCACAACGCCTCGATTTCCAGGTCGCATTTCAGATCCCTTCCGAACGGCACGCGCACAGGTTCAGCCGGAGAATGCTCCTGGGATTCGGGTTGTACGACCGGCGCCGGTACCGGTTGCGAAACCGGCTCCGGGGTCGGTTGGGCTGGAACACCGGAATCTGTCGGAGCAGAAGGTGTCGCAGGTTGCGGCGGGGAGAAGACCGGTGGCGGCTCGGGGGCCAGGTCGCTCTGCGGCAGCGTGTAGAGCACTAGGCTCCAGACCGCGCCCAACACCACACAACTGAGTACTGTCACGATCACGATGGAAGCGAGTCGGGATGGGCCAGCCAAGGAGCTCCTACGGGATGTGAGATCGATCCTGCCCGATCAGCGGGATGTGGGAAGCGGCTTCCCATGGCACGTTCGACACGTGCGACGGTGCGGCACACATGGGATTGTCCGGCAACCGCCGCTCAATTCTCGGGCGCTTCGACGATGTGGTTCTCGAATCGGGTACACCCTTCCGCCAGCAACCGATTGGTCAGCATTTCCCCCGGCCATTCGATCGGGAGATCGGCCGTGAACACCCATACGTCAGGCGACGTCCACACGGGACCGTGATCCTCCGGCAACTCCGGATCGAAGAGATCGGTCCAGACCGGCATATACACGCCATTGCCACATTGCGTGTGCAGATGGACGATTGTGCGCGCCCGCACCATGGGATCCAAATCCCGCCACACTGCGGCGGTTTCGTCGGCCAACCGGTGCAATCGCACCGCATTTTGCGCGTCGAACAACGCATAGGAGGCATAGACCGGCACCTCCAAAGTATCCGGGGCCAGCGCCAGCTCGGTGCATTGCGCCACGAGACCTTCCAGCAGCGCCCGACGCTCCGGTTCCTCCAGGGAATCGGGCAGACCGGGATCAGGCAGGCCGATCAATTGAAAGAACAGAAACGCGGTGTTTTCAACCGGCGGATAGAGTCGCGACGCAATCGCCTGCGTGCGCTGCGAATCCGCGATGCTCACGAGATGTTCGTTCAACGTCTGGAGGGTCAACCCTTCGAGGGTCGCGTCGGTCAGGAGACGGGGTTCCACCCGCACGACCACGCCGGCCGGAATCTGCAAATGTCGATGCAGTAGATCCGCCGTCGCGACGGGGTCGATCTTCAATCCGAGCGGCTGCCCCAAATTGGCTTGGAGCGGCAACTCCAATGCTGCCATTAAGGCATAGGCGCCCTTCTCGTCATCCGGCCCGTCCATGATGACGGCACACGAAGCCTCCGCCACCAAATCGAACATCCATTCCGCCATCTCCTCATCGAGCGCGGCCAGGACGGTCAACAGATCCTGCTCGCGTCCCTGCTCGATAAACGCTTGCAAGGTATCGATCGCGGCATCCGTGTCCCCGTGGTCATGGCGACGGGCGTTGATCAAGTGAATCAAATCCCTCGTCAGCGGATCCGGTCGTGACCAACTCAACATGGCCGGCCTCCCCTGTCGATCCGAAGTCTTGCTGAATAGTCTGCGTTCATTCTGTCGTCCATGTTGCCAAACTTTCCAGAACGTGGCAAGCGCGAATGCGGTTCTTCGTCGATCTCACCGGAGGGTCTGTCGGAGCCGCCTTGGCGGCGGATCTTCGACACATCACTCCCCGATCACCTTCACCAGCACACGCTTGCGCCGTCGTCCATCAAACTCTCCGTAAAATATTTGTTCCCACGACCCGAAGTCCAGTTTCCCATCCGTGACGGCGACCACCACCTCCCGCCCCATGAGCTGCCGCTTGATGTGCGCATCGCCGTTGTCTTCACCGGTGTCGTTGTGGCGGTACGTCGCCTCGTGCGGCGCGAGACGCTCAAGGAACTCATCATAGTCGCGCAGCAGCCCTGCCTCGTCATCGTTGATATACACGCTGGCGGTAATGTGCATGGCATTCACCAGCACCATCCCCTCCCGCACCCCGCTTTTTTGCACCACGGCATCGACCTGCGGCGTGATATTCACATACGCGCGCCTGGTTTTCGTTTCAAACCAGAGTTCTTCTCGATAGGACTTCATCGGTCTTCACATCGGGGGTGATGCGCGATTCTGCAACGAGGATGTTGAAACTTGCAAGCCCTTGCGCATCGAGTCAGCCCTGCATGCGCTCCACTTCCGCCACCGCAATCGGTTCGACCTTGCAGACCTCGGAGCCTCATCCGCCAGCAAACCCGGCCGGCCGGTCCTTGTCGCGGAACCTTCATGCCCCCTGCCGCTTTGTCGAACAAAATTGACAGGCTGTGGGACGGGTGATAAGTACCTACGAGTACACAGACCCGGGCCATTGTTTCGAATGAGGAGGTCCTCCGATGGTTGCATCTACGGGCATTCCTGCCATACGCAGCGAGTGGACGAACTGGCATCTCCTGTTCGCAAGTCAACCGGAGCCGGATCTGGAATTCACCGAGGAAGACCTGGATGAATCGGCGCCGCCTCCGGCGCCGCCGATGAACTCGCCGAAACGATCCGGCAAGAAACCGTTGCTCTGGATTCTGCTGCTCCTGCTGGTGGGAGGAGTCGGCTACGTCGCCATGGACCCGGATGGAGCGATGCAACTGATTGAGCCCTATCTGGATGGCGGTGCAGAACCCGCTCAACCCTCGATCCAGAAACCGGCCGTCAAAGCTCAGGCTCGGAAGCAAGCGCCGACGGTCGCACCACCCGCGCCACCGGTGGTGGCCGACAACAGCACCCCGGCCCCGGCCGATGCGCCCACGCCATCATCGGCGCCATCGTCCGCCATGCCTGCTCCCGCAATACCCGCTCCTACCGCGCCGGCTCTCCAACCCGCAGTTCCGACCTCCAAGTCCTCGACTCCGGCCTCCAAGCCCGCGGCTCCCAGCGTACGCGTCGCCGGTCCGCTCTATGCGGAAGGTCAACGGGTGACGGTCATCGCCGACCCGACCAGGCCCAAGTCCTCCGTCCCGCTCTTCGTCGACGCCGTCGGCACCAAGACCAGCACGACGGTGCTGGCGGGCGCCACGCTCACGATCCTGGACGGCGATTACCAACAGCGCGGCTGGGTCTACTCGGTACGAGCACAGGATGGCCGAAAGGGATGGATCCCTGAACGTAGCCTCAGGCTGAAACGCTAAACACAGGATCGTTTTCCATGCCTCGTATGACGGCCCGTTCCTCAGTGGGACGGGCCGTCGTCTTTTCTTGTCGGCACGCCCTTGTTATAATGCCGCGCCCACACGACCGACAGACCGACATCCCACGAACTACGCACGAGGATGCCCGAACGACGACCATGAGCGAACTACGCGCCGTCATTTTCGATTTCGACGGAGTGATTGCCGACACCGAACCCCTGCACTTTGCCGCCCTGCGGCAGGTCCTGGCCGGCATTGAGATCGCACTCACCGAAACGGCGTACTACTCCGACTACCTCGGGTTCGACGATCGCGGCTGCTTCCTGGCGGCCTTGCAGTCCCACCGGCGCCAGGCGTCTCCCACGCTCCTTGGCGAATTGATGGAGCGCAAGGCTCACGCCTACCTGGCCGCCGTCAAACAACATCTGGCGATCTTCCCCGGCGTGCGCGAACTGGTTCATGAGGCCGCCGCCCGATATCCGCTCGCCATCGCCTCGGGCGCGCTGCGGAATGAAATCGAATTGATTCTGGACGAGGCCGGTCTTCGGAAGGTTTTTCTACACATTACCAGCGCCGAGGACGTGACCCGTGGCAAGCCGGCGCCCGATCCCTTCCTCCACGCGATGGCCGGATTGAACTCACAACCGAACCGACCCGCGCTGTCCCCGAACGATTGCCTGGTCATCGAGGATTCCCTGCCCGGTATCAGAGCCGCCCGCGCCGCCGGCATGAAAGTGCTGGCTGTCGCCAATACCCACACGGTGCAGGATCTCGGAGAGGCCGATGCCATTACCCATTCGCTTGCAGACACCAGACTGCAGGACCTGCAGGCGCGCCTGTGGGGAACGGCTCAAGGCCGCGCATGAGAATTTGTTCGCTGGTGCCGGGTGCTACGGAAGTCGTCGCGGCCTTGGGGCGCCAAGACGATCTCATCGGTATCAGCCATGAATGCGACTTTCCACCGAGCCTCGCACAGATCCCGGTGATGGTGCGTCCGCGCATCGAAAGCGATCGGCTCTCCAGCGTCGAGATCGATCAGCAAGTAGGCGCGCTGCTTGCCGCCGGGGCGGGGCTCTATGAATTGGATGAGTCCCGGCTCTTGGCCGCACGACCGGACCTGATCATTGCCCAGGCTCTGTGCGATGTCTGCGCCGTCACCCCGTCACAGTTGAAGCAAGTCGTGCATGCACTCTCGCCGCCGCCTCACATGCTTACCCTCAGTCCCGGGCGACTTGACGACATCCTGCGGGACGTTGACAGGATCGGCACAGCCATCGGACAGGAAGACGCCGGAACACGGTTGTCCGCGGCG
Organism: uncultured Nitrospira sp.; assembly: GCA_902500715.1. Taxonomy (GTDB): domain Bacteria; phylum Nitrospirota; class Nitrospiria; order Nitrospirales; family Nitrospiraceae; genus Nitrospira_A. The sequence goes on along the minus strand of CABVRO010000023.1, from coordinate 31,900 downwards.
CTCCGCAGCAGGCTCGACACCGTGCGGGCCACCGTGGGCGCTCCGGCAATACGCCCTAGAGTCGCCTGTATCGAATGGCTCTCGCCGCTCTACACCGCCGGCCATTGGGTTCCCGACATGGTGGCCGCTGCAGGGGGCATCGACGTTCTGGCGCAGGCCGGGACGGCCTCCCGAAAAATGGATTGGGACACGCTCGCGGCCTCTGAACCGGATGTGATCGTCCTGATGCCCTGCGGATTTACCGTCCCGCGCACGAAAGCCGAACTTGCACCATTGACGGCACATCCACAGTGGCAACAGCTTCCCGCCGTTCGGAGGGGAGAGGTCTACCTGGTCGAGGCGCTCTCGTACTTCAGCCGCCCCGGCCCACGACTGATCGACGGCGTGGAACAACTCGCCGCCATTTTGCACCCAGCCTCTTACGGCCGCCACCTTCCCGCGTCCGTCGAACGACTTGAGGGACAGACGACGCACTCACACTGATGACACGATGATGACACCAGCTGAAGCCCAAACCTACTGCACGACCCTCACCAAAAAAAGCGGGAGCAATTTCTCCTACTCCTTTTTGTTTCTGCCGAAAGCCCGCCGCGACGCGATGTACACGGTCTACGCCTTCTGTAAGGAAGTGGACAACGCCGTGGACGAGCCGCCTCCCGGCAGTCATCCGCAGGAGGAACTGGCGCGCTGGCGGCGCGAGTTGGCTGCCGCCTACGACGGCACGCCGACATTCCCTGTCACCATCAGCCTCGCCCGGCACGTACGGGAACTGTCCATTCCGCAGGCCTATTTCGAAGAACTCATCAAGGGCGTCGAGATGGATCTCACGACCACGCGCTACACTACCTTCGACCAACTGTCCCTCTACTGTTATCGAGTGGCGTCGGTGGTCGGGTTGATCTGCCTGCACGTATTCGGCACCACCTCTCCTCGCGCTCAGGATTATGCCGTCAATCTCGGCATGGCCTTTCAATTGACCAATATTCTTCGCGACCTCGGCAACGATGCGGAATGCGGCCGCGTCTATGTACCGCAGGAAGATCTCGCGCGTTTCGCCTACCGGGAAGAGGACCTCCTGCACCGGCGGTACAAACCGGAATTTACGGAGTTCATGCGGTTTGAAGTCGGCCGCGCAAAGGAATTTTACGCCAAAGCGGCGCGGGCGCTCGATTCGCTGCCGCAAGCCGAACGCCAAGCCCTGACGGTAGCGGAAATCATGCGCGGCGTGTATAGCCGAATCTTACAGCGGATCGAGCAGTCCGGTTACCGCGTCTTGGGAGAGCGGGTTACGCTGCCTCCGAGCCGCCGGCTGGCCGTGGCAGCGGGCGTGTGGTTGCGCTCCCGTCTTTCCTCTTCGACCCCATGAACCGGACAGTGCTCATCCTCGGCGGCGGGATCGCCGGTCTGACGGCAGCCTTGCACCTCGCCGCCGACGGCCATGCGGTCACCGTGATCGAGCAGGCCGACCGCCTGGGAGGGCGACTGAGCCAGGCCCCTCCACCGCTGCTCCTCGAAGCTCACACCGCCACCTGGTCGCTGCTCAAGACCCTCGGCACAGACACCGCCACCAGGCGGCTTCGACATACCCCGCTTGAGTTTCTTCAGGCGACGGGCGCTCGCATCCAATTTCTGCACCTTCCCCTGCCGTCTCCGCTCAACACCCTCCTCGGAACCACCTTGTTCCAGGGTTTGTCGATGCGGGACCGTTGGCATCTCCTCTCCTTCCTTGAACGCACATGGGAACAGGATCCTCCGTTGCCGAACGACCTCGACACACGATCGGCCGACGAGTGGCTCGCGAGCGTCGGCCAGTCGGAACAGGCCCGGCGCGGTGTCTGGAACAGTCTTGCCCGCTTGTTGCTGGGGGCGGCCCTTCCGCAGGTCTCCGCAGGGCTCTTCATGCGCACACTGCGACGCTGCTTTCTGACCGGTGCCCGCGCCACGAAGGTGATCATTCCGCCTCACGGACTCGATTCATTCTTGCTCGCGCCGCTTCGAGCGCAACTCGACCGGATGGGAGTCCGGTCCCGGCTGAACACGACGGCGACGCAATTGCACTTCACCCAGGATCGTGTCGCCCATGTCGAACTGGCAGACCGCACCCGGCTCACCGCCGATTGGTATATCGCCGCGCTGCCGCACCATCGACTCACGCCGCTCTTGCCGGAACGGGTCGTGACGCACTATGCCTATTTCCAGCAAATCAGCCGCCTGAGGGAGTCTCCTCTGGTGATCGTTCGCCTGCACCTGGCGCAACCGGTCGAACAAACGCAACTCGTCCTTCTGGAGCGTAACCGGTTCCATTGGATGATCCGGCATGCAGACGAGGAGCGGCACGAGCAGGCGGCTGTGTTGTGGGCCGTCGCAGTCGATGAGCCGGACCTATTGCCGCAATCGGAAAACGACCTCGTTCAACTGACCCTAAGAGACATGGAGAGAGCGTTCCCCGGCGGCCCGCTTCCCAGCCTTATCGAAGCGGACATCCTCCGTCTCTCGTCGGCCATACTCACCGCTCAACCGGGTACGCAACAGTGCCGACCGCTCTCACCCAGTCCGTTTGCCAATTTTCTCGTCGCCGGCGCCTGGACGGACACCGGCTGGCCGGCCACTCTGGAGTCCGCAATTCTTAGCGGCCAACGCTCCGCTGCCCTCGTTCCAGCCGACGCATCATGATTCGGCCGATGCGCGAATGGCTCACGACATCACGTTGACAACCCCTACCACCCCGACTAAGATTTGATCCGCCACTCGAAGGGCACGTGTATGTCGTCATCCCTGACCACCCTGCAGCAACTCGCCGACTCGCTCCACAACTGCCAACGCTGCCCGCTCGCCAAGCTCGGTCGACGCCAGGTCGTCTTCGGCGTGGGTAATCCGCATGCATCCGTCATGTTTGTGGGGGAAGCACCGGGATTTCACGAGGATCAGAAGGGGGAGCCGTTCGTCGGGGCAGCCGGGCAATTGCTCAACGACCTGCTGGAGTCAGCGGGGCTCTCGCGCGCGGATATTTACATCGCCAATGTAATCAAATGCCGCCCGCCGAATAACCGCGACCCCGACCCTCAGGAAGTCGAGACCTGCAAACCGTTTCTCTTGCAGCAGATCGCCATGATTCGGCCGAAGTTGGTCTGTTCGTTAGGTAATTGGGCGACGCAGACACTTCTGGAACGCAAAGTGGGGATTACGAGAGTACGCGGGCAGGCGTTTTATCTGAAGGAATTCGTGCTGTTTCCCTTGCTCCATCCCGCCGCAGCGCTGCACCAGGGAACCATGCTGCAGCCTTTGCGGGAGGACTTTCAGAAGCTGAAGGAGTTTCTCGACCGGCACAGCCAGCCTCCTGCGACGCAGGAAGGGGCCGCTTCGAGCCCCACCGGGACATTGCGGATCGATCCCCCGGCTACGACCGCGCAACAAATGGATTTGTTCGGGTCATAGCCCGGACTATTCATGAATATCTGCTCCGTCGTCCGATTCTCTCGCCCGGCGTGGCTTTTCTCGTTCGGCCTCCTCGACGGACTTGCAAGTACGCCTACGTCGGCCTTACTTGCGAGAAGCCCCGGCGGGCTTCGGTCTCGAACGCCTTGCGACGACATTCATGAATAATCCGGGCTATCCTCGCATTCCGAAAGAGACCGAATCAGGAACGACAGCCCGTCCTGATCCGTCAGAGTTGACGTTCAAGTGCGGGCGGGATCCTTCACGACATCGGGGGTTGCCGCCTCGTCGGTCGTGGCTTCCTCCGGGGACTCCTCTTCTTCCGGAGCGCCGAACCAGGCGACCAGCATCTCTTCCCACCAGGCCTCATCGATTTCAGGGCCTGGATCGACACCGAGAAACGCCACATCGTCGGCCGAAATGCCCTCTCCGACCAGGTGTGGCTGGAACTTTGCGCGATCGATCACTTCCTTCGTGGCGTACCCGCCTAAGATCCAGGAATCCGGATCCGCCCGCCTGGACTTGTATGCCTTGAGGTTGAGCTTCAGGTACATGAAGACCTGCTGCTGATGCTCGTCTCCGACCCCGCTCTGGGGCAGGCTGAGTGTCTTTTCGATCTTTTTTCTCCAGTGCCGGTCCTCGTATCGCGAGGTGATCAACTGCAGCATGGTCTTTCCGAATTCGGCATCAAGAGACATGGTCTGTTCCCTTACTCTGTTCTGATGATTGTTCGCTTACCGGCCGTAGGTGCCGGTGAAGGATGCTTTTCCGATTGCATTCTGATTGAGATAGTACCCGACCATCGCGCCGGAGGCCTCTTTCTTGAGCGGCAACTGATCCACCTTCAACGCAAACACCGTAAAGATATACCGGTGCGGTTTATCTCCCGGCGGTGGACAGGGCCCGCCAAAGCCGGGCCGACCGAAATCCGTCATGCTCTGAATACTCCCTTGAGGCGCGCCGGTACTCTCCGGCTGCCCCGCTCCGGCCGGCAAGTGCATCACGCCCGGAGCAATATTGAAGATGAGCCAATGCCACCAGCCGCTTCCTGTGGGGGCATCAGGATCGTAGACCGTCACGGCAAAACTCTTCGTGTCTTTCGGCGCATGCTCCCATCGCAACTCGGGCGAGACATTGCCGCCCGTGCAACCGAAACCGTTAAACACATGTTCATTGCCGATGGTGCTCTGGTCCTTGATCGTCGGACTGGTCACCTGAAATTCCGCTGCTCGCCCGACCGCAGGAACCACCAGCAGAGCACAGATCATCGAGGCCATCAGTCGTCGCATCACGTCCGCCCCCCTCACAACCTAGTTCCCTGCCAGCGTCATCTCCGCAAGCTTCACGGTAGGGCTGGCAATCCGTCCGCGAAACACGAGATCCCTGCCGATCGTCTCGATATTCGCATACATCTGCTTCAGATTACCGGCGATGGTAATTTCTTCCACCGGGTAGGCCAACTCGCCGTTCTCAATCCAGAACCCGCTCGCCCCGCGGGAATAGTCGCCGGTCACCATGTTGATGCCGAACCCGATCAGATCCGTCACATAGAGACCTTGCTTCACAGACGCCAAGATATCCTCCGGACTGGTGGTGCCCGGGACCATATAAAAATTCGTCGGCCCGGCGGAGGGACTTTCTCCGATGCTTCGCGCGGCATTTCCGGTGGAAGGCAGTCCCAATTTCTTGCCTGAATAGGTGTCCAGGATATAACTGGCCAGACGACCACGCTCGACCATCGCCTGCTTCCTGGTCGGCAGCCCCTCACCATCGAATGGACGCGTCCCCAAGCCGCCGGGCATCCGTCCGTCGTCATAAATGGTGACAAAGTCCGGAGCGATCTGCTGGCCCAGTTGTCCGATCAGGAAGGATGCGCCTTTATACAAGGCATAGCCTGAGAGGGCGCTACAGAGGTGACTGAGTAAACTCCCCGCCGCTTCAGGGTCAAAGATCACCGGCACACGGCAGGTAGAGACTTTGCGCGCGCCGAGCTTCCGGACCGTCCGCCGCGTTGCTTCCCGTCCGATGGCTTCCGGACTCTCCAGTTTCGCGAACGCGCGATTCACCCCATACCAGTAGTCCCGCTGCATCCCGGCCGCATCCGAGGCGATCGGCGAGACGGAGAGGGAGAAACTACTGTTGGCATAGTGCCCGACAAACCCATGGCTGTTTGCCAGGATGATCCGGCCTGATGACGAGTCGCACTCGCCCCCTTCGGAATTCGTAATACGCGAATCGGCGGCAAACGCAGCCCGCTCGGCACGCAGCGCCAGGTCGATCTGCTGGTCGGTCTGAAGTTTCGTGGAATCGTGGATATTCAACTCGGGGAAATCGGTGGCGAACTGGCCCGGCTCCGGAAGGCCGGACACCGGATCCTCGACGACCGCTTGTGCCAAGGCACAGGTTTCACCGACGAACCGTTCCAGGGACTCGCGGGAAAAGTCGGAAGTCGATGCGCTGGCGGACCGTTGACCGAAAAAGACCCGCAGGCCGAGCCGCTTTTCACGTGCCTTCGTGAGTCGATCGACGGCGCCCATCCGGACCTGCACCGACAGGGTTTCCCCGTCGGCCACCATCACGTCCGACGCCGTCGCGCCATGTTTCGCCGCACGCGCCAGCAGATCCTGCGCGATATTCGTATAGTCCTGTTCCGCAATCGCACGTGTCATGGTTATGCTTTCGTCCCGCCGACGGTGATTTCGTCGATTCGAATGGTCGGCAGGCCAACACCGACCGGCACCGACTGCCCTTCTTTTCCGCAGGTTCCGATGCCTTCGTCGAGCTTCAAATCGTGCCCCACCATCGAGACCTGCTTGAGAATGTCCGGTCCGCTGCCGATCAGGGTTGCACCTTTCACCGGCTTGGTGATCTGCCCGTCTTCAATGAGGTAGGCCTCGCTGGCGGAGAACACGAACTTCCCGTTGGTGATATCGACCTGCCCGCCGCCGAACGAGACGGCATACAACCCCTTCTTCACCGACTTGATGATGTCCTTCGGATCTGACTCTCCCGCCAGCATGAAGGTATTCGTCATCCGCGGCAATACGACACTTTGATAACTCTCGCGCCGGCCATTACCCGTCAGCGGGATACCCATCAGCCTGGCGTTGAGCTTGTCCGTGATGTACCCCCGCAAGATGCCACGTTCGATCAGGACGGTACGGCTGCTGGGCGTGCCCTCGTCGTCCACATTCAGCGAGCCGCGCCGGAAAGGAAGCGTCCCGTCGTCCACGATCGTGCAGACCTCCGAAGCGACTTTCTTCCCCAGCAGATTCGAGAATGCAGAGGTTTTCTTCCGGTTAAAATCGGCCTCCAGCCCATGTCCGATCGCTTCGTGCAGCAGGATCCCCGGCCATCCCCCGCCCAACACCACCGGCATGACACCGGCCGGTGCATCGACCGCGCTCAGGTTCAGAATGGCTTCCCGCGCCGCTTCCCTGGCGAAGTGCAGATAACGCTGGTCGTTCTGGAAATACTCCAGCCCGATACGTCCTCCGCCGCCGAACGTCCCCACCTGCCGATTGCCGTTTTCCTCGGCGATACAGGTGACCTGCAACCGCGACAAGGGTTGGATATCGCCGACCATCAGACCATCGGACGTCGCCACCAGCATGACCTTGTATTCGGTGTTGTACGCCGCCATGACGTTCTTGATTCGGGGATCGTACCGCCTGGCTTCGGCATCGATCGCGTTGAGCAGCGTAACCCGGTCGCGGGTGGCGACCTCAATATCGGCACGGTCGTGGGGATACAGACTGCGCGCAAGGACCGGCCGGTGGGTGACCGGAACCGGTGCCGTTCCCTGAGCGCTATCGGCGATATATCGCGCCGTATCCGCAGCGATGTTCAAATCTTTGGAGGTCAGTTCGTCGGAATAGGCAAAGCCTGTTTTCTCGCCGGCAGTTGCCCGGACACCGACACCCTGCCCGACACTCTTCGTGGCCCGCTTGACGATCCCCTCTTCCATGGAGACCGATTCGGACTGGCAATATTCAAAATACAGGTCTGCATAGTCGACGCTTGAGACCTTGACCCGTCCCAGCGCGTGCTCGATTTCTCGATCGGTGACCCCGAAACGCGCCAGTTCGCCGGACTCGTCATTGGACATGCAGGTACTCCTCTCGTACGGTGCGTGAGTATAACGCACTCTTTTCAGGAGGCGCAATGCAAGCACGCTCGAACCATCTGCAAATACAGCGAAATTGGGAAATACTGTTTGACTTTCCCGGACCCCACCGCTAGACTCGCTTTACTTCCCCGAGGATCCACATAGTTTAAGAAAAAAGGTGCTCACGCCGTTCCATGAACGATTCTCGATCACGCGATATCGAGCCTGCCCCCGACTCTGATCTGCTCTCGCAACTCGAACCGGACCTGCTGCCGAAACATTTAGCCGTGATTATGGACGGCAACGGCCGTTGGGCCGAGCTGCGGGGCCTCCCGCGCATTGCCGGACACCAGGAAGGCATCAAGTCCGTACGGGAACTGATCTCTCTATCTCTGGAACTGGGGATCAAGGTGCTGACGATTTATGCGTTTTCGCAGGAAAATTGGAACCGGCCCGCCCAGGAAATCACTGCGTTGATGGGCCTGCTGGAACATTATTTGTCCACAGAGCGATCCAGCCTGGTTGAAAAAGGCGTGCGCTTTCAGACCATCGGTCGGGTCACGGCCCTTCCCCCCTCCGCTTTACAATGGGTCCGGACGACGGAGCAGGAAACCGCCCACTCGGACAAACTGATCCTCAATGTGGCCTTGAGCTACGGTGGCCGTGCGGAACTGGTCGATGCCGCCAAAGCACTCGCCCGAGCCGTGCAGAGCGGCCGGCTTTCACCGGATCAGATCGATGAACAGGCCATGCAACAGGCTCTGTACACCCATCACCTGCCCGATCCGGACCTCCTGATCCGCACCAGCGGCGAAACGCGCATCAGCAATTTCCTGTTGTGGCAACTGGCCTATACGGAACTGTACTTCACCCCGACACTCTGGCCTGATTTCCGGCGGCGCGAAACGTTGGTCGCGCTGATCGAATACCAGCGGCGCGAACGCCGCTTCGGCCGGGTGCTCAGCAGCGTCTCCTCCTAGCTTCTCCGTGGTGAAACAGGGAGCTTTTCAGTGCGAGAAGACTATGCCGCCCACACGGGACAGCGCTCGACCACGATCTTCATCCGAAACGGTTCGTCGTGTACTGGCGGCCGCGGTGTTTCTGCCGATCTTTTATTACCTCGTCCACGATCTTGGCGCGATCGCGTTCATGGGCCTGGCCGCGATTGCCGGCATGCTCGCAGTTGGGGAGTTTTATCGGCTCCATTTGGGACAGGCCCCTTGGCCATGGTGGTGCTGGCTGGGCGTCGGAGCGACCGGACTCTTGATCGGCAGCGCACAGTGGCCGACCCTCGTCACCGACCGTACGGTCTTGCTCGGGACCCTGGCGATTGCGCTCTGCATGCCCCTGCTCTCAGGAAAGTCGCTGCGCGACTCGCTCACGGACGGCATGGTGCTGATGATGGGCGTGCTCTATCTCGGCCTCACGCTCAGCTATCTGGTGCTCACGAGAGGGCTGCCGGACGGCGCCCTGCTGATTTTCTTCGTCTTCCTGGTCACGTGGGCCGGTGATACCGGCGCCTATGTGGCGGGAAAGTCCATGGGACGGCACGCGCTGGCGCCGGTCATCAGCCCGAAGAAAACCTACGAGGGATTGGCAGGTGGCCTCGTCCTCGCCTGCCTGATGGCCGTCTTCGCGCGTGCCTGGTTCCTACCCGCTTTCTCGCTGGTGGATTGCCTGGCGCTTGGGATGATCCTCACCATCACCGGCCTCATCGGCGACCTGGCGGAATCGGCCATGAAACGCAGTGCGGGATTCAAAGACTCGGGGGCCCTGATCCCGGGCCATGGAGGTATGCTGGATCGCCTGGATAGCCTCTTGTTCACCGGCCCGGCCTTTTACTACTATGTCACGATCGTCAACAACGGGTGACAGATGATTGTCCCCCCGTTCTGGAGCACGCTATGAAAAACATCGTCATTCTTGGTTCGACCGGCTCGATCGGAACGAACACGCTCGATATCGTGGACCGGTTTCCGCAAGAGTTTCGCGTGGTCGGCCTGACCGCCGGCTCGAACGACGAGAAACTCGAGGCGCAGATCCGCAAGTTCCGTCCTGCCTTCGCGGCGCTCGCCAACGAGGCGGCGGCGGCAAGATTGCGCGATCGATGCACCGACCTCCCCGTCAAGATTCTTGCCGGTGACGAAGGCGTGGCCGAAGTCGCGCAGTCAGAGGACGCTGAACTGGTCATTTCCGCCATCGTCGGCGGCGCAGGGCTACTTCCGACGCTGGCGGCCATTCGAGCCGGCAAACAGATCGCGCTCGCCAACAAAGAGCCGATGGTCATGGCCGGCGCATTGATGCAGGCAGAAGCCAAGAAACATCACGTCCGCATTTTCCCCATCGACAGCGAACACAGCGCCATCTTCCAGTCTCTCGAAGGGCATCGGCGCGAAGACGTCAAACGCATCATTCTGACCGCGTCTGGAGGCCCGCTCTGGGGCTTCTCCCGCGAGCAACTTCAAGACGTCAGTCCTGAGCGCGCCCTGCAGCACCCGAACTGGAAAATGGGCTCCAAGATCACGATCGACTCGGCCACCCTGATGAACAAAGGGCTGGAGGTCATTGAGGCGCGCTGGCTCTTCGATATTCCCGAGACGCAGATTGAGGTCCTGGTGCATCGCGAGAGCATCATCCATTCACTGGTAGAATACACAGACCGGTCGGTGATTGCGCAGTTGGGCCTTCCCGATATGCGAACACCGATTTCTTATGCCATGCGGTATCCTGAACGGATGCCGTTAGACCTTCCGTCTCTCGACCTGACGGAAATCAGTACCTTGACATTTTTCAAGCCCGACCATGAGCGATTCCCCTGTTTGCAGCTCGGGTATGAGGCGTTGCGGATCGGTGGAACCATGCCGGCGACGATGAATGCCGCCAACGAAGTGGCCGTGGAAGCATTCCTTCAGAACGGAATTCGTTTTCTCGATATTCCGGAGATTATTCGGAGTACAATGGAGTCTCATGCGCCGCGTCCGATCGACGGCCTCGACGATGCGCTGGAAGCCGATCGCTGGGCTCGCGACAAAGCCGAGTCTCTTGTGCATGCCTTGACGCGGTAATACCCTGAACCCAAGGAGTGTTGTTGTGGGAACAGCCTTTGCCTGGTCTCCTGATGTGGTGTCGCTTCTGACCCACTGGGCGCTTCCGTTCCTGGTGGTGTTGGGCGTCCTCGTCGCCTTTCACGAAATGGGACATTTTCTCGCTGCGCGCTGGGTCGGGGTGAAAGTCCTGAAGTTTTCGCTCGGGTTTGGGCCGAAGATTTTCGGGCGCCAGATCGGAGAAACGGAATATCTGTTGTCGGTCGTGCCCCTGGGCGGATATGTGAAGCTCTTCGGCGAAGACGAGCACGAAACCCTGACACCGGAAGACAAGAAACGGGCGTTTGTCCATCAGTCGCTGTGGGGCAAGACACTCATCGTCGCAGCCGGTCCAATCTTCAACTTTATCCTCGCCTATCTCATTTACACCGCCTATATCGGACTGGGCTATACGCTGCCGGTCCCCAGCTTCAAGGACATCATTCCTGAAGTCGAAGCCGTACTCCCTGGATCGCCGGCCGACCAGGCAGGGTTGAAACCCGGCGACCGCATCATCCGGGTGAATGACAAAGAGATCTCGACCAACGCTGAACTCCTGAAATACATCGTTCAGAGCAACGGGAAACAACTCACCCTCGACCTCACGCGCGGGGAACAGATTAAAACCGTCCTCGTCGCCCCGAGCAAAACGACCGTGCAGGACAACGGCAAACCAACGACCATTTTCCAGCTTGGCATTGAGGAGCGGGCGCCGGTCATCACGGCCGTGATCCCGGGGTCTCGCGCACAGGCTGCAGGTTTATCGGCTGGCGATCGCGTCGTCCGAATCGATGGACACGATATCTTCACCTGGTCGCAAATGACCGCCCTCGTGCGGGAAAGCCCGAACCGCGCACTCCAATTTGATATTCAACGAGGCGGCACCGCCCAAACGCTCTCCGTCACGCCGATGGGCGAGAAGGCCACCGTGGAAGGAAAGCCGACCGAAGTCGGCAAGATCGGCATTTCCGCCCAAAACCAAACCATTCTGCAGACGAACGAGCCGCTCAAAGCACCATGGCTGGGCGCGCAGGCCACCTGGGGCTGGACCGAACTGACGGTGGTGGGCATCTACAAAATCATCACGGGGGACATCTCCCGCAAGAACATCGGCGGACCGCTCACGATTGCCAAGACCGCAGGGGACGCCGCTGAACAGGGTACCTCCAGCCTGGTGTTCTTGATGGCCATGCTCAGCATCAATCTGGGCGTACTCAACCTCCTGCCCATTCCCATTTTGGACGGAGGGCACCTTCTGTTCTTTTTTATTGAGGCCATTCGCAGAAAACCACTTGAAGATCGGCAGCGAGAACTGGCACAACAGGTGGGACTGGTTCTCCTGGTCGGCATCATGATTTTTGCGTTCTGGAACGATATCGAGCGGCTGATTTCCCCATAAACCCACATGCGCGTTTCCGAAACCCTTATCCCCACATTGCGAGAAGATCCAGGCGAGGCTGAAACGGTCAGCCATCGCCTCATGCTGCGCGCCGGCCTGATCCGGAAAGTCGCGGCCGGAATCTACACCTATCTCCCGCTGGGCCTACGAGTGCTCCGTAAAATCGAGCGCATCGTTCGCGAAGAGATGAATCGGGCGGGAGCGCAGGAACTGCTCATGCCCGTCGCCTCTCCGGCGGAGCTGTGGCGAGAAACCGGACGCTGGGACTTCTATGGCAAGGAGCTGCTCCGGTTCAAGGACCGGCACGAGCGCGATTTCTGCCTCGGGCCGACACACGAGGAAGTGATCACCGATCTCTTCCGCCGGGAAGTTCGCTCCTACCGGCAGATGCCGTTGAATTTCTATCAGATCCAGACCAAGTTCCGTGACGAGATCCGTCCACGCTTCGGGTTGATGCGCGGCCGTGAATTCATCATGAAGGACGCGTACAGCTTCGACCGGGATGAAGCCGGGGCCAGGCTGAATTATCAAAAAATGTACGACGCGTACAACCGCATCTTCACGCGCTGCGGCCTCACCTTCCGTCCTGTGGAAGCCGACACCGGGTTGATCGGAGGCACCTCTTCGCATGAGTTCATGGTGCTGGCGGAGACCGGCGAGGAGACGATCGTCTATAGCGAGGACGGCACCTACGCCGCCAATGTCGAACGCGCCGAAGTCCTCCCGCCGGATACCGCCGACACTTCGACTCACCGTCCGCTCACGCCGGTCTCTACTCCGAACCGACGAACCGTCGAGGAAGTCACGGCATTCCTGAAAATTGAGCCGCGACAGCTGGTCAAGACGCTGCTCTACAGCACGGGCACAGAGACGGTCGCCGTCCTGGTCCGCGGCGATCATGACGTCAATGAGATCAAGGTCAAACGCCTCCTGGGTGTCCCGGAGATCGAACTGCTGAAACCCGAGCTGGTTCCCGGCCTCACGGGCGCGCCGGTCGGATTCGTTGGGCCGGTCGGATTGAAGCAGGTCCGCATCCTGGGGGACTGGGCCGTGAAGGCCATGGCCAACTTCGTCGTCGGAGCCAACCGGGCCGACACCCATTTCGTAGACGCCAACTGGGAGCGCGATTTCAAGGTGGATCAGTTTGCCGATCTCCGCAATGCACGCGCCGGTGATTGCTCACCTCGCAAAGACGGCACCCTGAAGACGGCCAAGGGGATCGAAGTCGGCCATGTCTTTATGTTGGGGACAAAGTACAGCCAGGCGATGAAGGCCACCTTCCTGGATGCGCAGGGACAGGAACAGCTGGCGGTCATGGGCTGTTACGGAATCGGCGTGAGCCGAACCGCTGCGGCTTCGGTTGAGCAGAATCACGATGCGAAAGGCATCAAGTGGCCGGTTCCCATCGCGCCCTTCCATGTCACCCTGTTGCCGCTCAGCCAGTCTCAACCAGTCACGCAGTTAGCCGAGACCCTCTATCGCGCCATGCAGGAGGCCGGTATCGAAGTCTTGTGGGACGACCGTGACGAGCGGGCCGGGGTCAAGTTCAACGACGCCGATCTGATCGGTGCCCCCTATCATTTGGTCATCGGTGAGAAAGGGTTGGCGCAAGGCCAGGTCGAGCTTAAACTGCGTCATACCGGCGAGACCCAAAAAATCGCTCCCGACCAGGTCGTCTCCCTGCTGTCCTCATTCCTGAAAGCTGCTTCCTAGCCCGCATTATTCATGAGCGCTTCTGCTGCAAGCGCGGATTCGCAGCTGCGACCAGCCTGTCGGCGGGTGGGCTCGCCGCTCGGTCTATCGACATCCTGCTCAAGGATGCCTTCCTCCCTCACGGCTCCGCGCGCCCGTCTCGCTTCGCGACTCCGCACTTTCGCGACGAACCGTCATGAATAAGGCGGGCTAGCTCCATCAACCGGTTCCATCGTTTATTTCCCCACAGAACTTCTCTTCTGCGCATACATCCTCACCCGATCGGCAGAACCGGTCTAGGAAGTGTCTTTTACTTGCCTTGGCGGCGCATTGCGATACACTGACTCACACAGAAGAAGCCCGGCGTTCGGATCCCGGTCGATACCGCAACCGCCCTCTGCACGAGCCGTTTTGGAGACAACTTGATGCAGCCCAAAGCCCCGCTGCCCGGTCTAGGCGACGCGACTCTCAAATCCGGTAACGCGGAAAACGTCAAGCGGATCAGTGCGCAAATACTCGCGGCGGCGGATGTCGACCAGATCTTGCTGGATCTGCGCCATGACATCTTGAGCTGTTTCGACGCTGAGGATCTCACGCTCTTCGTGGTGGACTCGGAAAAGAAAGAGATCTTCTCTAAAATTCCCCATCTCGATACCGTTCAGGAAGTCCGCACCCCGATCACCGAACAAAGTCTTGCCGGGTTCTGCGCCAAGTATCTTCGCCCGGTCAATGTCGGCGACGCTTACAGTCCGGTTGAACTCAGCGCGATCCACCCCTCGCTCTCCCACGATGCCTCCTACGACAAAAACACCGGCTTCAAGACCAAACAGGTGCTCGCTTACCCTGTCGTCGCCGAGAACAAATATCTCATGGGAGTCATCCAGCTGCTCAACAAGAAGAGCGGCGGACGGTTCACGCGCAAAGACGAGGAATGTGTCGCCGAGATCGCCAAGGCATTAGGCACGGCCTTTTATGCGCTCAGAAAAACGTCGAAGAAGCCCCCCTCAAAATTCGACTATCTACTGACCAACGGAAAACTCTCGCAGAACGATTTGGACAATGCGCTCGCGGAGGCCAAAAAAGGGACCACCGACATCGAGTCGCTGCTCATCGAAAAATATAAAGTGCCCAAAGCGGAACTCGGCAAGTCGCTCGCCAACTTTCACAAATGCCCCTACATCGAATACAACGAGCGGACGATCGTCGATATCGAACTGCTCAAAAACCTCAATGTCGACTACCTCAAGAAAAATCACTGGATGCCGCTCAAGCGGGACCGCGCGGCGATTGAAATTCTGACCGACGATCCCGGCGATCTGGATCGCGTCCAGGACATCAAACGCACCTTTCCCGGACTGAACATCCGCTTTGCGGTCAGTCTTCGTCGCGATATTTCGCTCTTCCTTGCGAGCACGACCGGAACTCCGGACATCACCAACAAGATGAACGAGAATGTCTCGGACATTCTCGGCGAACTGGTGAACGAATCCCAACTTGAGGCGCAGGAAGACGCGTCCAGTGCAGGACTCGACGAAAACGACAATGCCATCGTGCGTCTGGCCAATCAGATCATCGCGGACGCTTTCCGGCAAGGCACCTCCGATATTCACATCGAACCTTACGGTGAAAAGCGCGATACCCTCGTGCGGTTCCGGGTCGACGGCGATTGCTTCGAATACATGAAGATCCCACCAAGCTATCGCCGCGCCATCGTCTCCAGGCTCAAGATCATGGCCAGTCTCGACATTGCCGAACGGAGAAAGCCGCAGGACGGAAAGATCAAATTTAAGATCGGCGAGAACAAGGAAATCGAGCTGCGCGTTGCCACCATTCCGACCGCCGGCTACAACGAAGACGTGGTCATGCGTATTCTGGCCGCGAGCGAACCGTTGCCGGTGGACAAAATGGGATTCTCCGACCGGAATCTGCGCGAAATCAAAAGTATCGCCGAAAAGCCCTACGGCATCATTCTCTGCGTCGGACCGACCGGATCGGGCAAAACCACCACGCTGCACTCGGTGCTGGGTTACATCAATACGCCGGACATCAAGATCTGGACAGCGGAAGACCCCGTCGAAATCACGCAATATGGGCTTCGGCAGGTGCAGGTGCATTCCAAAATCGGATTCACCTTCGCCGCCGCCATGCGCGCATTTCTCCGGGCCGATCCGGATGTCATCATGGTCGGAGAAATGCGGGACAAAGAAACTGCGGACACGGGCATCGAGGCCTCGCTGACCGGTCACTTGGTCCTCAGCACCTTGCACACCAACAGCGCGGTGGAAACCATCACCCGTCTGCTCGACATGGGCTGCGACTCGTTCAGTTTTGCCGACGCCATGCTGGGAGTGCTCGCCCAACGTCTGGCCAGACGGATCTGCAAAGATTGTCGCGAGGCGTATCAGCCGTCAAAAGAAGAGTACGAAGAACTGCGTTTGGGATATGGCCCTGAATATTGGGACACGCTGGGGGTCACATTCGACGCCAATTTCAGGCTGTACCGAGGGAAGGGCTGCGACACC
Source organism: uncultured Nitrospira sp. (assembly GCA_902500715.1). Lineage (GTDB taxonomy): Bacteria > Nitrospirota > Nitrospiria > Nitrospirales > Nitrospiraceae > Nitrospira_A. The sequence goes on along the minus strand of CABVRO010000023.1, from coordinate 15,661 downwards.
TGCAATCGAACGGGGCTGAAGGGGCGCGTGGCATTACACGAACTGCTCCTGGGCACAGACCAGATGAAGAAGTTGATTCAAAACAAAGCGAAAACCGATGAAATGCTCAAGGCCGGCATGTCGGAAGGCATGACGACTCTGGTCCAGGATGGGATCCAGAAGGTGCTGCAGGGGCACACGACTTACAAAGAAGTCAAAGCCGTCGCCATTAAGTAACCTCGACGGCCAAGAAAGGGCTAGACACCCTACCGGCCAGACCTGGAGGGAGTCAGCCCGCTCAACTCCTTCTCCAGCCTCGCAACCTCATCGGCCCGCCCCGATTTCCTCGCGCAGTCCACCGCAGAAGTGAGCGCAGCCATCGCCTCAGCCTGATTCCCCTGCGCCAGATAACTACGGTAGGCCCGGTCGGAATAGGCCAGTGCACGATCGGGGAAGCCTCGGCGATCAGCAATCCTGCCCAGCCGCAGGAGATCGGCAGCAATCTCCATTCGACGCCCCGCAGCCTTGTCCAGTTCCAGGGCTCGCTCGAACTCCCGCTCTGCGACCTCGTACTCGTGACGCGCTTCAGCCAGCAGTCCAAGATTCGCGTGGTTGCTGGCCTCGGCCTCAAGATTCCCCCCTGCTTGATTCAAAGCCATCGCCTGCCGGAACAATTGTTCTGCTTGTCCGACATCGCCCGCCGCCTGCCGGACCAGCCCGAGATTATTCCGGAGGATCGCTTCGGTGCGCTGGTCTGCTGCCCGCTGAAGAAGATCCAGCGCCTGCTGATAGCGCCGACCTGCCACCTCGGTCAGTCCCTCTTGATATTCTGCCGCCCCCAACGATGCGAGACCAGCGATCAAGGGGTCCGCCTCTCCGAACTGTTGCGCCAGGGAGACGGCCTGCCCATGAATCCGGATCGCCTCATGCCCGGCCCCACGGCTAAGCGCAACAGACCCCAGATCGTTCAGCGCACCGATGAGCCCCTTCACATCATCAAGACTTTCGGCCAACCGGCGAGCCTCTTCATAGGCTTCCCCGGCACGTGCCAGATCGCCCCGGATCATCCAACGATCTCCCTGTAAGCGCAAGGAGTCTACCTGTAGGCTTTGAGGCCTGGGCGCGGGAACGGAAGGAGGGGGCGGCGCGGCGGCGCACCCGAGCAAGAGGGACAATATCATCCCCCAGAAACCCGAGAAACATCCATGCGACTTTACGATCATCGACGCACGTGATCCCCGCGCAAACTCGGAGGCGCTGTGGGTGACAGGGCAGCCTCCGGCTTCGGCGCCGGCCCGGCGTTCTGCGCGAATCGGTTAAAGGGAAAAGTCTGCTTTGCACCACGCACCAGAACGGAGACGTCTGCCAGCGTGGTCTCCGCCGTGCGAACGACCGGCAGCAGCTCATGGCTCACTTCCTCCACGGAATCGGAGAGGCGTTTCACGCTGGTGAGTGTGGATTGAGCACTGTCCAAAATAGCCGGCAATCGACTCGTGGTCCGCTGCATGTCTGCCGTGACACGATCCACTACCGCCAACGTGCGCTGAACTGAGCCGGTCATGGCCGGAAGCGCCGTGGCCGTTTGCTCGACCGAGGCGATGGTGCGTTGGACGGAAGCCACGACCGCCGGCAAATCCTGCGTCGCTACCGCCACTTGCTCCAGGGCCTTGCCGCCGGCTTTCAACCCGCCCTGCAGGTCCTGCGTAATGGTTTCGACACGCAGCAGTGTCTGCTTCACTGCCATCAGCACCGGTTCAACCTCATTGAGCAAGTCCCCGATATCTCTCGGCTCGACCGCGCGAATGGTCGCGCCGTCGGTCAACACCGGGCTGCTGGCGGTTCCCGCCCCGATCTCGACTTGGGTCTGGCCGACCACGACACCGCTCTTGGTGATATGCAGTTCCGAATTGCTCTTCACCATCTCTTGGTAGCGGGCCGACAGTTGCAGCGTCAGATCGACCGTTCCGCGCTCGTTGAGATCCACCTGCTTCACCCGCCCGACCCGAATCCCCGATACGACAACCGGCGCGCCCGGCTCGAGACCGTAGGACTTGCTGAGGCTGGCCATCAAGCGGTACTTCGGCTCGAAGAGATGCTCCGTCCTCGACATCCAGAAGCCGGCCACCGCCAGGATCAGGACGGGAATCAGCACGAATGTGCCGACAATCTGAGCCAACCGCACGCTGGATAACCTGTGTGAATAGTGCATCCTCTCACCCCTCAGTCTTGCCGAGTCGCATCGACAGAACGCGGTCTATTGCACATACCTTCTGAGCGACTCGGGCACCGCGCCGGCCACCGCATGCCGATCCCCGGCGGCGACCACCCGCCCATCCCGAAGCACAACCAGACGATCCGCGGCTTCGATAAACGGAGAAAAGGTACGCAAGGCCGCGACCACGGTCAGCGGATGGTGAGCGCGGCGTTCTTCGACGCAGGCCTTGAGCATCAACACCATCTCGGCATCCAGCCCGGCCACAGGATCGTCCAGAAGCAGCACCGCGGGATCCAATATCAAGGCCCGCGCAATGGCCGCCCTGCGTACTTCGCCTTGATTGAGTTCGGCAGGAAACCGGTCTCGCATCGGTGCGACGCCTAATCGTTCCAGCTGCGCCATCACAGCTTGCTCCCGGCTCCGCTCCGGCATCGCGCCATGATGGTACCGGAGCGGCAGAAGCACGTTATGAAACAGGGTCATATTGCTCAACAACCCCGGTTGTTGCAGCACAGTCCCCACTCGAAGCCGCACGGCAGTCTGCTCACTCTCCAAGGCGTCGTTCCACTCATGCCCCAAAAGAACGACACGACCTGCTTCCGGTCGCGCCAACCCCGCAGCCAACTCGATCACCAGGCTTTTCCCGGAGCGGCTCGGACCCACCAGCGCGACGAACTCGCCCGCGGCAACCCGCAGATCGACATCGAGGACGTGAGGACTGCCCGCCATCGGCGTCCGGACCTGCTCCAGCAGGAGGGCTGCCTCATTCATAGGTACAACGGCACCGTGACCACGACATCGATCAGCAGACAGAGGACAAATGAATTGATCATCGCCCGGGTCGTTTGCTGCGGCACTTCGGTAAAGGAGGACCGGACAGCCAGGCCATGGTAACAACAGATGGCCGCCACGGCCGACCCGAATGACAATCCTTTGATGGCCGTCATCAGGACATCCGTCGTCGACAACGCCTTCGTGATGCTCTCGACGAACGCATAAAACGGAATGGTCAGTTGCGCGTCGGCGATGAGATAGCCCCCCAATACCGCCACCACATCGAAATACAGCGTCAGACAGAGCATCGAGAGCACCATACCGACCATACGAGGCATAATGACAAATCGGCTGATGGAAATCCCCATGAGCCGGAGCGCCACGACCTCGCGTGTCACGGACATGTTGCCCAACTCGGTCGCGATGGCCGTGCCTGACCGTCCGACCACAATGAACGCCGTGATCAACGGGCCCAGTTCGCGAATGACGGTCACCACGATGATGTTCCCCACTAGTCCACCGGCCCCGAGCCGCGGAAGCTGTGTCCCGGCCTGCGTGACAATGATGATGCCGAGCAGGAGCGCGATGACGGTCGTCACGGGCAACGCATCGACCCCCGTGAACAGAATCTGCCTGACGAGTACCCGCCGCGTCTCCCCACGGCCTTGGCGTGTGGGGAGCACGAGGTCCAGCACGGCTTGCGTAAAGAGTGTCGCCAGCGCCGCCAGGTACGTATACCCCGCGATGGCCTTGCGCCCCACCCACTCGATCATGCGTTGTGAGCCGCCTTTTTCATGGAGCAACACCGTCGGGCCGAGCCAATATTCATGTGGGATCCCGCGAAATTGTAGGGGAAGGATCGGAAACAAAGCAATGAGTCGCCCTGCCGGCGACGTCTCGAACCGGCGCAGGCGAGAGGAGATGCCGTGTGGGCTGGTCAGCGTGGACAAATAGCGGCGGAGCAACAACAGGAAGGAGGAACGTTGTACGAGGCCTATGACAACGGCCTGGCCTTGATGACGAACTGCTGGATGCGCTGGAGTTGGGCAGGGCGCATCGCCAGAAACTCCACACCGAACTCCCCGCCTCGCGCCCATCGAACCACGGCTTCATCCACTCGGACCGGCCAATTATGCCCGTCCGATAGAAATAAAGACACCTTCATCTGCAGTCCCGGTTGGATCCGGCTCTCCGACTTAGCCATACAGCCGGTCGAGGACACATCCAGCACCTCCGCCTCCCCGACTATCTCATCTTCTCCGGTAAATTCCAGCCGGCAATCGGTTGCGACCCGGCGAGATTTTCTCGGCGTTTTCACCTGTTCCACCTGCGCTCCTTTCTCAGCTCCTCCGCAGCTTCATCGGCCCCGATGCCGGTCCTATTCGGAACGGGTGGATGCGAGAAACCGACGGATCCGAGTAAGTTCGGTTGTCCCCATGGACACAAATTCCACACCAAAATGCAAATCACGCTCCCATCGCACCAGGGCCAGATCAATGGTAGTCGGGCATATTTCCCCCGGAAGGAGAATGATCAACGACATCGCATCGCCCACAGTCACACCTGCGTCGCTGCTGATTTTGCACCCGCCGGCGGACAGGTTGATGACGATGCCTTCACCTTCTGCATCACCGTTAAAACTGATGGTCGGCGCAAAGGGTGCGAAGGAGAGCAGGCAGGTCGGGAGCACAACGCAGCGCTGGTGTTGCCGGAGTTCAATGCGCGCAGAAGAGAGGTTGTTGGATTGATCCATGGCGGAGCGGATGGTGCGATCGTGCACGACATTCAGCCAGAGTCAGTATAGCGCAAGGAGCGGAAGACGCCGAATACTTCTCGTCATTTTGCCAAAGCCTCGTGTCGAATACGCACGACCGCCCGACAGCATTGATGGACAGCAACTTAGCGGCGATAGATCGGCGGCTCACCGGGAGGACGGCTCTTGAAGCGGCGATGCTGCCAGAAGTATTGTTCTGGAACTCGACGCACCGCACCTTCGATCAGCCGATTAATGCGTGTGGCATCCTCCACCATTTCACCGGAGGGAAAGCGCTCGAGCGCCGGCCCTACTTCAATGTCATAGCCGGATCCATCGGCTCTTCGATAGTAAAAGCAGGGCACCAACGCGGCTCCGCTGACCTTCGCCAATCGCGACGTAGCTGTCAAGGACGCGGCCTGTACACCGAAAAACGGGGCAAAGACGCTGCGCTTGGAGCCTGCGTCGATATCCGGGGCATACCACACCACCTGATTCCTGGCTAAGGCCCGCAGGATTCCTCGCATATCCCGGTGCTGAATCAACTCGGAGTAGTACCGGCTCCGGCATCGATTCGCGACAGTTTCGGCGACCACATCGTTCTGCGGACGATAGACGATCGCCACCGGCTGCTCCAGCGCCATGAACCGACCGGCCAGTTCCGCCGCATGCAAGTGGGCGCCGCAGAGCAACACGCCTCGCCCCTGACGGAGCGCATCGCGGATATGCTCCAATCCCTTGATGGTGCACTCGCAATGGGTGCGAGGATCCTTCGCCCACCAGGCCATCGCGATCTCCAACACCCCCATTCCCATGGACTCGAAGCAATGGAGCGCGACCTGGTTGCGCTCAGCGGGTTCCTGCTGAGGAAAACACACGGCCAAGTTCACCCGGACGATATCGCGCCGCTTGGTCAATAAACCATGCAGCAGGCGCCCGCATTGCCGTCCGAATGCGAGTTGCCAGCGATAGGGGAGCAGGGATAGCAGGCGAAATAATCCCAGGCCGATCCACGTCGGCCAATACAGCGGATGGTAGGAACTATGCGGCCGCTGCCGCCTCTTTCGTGTATTCGTACTGGACATGGCCGAATGGGGAAGCCATTGTAGGGAAACGGAGCGGCGAGCGCAATCTCGAAGCGATGCGGGGAAACGCCACAACGGGAGCTGGCGAGAGGAAGCGGTTGGGATCGACGCACCAGGTCCGCAATGCCGACCCAATGGGGGCTCTGCGCAGTTCAGTGCGTATTCGCTCTACCGCGCCGAGCGAATTCCCGCAACATGCGGTCAGGACCCAGGCTTAGTCGCGATGGTAATGAACTTTCGAAGGCGCATCTCGGCCACCGGCGACAGGTCGACGAACTCCAATCCGTATACCTGCTCTCTCTCCCAGCGCACCGTCGCTTCCTCCACTGTCATCGGCGATACCTGATTGGGCAAAGCAAGCGTCACCGAGACCCTGTCGCCGCGCTGAATACCGGACTCACTCATCACTTTGGCCCCTCGCATCGACACATCGAACACGACCCCGATGCCGTCCCCCCCGCGCCCAAGCCATTTAGCCAAGCCTAGGCGGGAAAAGGAACAGACGAACGGTGCCGAGACGCGCAAACGCGGATGCTGCCGCAAATCGACGGAGAACTGTCCCTGTCCCGTAGTGCCATCCATACGTACCCTCCCGTATGTAATATGGCCACTGTATCGCACCTGCGCCGGTTCGAAAAATAAATTAAGAAAACCAACCGTGCGCAACGGAACCAAAAGAGACGGCGCCGGACGTGACCTGACCGATCACTCTCTTCCCGGCATCTCTTTTCCATCCGCCCCCCCAAGCCAGAGGCATCTACCGGCGCTTGCCGCGTTGACGGATCATTTCGGAGCAGGTTTGCGAGAGTTCCGCGGCATGGGCCTTCAAGCACTGAGCGATTCGCCCTTCTCCCGCTTTGCCCCCCGAGCAGAGTTATTTCACATCTTCGGCGCAGGCCTGCCGCATGCGATGGCCTCCAAAGCCCTTTTCCTCCGCCCCAGCTCCTAGCCTGCCGGAAGACTCGGGCGGAGCGGTGGATTGGTCCTGACCAGCTGCCGTTGCCGGATCGGATGCCGATCAGGCGGGTTTGTAGAGGCCACAGACTTCGACCGCCAGTTCGCTCAAGACCACAATCCCCATCGCCTTTCTTAGTGCCCCACAATCTACGCACATACTTCCCCCTTTCAGAAATACATGACTCCACGGGGTCCACTCTCCTTCCACACCCACGATGACTGCGTGCGGAGCCTGTTACCGACACAGTGACTCAACGCCTCCCTAGCCCGGACTATTCATGACCGCCCGCTCCGTCTTCCGATCCTCTCGCTCGGCGAGGCTGTTCTCGCTCGGCCTCCTCGACAGACTGCCAGTACGCCTGCGTCGGCCTCACGCGCGAGAAGCCCCGGCGGGCTTCGGTCTCACACGCCTCGCGAGGCATTCATGAATAATCCGGGCTAGGAAAACCGTTGACGGCCGGCCATCGCCGGCCCCAGGCGAGAGCGGCCAGAACAAATTTGCGGTCCACCGACCGTACGGCGTCGACCAGACACTTGCCAAAATCCACACGCTTGACTATTGTAGCGACATGCAACAAATCGCCCCAAGTTCAGTGCCAACCGACATTGTCCATCGTGTTCACCACAAGTTCTGGACCTACCTCCTATTCTGGTCAGTCGTCGCGGGTTCCGTGATCGCGGTCCCGGCCTATGGGCTGATCTATGGATACTCCTGGCTGGATTGGACGATGTTCGCCATCCTCTATGTGATTACCGGGCTGGGGATTACCGTGGGCTACCACCGGCTACTGACCCATCGCAGTTTCGATTGTCCCGACTGGGTGAAAGCCTGCCTCTTGGTGGCGGGAGGCTGGGCACTGCAGAACTCCGGCGCAAAATGGACGGCCGATCATTTGCGACATCATGCGCACTGCGACGATCCGGCCGATCCCTACAACGCCAAGCGGGGGTTCTGGTACAGCCACTGCGGCTGGCTGCTCGATCCGGTGCCGTGTAACGATGAACGATTCGGCTCCCGCGTCATGCAGGACCGGGTCGCCATGTGGCAACACCGCTACTATGCGGTGATCGTCCTCGTCGGCCTGGTGCTCCCCTTTATCGTGGGTTTCCTGCATGACGGCTGGAAGGGCGGAATCGGCGGCTTCATGCTCGCCGGCGTCGGACGCACCTTCGCCGTGCTGAACTCGACCTTCTGCATCAATTCCGTTTGTCACCTGTGGGGCGAGCAGCCCTACGGGACCGCCGATTCCAGTCGCAACTCCTGGTTCGTCTCACTGCTGACCTTCGGCGAGGGATACCATAACTACCACCACACCTATCCGAGCGACTATCGCAACGGACCGCTGTGGTATAACTTCGACCCGTCGAAGTGGTTGATCTACACCTTATGGAAGTTAGGACTCGCCTCCTCGCTCCGGACGGCCTCTTCCGGTCACTGAGCCGCACCCATTGTGTGCCAGGTCGAGGACCGGCCGAATCGCCGCCCTAAGGTCAGGCCGGAGGCGCATGGATCCTCTCCGCGCGGCAATCGACCGCATCTGACCGTTACAAACTATTTTTCCCCCTGACCGTCAATCGTATGGCAATCCTCCTAGTCATCTGCTAGGATGCAGTGTGATCTCATGACGAGCCGCGTGGGAATCATGGTTCTGAATGGCTCATCACCGATGTTGTTTGTTACCGAGAAGTTGATCGGAAGTCAGACCCAAGCCGCCTCAAGCACCGCGTCTTCGGCCCGCTCATTCCCCTCATTGATTCGTTCTCGTGTCGCCGACAATGTCACTATTCAAAAGGAGAGACCCCTATGGGTAACAAATTGTATGTCGGCGGACTGCCGTATGCTGCCACTGAATCGCAACTGAGCAACTTGTTTTCCGCTCACGGCACCGTTGAATCGGCGCGCGTAATCACGGACAAGTTCACCGGACAATCGCGTGGCTTCGGCTTCGTGGAAATGTCCACGGCAGAGGAAGCGAAGGCAGCCATCACGGCATTGAACGGATCGGACATGGATGGCCGCCAGCTCACCGTCAATGAAGCGAAGCCGCAAGAAGCTCGCTCCGGTGGCGGCGGGGGGGGTGGACGGTTCGGCGGCGGTGAAAACCGCGGCGGACGCAGCCGCTTCTAAGAGGTGACGAGATTCGTCTCGTCTCCGAAGGGGCGCTTCAACTGAAGCGCCCCTTCTTTTTTGCCCTGCGTCTGGTGAGACTACTGCTCGTCCGGCTTTCCCCGCAACGATTTCAGACGCGCCCGCTTGGTCTTGCTGTCCAGCCTTCTTTGGGTCGATCCCTTCGTCGGCTTCGTCGGACGGCGCGGCAGGCGCACCACCGCCACCGACCGAATCAATTCCTGCAAACGATCCAACGCCAACGCGCGGTTGCGCTCCTGGCTCCGTGAATCCTGCGCCTTCATAATAATGATGCCGTCACGCGAGATTCTATGATCACGCATGGCCAGCAACCGCTCCTTGTAGAACGGCGGAAGGGAGGACTCGAGAATATTAAATCGAAGATGGATCGCGGAGGACACCTTATTGACATGCTGCCCGCCGGCGCCTTGCGCCCGCACAGCGGTCAATTCGATCTCCTCGTCCGGGATGGTCACATGCGTGGAAATAGACAACATTGTGGTGAGATCCTGCACCCGACAACGAATAGAACGTACTTGGGAGACAAGGCGGGAGTCAATCACGTGAGCACGACGCACCATATTTGCCGTCCGACATTCACCCGATTATACGCTCTCACCTGGCGAATAAATCTGCCTGGATGAATGGGTATGGTACTAAGGTCTTACCCGTTAACTCCCTGACACTACGATTGTAATGGACACGGTGATGAACAACGCGCCCGCCAACGCAGGCTTGTTATCAGACAGACGCAGATCCACCAAAAGGCGCCTCCCGCTGGTCCTGCTCCTCTGTTTTATCATCTCGACGGCACTGGGACTCTATGCGTTGTCGTTCTTGCGGGGGGTGCTGGTCTCAGAACGGGGACGGGATTTGTCCATGAACCCTGCCGCTGTCGCGAACACCCGCGACCGTGTCACGTTCGAACGGTTCGGCGATATCCGGCTGTTTGCGAATGACGGCGTGCTCCGGACGGCACCCCGCCTGAAAAGACCGCCCGGCTCCTGGCCTTCAAACAACTCTAGCGATATTACTCCCGGTAGGGAGTCGCCGATGAGAACGGGCAACTCACGGCCGCCACCGACGCGCTACCGGTGCAGGGGACGCAAGGTCTGAACAGGAAAGCCGATGGTTGAGGGCCGGGAATCGCTCTGTCGAGCGTTTAGGCAATGACTGCCTTCTGTTTGAGGTATTCCATGAGATCGGAAAAGGAGCCCTCGCGAAGGATACGCGTGAACTGTGCCTGATACTTCGCCATGATGCTGGACCCGTCGATGCTGATATCATCGACAAGCCAAGCCCCGGATCGCCGAACGACTTGAAATTCGATCCGTGTGTCGACTTCCTGCCCGGCGGGCGCAATCATGACCTGTGCCCCGTCTGCATCGTTTCCCTCAGCGAGATAGACTACTTGGGCCGCAGAATAGTCTCGCAGATGATCCGCCAGATCGTCGCGTAACACTTGCACAAAGAGTCGCACAAACTGCCGTCGCTCTGCGGCATTCGACTTGATTCCGGTCTCGCCCAGCGACCGTTCGGCCATTTCTTCATAGTTGAAGGCCCGCCGGACCACCTGCTCGATTTCCCACTGACGCTGCGCAGAGCGGCTCGCATCTTTCAACTCCGTCAGGAGATACAACATGTCCTTCATCGTGCGCTCGACGACCTCCGTCGGCGTCTGTCCCGCCCAGGAGGAGGTCGCATGACCGGATACCGCCACCGACATCACAGCGAGTAGACACACCATCAAGCCCCGGACGGACCCCGAAGTCGAGGCACGAGGATGGCTCAGGCTGACAAACCTGTGGTTCATACGTTCTGTCATCCAATAACGTCTGCCAACGATTGTTCATGGTACCGGCCGTCAAATCCGAACGTCAAGCACGTGGATATACCTGTGTTTCAACCGACCGGCGGCAACGCTCCGGAGGTACCGGTCACTCGGCCTGGCTAAGGATGGCGTATTGAGAAATTTCATTTTCCTCTCTGTCGAACCTTCGGTATACTCGCGCCATGTCTCTTTCACGAATGCCCCTCCTCCTGCTGAGTCTCTCAATCCCTGCCCTCTTTTCAGGCTGCGAAACAACCGACAAAATGCTCGGCGCCGCCGAACGGGCTGTCGGCAGCAGCACAGGAAGAACCGTCCTGGATATCGTCGGCGGCAAGGATCCGGCTGAAATCGCCAGGCGGCGTGTCGAGAATTATGGGCGGGACCCCCAAGCTTTATTGCGGGACCTTCGGTCGATCCAGCGGGACTTCCAAGCGCTCATGGCGGCGTTGACCGGAGAAGTCGGGAAAAAGTGGGGCACCAAGGAAGTGAAACTGCCCGAGCAGAAGAAATATGTGAAATACACGCAGAATTACCGCAGTCGCGCCATCGTGGATTTCGATGCGGGCAATATCCTGATCGAGACGCTTGACGAGAAGGATCCGCGGGCCAGCCTGAAGAATGCCGTCGTCACCACCCTCCTCACCCCCAACGATCCTCGCAGCGTCGATCTGTTTACGGATAAAGAAATCACCCTGACCAGCGAGAAGGAGCCGTATCTCCTGGGCCTCGTGTTGGACCAGTCCGGCAAGCCCGTGCGTACCCCTGCGGAGGCGGAGCAGTTCGCCGACACACTCCTCTCCAAGAGCACGACCACCCGGAAGGTCGAGCAAGAAGAGGGACCGAAAACCGCCCACATGGTCAACATCTCGATGGTCACGAATTTCTCGCACAAACAGGCCGAGAAATACCGCGCGGTCGTCGGACAGTTTGCGGAGCGCTACCAGATCAGTCCCAGCCTTGTCTTTGCCATTATCCGCACCGAGAGTAACTTCAATCCCTTTGCCGTCAGTTCTGCGCCGGCTTACGGATTGATGCAATTGGTCCCCACCAGCGGAGGGCGGGATGCGTACCGCAAGGCAAAAGGTGAAGACAAGGCGCCCTCGCGCGACTACCTCTTCGATCCGGACAACAACATCGAATTGGGCACGGCCTATCTCAACGTCCTGACTTACGCCCAATTGGACGATGTCACCGACCTGGTCTCGCGTGAATACTGCGTGATCTCAGCCTATAACACCGGCGCCGGCAACGTCTTCAAGACATTCTCCAAAGATCAGCGGAACGCGTTGCAGCAGATCAATGGATTACAACCGGCCGCACTCTATGACCGCCTCCGTACCGGACTCCCCTACCAGGAGACCCGCGACTATCTCGCGAAGGTCGTCGGGTTTCGAAAGCAATTTGTGAGTCTCGGCGATACCGCCGCTAAATAACCACGCACCGGTTCCGACAATCCTCCCAAACCAGTGATGGTTGGATTCTTGCCTTCCGGCGCCCGCTTGGTTACAACAAGTCAGGCAACGGGTTTTTCAAGGAGGACCACCGCGAACTCATCACCTGACAAGAGCACTGCATTCGGCATCCTCGGCGCCGCCTTCGCCCTACTGTGCATCGCGCTGGTCCCGTTGATGACGGTTGAGATCCCGCCGCTCGTAGACTATCCCAATCACCTGGCCCGCATGCACATCCTGGCCGATGGCGGGCATTCACCCTGGCTTCGCCAATACTACGACATCCACTGGGACCTGCTTCCAAACCTTTCGATGGACCTGGTGGTGCCGCCGCTCACCCGAATCATGTCGACTGAACAGGCAGGCAAGGTGTTCATCGCGCTCACATTCGCTCTGCTGGCGGGTGGCACAATGGCGCTGCACGCTGCCCTGCATAGACGCTGGTCGCCCTGGCCGCTCCTGGCATTCTTCTTTCTCTATAACAGCGTCTTCCTATGGGGCTTCCTCAACTATCTCTTCGGGCTCGGACTGGCTCTGTTCGCCTGCGCCCTGTGGGTCACGCTCCGTAGTCGTTCCGCACTCCTGGTCATGCCGTTGTTTTCGTTTGTTGCCGCCATGTTGTTGTTCGCCCACCTCTTCGCATTCGGCAGCTTCGCCCTGATCGTCTCGACCTATGAGATCTCTCTCTGGTGGCGTCTGCGACACGAGGCCGTTCAACCCGCCGGCGCCGCCCGCTGGAAGGCCGCTCCGGCACTCATCATTCCACTCATCCTCCTGACACTGACCCCGACCTTTAAAGTAGCCCCCGAAGACTATCCCTTGTGGCTCAGAGGGTCTCCCCCGCCCCCGCTCATCACTTTTCTTCCTCCCGCAACAAAACTCGAAGCCCTGAAAGGGACCATCCGAACCGAGCACCGGATCTTGGATCGCATCACCGTCCTCATGCTGGTCGGGCTGGTCGGCATCGGGTTGGTGCGACGACGTTGCTCGGTCCTGCCGTCGATGCTTCTCCCGCTCGGTGCAACCGCGCTGGCCGCCATGGCGATGCCCAATACGATCAGCACGACCGCGGTGGTCGATATACGAATGCCGATCGTCTTCGTCTTACTTACCGTGGCGAGTTCGGATTGGCACGAAACCAGCCAAGGATGGCTTCTTCCGGTGGCACTGGCCCTCAGTACGATATTTGCGGTGAGAATGAGCTACATCACGGAGCACTGGCAGGAGACGGCACACCACTATCGACAGTTCAAACAGACCCTTGATCAGCTGCCGGAAGGGGCGCGCCTACTGTCGGCCATCAAAATGGCCTCCTATGACAACTGGTCTCCTGCAGAAGGCCAGATACCCGAGCCCATGCCCATGGTCAACCTGTCCTGCTGGGGAGTCATCCGGCGGTCGGTCTTCGTTTCGAATCTCTTCGCTGCACCGGGCCAACAACCGGTGCGACTCACGCCGGCAGTCCATGCACTGCTGACAGTAGAGGAATTCCTCTTTCGCGCGGCACCGATTCCCTGGGAGCAGCTCCGCACCCAGTACGACTACGTGGTCATCCGACGCACCCAACGCCTGCGCCCTCCTCCTCCTCCCGACTTTGTTCCGTTCGGTTCAGGAGACGAGTTCCAGTTTTATCGTACCGGAAGAGGCCCTAGCGCAGAGCCGATAGGGCAGTTCCGATTACCCACCGGGCCTTGACGTTCCAGGTGTAGGACGAGGTGACGGCATAATTCCATACCGTCCCCACAAGAATGCCTGCCAAGGCGGACAATCCCAAATGAAATTGCTGAGTAAACAATACGACGCGACCCCCACATTTCCGACAGCGCCAAGCCTACACGTCAGAACAAACGATAACCACCCTCGTAGCCGCTGATCCCGATAGGTAATCACGTTGTTCAAAATGAAATTACTCGTCATCGCGAGCAAGGTGGCAACACCCTGGCCCCAGGCAAAGGGCATTGCCAACCAGCGATACAACACCCACAGCACACTGAAGTGGATCAGGACACCGGAGCCCCCACGAGGCAAAATGTCACCAGGCGCACAGGCACTAACCGGCCGATAGACTTATCAAGCAGCAGCATGACATAATCCCACGTCACCTGACTATCGAACTTGCTTTCCCCGGCTTCTCTTAACCTGAATTCATAGGGCAGTTCTAGGAACCGCAACGGCCGCGGCGACGAGGCCGACATATCCAGCAGGAGTTTACAACCCAGCCCGGAGGTCCGTCTGACCAGCCGGTCGAACGCCTCTCTGCGCATGGCAAAAAATCCGCTCATCGGGTCCGTCAATCTGGCAGGCACCGGTGGGCGACTCAACCGCGTAACCCACCGACTGGTCAAGGCCCGCATGCCGTCCCACTCGCCGACGCTGCCACCCGCCATGTACCGGCTCCCGATCACGATGTCGTACCCATCCTGCAATAAGGCCTTGAGCATGTCGGGAAGCCACAACCGGTGCGGAACTTGACAACATCCCTTCAATACAAGCTGAGGACAACCCTCGACGTCCGATCCGATGGAGACAACCTACCCGATGGTTAGCACAGGCTTGCGCAAAACATCACAAATACCTGCCGGCCCCGTCCGTGATCGACGCCAGACTTTGTCTATCAGACCAAGAACCAGCACAAAGATGACGGCGACGCGTGCTCGACACAATGGTACGCTTAGAATCCGATGACCAGTCTCACCGGCAGGACCCGTTCGACCAGGCCAAACGTCAATTCACCTTTGACATCATCCGGATTGTAGTAGGTTCCAAACAGCCGGTCCCAAATCGTGAGCAACGCGCCCAGATTTGTCCGTTGATGAGCGGGATCAGTGCTGTGATGGATCTGGTGGTAGCGCGGGGTCACAAACACCCATTCCAGCCAGGACGATCTCCAGGTGACATTCAGATGCATCCAATTGTTCCGCATAATATGCTCTACCATGATCACCTGAAATGCCCATGCGGACGCCTCATGCAGCAACGGGAGGGCAACGATATACGTCAGGTTGAACAGAGCGATATGCGGAATGGTGGCACGGATTCCAGCAAGCCAGTACAGGGAGGCGGGGGAATGGTGCCATCGGTGGATGCGCCATACCGGCTTGGAATGCATGAGCCGATGCGCCCAATAGAGCCCGAAATCTTCGACGATATAAAAGAGGGCCAACTTTACGACCGTGGGCAGACTGTACAGGGCCACAGGCATATAGTTCGGAATCGGAATTCGATCCGTCGCCTGTACCACGGCAAGGAACGATGCATTGTACACACCTAACGCGATCAGATCCCGCCAGATTACAGACCGGTAGGCAATCGGACGCGCAGGAAATCGCCATTCGGCGAGAACACACAGGAGGCCGATACTCCAGAACAGCAGATAGGGATAGAGTGCCTTATCCATAGGCCTCCGTTTGCTTCTCAAGCCTCACGAGGAACTTGGACTTCCCAGCCTTTTACGGACAGATCAGGAAGCCCGACTCGACATTGCTTCA
>CABVRO010000022.1 GCA_902500715.1 uncultured Nitrospira sp. | reverse complement strand
CCGTGATGTCCTTCAGCTGGAAGACGTTCTTGATCATCTTCACTTCCTGCGCCTCGATGGCCCCGCTCTTGCTGCTCTGGTCCAGCATGATCTTCAGCTCTTCTTCCGTGACGAAGGGCACATTGAGCCCTTTGCCGCCGGTCAACTTATAGATGAGCGGCACCACGAAGAACATGATCGGCGTCAGCACCTGCTGAGCTGCATAGGCCGGATAGGCCATGTTCAGCACCACGGGCACCGAGTATTTGGCTGCCAGGGTCTTGGGTACCAAGTCGGCAAATACCAATAGAACAAAGGTCAGAATACCGACCAAAACCGCGAAGGCCTCACCGAGCACACCTTCCAATCCCTGCCCGCCGAACCGGTTCAAGGCAATAATCGTGGCCAGCGATGCGGTGGCGGTGTCGATCAGTCGATCTCCGACCAGGATGGTCAGCAGGAGCCGTTGCGGGTCGGTTCGAAGATGGAGGGCCATCTCCGCCCGTTTGCTGCCCGTATCGGCCAGCGCCCTGAGCTTCGTATCGTTGACGGAGTAGAAGCCGACCTCGACGACAGAAATCACCGCAGACAATAGAATGAGGAATATCAGAACGATAATGTCCATAAGACCTATCGAGGTTAGAGGTGCGGACTCAAGTTGAAGGAGTGATTGATGGGACCTTGGATCAGTCCGAAGCCTTGGGTTCGAACTGCAAGACTTGCCCTCTGTCGTGAGAAGACGACCAGACCGGGTCCTCTCGGGTCACTTTCATCCATCGCCTATTACAATTAGCACAGGCGGACAGGCGCATCAAGCATTACGACACTTCCATGCCGAGCACAATGTGCCAGCATATCAGTCATTTAGATTATTTGCCATGCTCCCGTACCTCAAGGATTCCCCGTAGTCGCTCCTGCCGCATCGTCGCGCACGATGAACGGATCGGTCTCCAGTGCCCGCCTCAGATGCGAGGCGGCTTGCTCGGCTGCAGCTTCCGTGTGAAATTGTCCCGCATACACCCGATACCGGCGACCATCCGGCAGATCGACGCCGACGGTCCTGGAACCAGGGTAAGTTCCCCTCAACCGTTCAACCAGCGCGCGCGCGTTCGCCGGATCGGCAAAGGAACCGACCTGAACGCGCAACACCCCCATCCCCCCGGCTCGGCCTTCGTAACTGATCACACGGAGTTCGATCTCATCGGTGCCGCGCCCGACCATCCCGACAGCCTGGGCTCCGGCCAGAGACAAATCCAGAATTCTGCCGCGCGCGAACGGCCCCCGATCGTTGATCCGCACGGTCACCTGCCGGCCGGTGCTCAGGGATCGCACAACCGCCACCGACCCCAGCGGCAAGGTGCGATGCGCCGCCGTCAACTTGTGCATGTCGTAGACTTCTCCGTTTGCCGTGCGGTTGCCGTGGAAGCCGGGCCCATACCAGGACGCGCTGCCCCGTTCGACAAACCCCAACGGATAGCCTGGCGGATAGGACGGACGCGCCGAACTCCAGCCGGAACAGCCGCTGAGCCATGTGGTGAGGAGCAGAACGAACAGGGGGAGAAGAAGACGGCTGGTGCTTGTCCTCTTCTCCCCTAGCATGAGGCGGATTAGAATTCGTCGAGTGAATGGGTGCGTAGCACCCCGAGGGCTTTGGTCGTGTTCGAGACGGTCAGAACCACGATCGCGCGTTTGCCTTCCCGCGACGGGGTGCAGTAGCCGCACTTCACATTGATGCGAGCCCTGGTGAGCGAATCGGCCACCTGTTTCAAGGCGCCGGGCTTATTCTCCAGACTCAAAATCAGGGCGGTCTCTTCACGGAACTTGATCTTGGATTTTCTGAGCGCAATACGAGCCGCATCCACATCCGCCACGATCAATCGCAGCTTCCCGGGGCCGGTGACCTCGGGCGCAGAGAAGGCCTTGATGTTGACTCCCGCAGCCCCGAGCACGGCCGCTACTTCAGCCAGCACTCCAGGCTTACTCTGTCCACTCACCACAAATTGCGTCGTTGTCGGCATGGGCTCCTCTCCCTCTGCTGAGTCAGTTCGTCTCGGATGTTAGCGACTGTATCCATACAGCCACTTCACGCTGGTGCCGCCGATGTTTCTGACGGTATGGGACACTCCGGCCGGTATGAGGATTTCCTCGCCCGGTTCGGGCCTGACACACCGGCCCCCGAACTCCAGTTCCAACCCGCCCTCGACCGGCATCACCAACTCGTCGGCCGCGTGGCGGTAATCCTCCCACACTTGCCCGGGCGGATCAACCCAAAGATCACAACTGAAGCCCCGCGCCCGCCATTCCCCGGCGACTGCCTCCTGATCGACCGTGACCTTATTTCTCCGCATCCTGCTACACCTTCGCCCAGCGACCTTCCAACTTCTTCATAATCTGCGGCATGGTCGTGTACTCCATATCGTCGAGGGGCAACCGGTGCGGCTCAAAGGGACCGTGCATCCGCAAGACATCGGCGATCCGGTTCGCATCCCGGCGCGCTTCATCATACGACGGATCGTCGAACATATCCCGTGGCCCGACGAGTGTGCCGTCAGCCAATTGAAATCCCAGGCAGGCGACACGCGGAGGCCCATCGAAGCGGGTCGGCGTCGCCTGCTTCACCGAGACCGGCATGAGCGGACCGTAATGCGAGCCACGCATCCAGCCCTCGATGATCCAGGGATACCGGAAGGGATCGAGCACTTCACCCACCGCCGGAAAGTTCTGCTGCACGCGGACGATCATCACCGGATCGTCTTTCCCGACATACTTACCCGCAATGAGCGAAAGCCGCTCCGTCGACGAAGCCGCCGCAATCGTCCCATCCGCCCGTGAGTACACATACTTGATCGTGTATGTACCGGGGGAGCCGATGAACATCAACATGTCGTAGAGTTCTTCGGGACAATCGAATGAGATCTTCTTGTGCTCGTAGATATCGTGCACCTCGAACCGAAATCCCTGGTGCAACGTGGGCGCAATGACCAGACCCGCCGTATTGAACGGATCGGCGAACATTTTATATAGAGGGAGATTCCAGGCACCCGCCGATGTCTTGTCCGCCATGAAGATCAGCACCGGATCGGACTTCCGTTCCACGAACTCCATTTCAGCCACACCAGGCCCCTGCCCCCGCACATTTCCACTGAACGCGTCGGCCAGCAGATCCTGCCCTGCGCCGTAGAGATGCAGTTCCTTCGCGACCGCCGTGCCTGCTTCAAACGTGTCCCAGGCAAGACGGTGGATCCGCTCGTGATCCACGCCGTGACGATGCGTCATGATGAGTTGCAAGTCATCCCCACAGGCCGAGACATGGTAATCCACGAGCAACCCGCTGGTTTTGGCAATCGCAAGCTTCTCCTTCGCGCAATTCAGCAAGGCGGGATGGATTGCCGAATGCCCGACGAAACCGCCGATGTCCGCCTTGATCACACTCAACGTGATAGCCTGTGTGCTCTCCGCTGCCATGTTGCACCTCTGGGTGATTGAGCCTCGTTGATGGCCTCTGCGCCGAATCTCAAACCTCGGCCCTAGAAAGTCCTCATCGCAGAGTGAGCAAAGGCAATGCCTGAATCATGATCGGCAAGGGAGAGGTGAATTTACAGGTGTTACGGGCTCCGCGTGAGGTCGCCGCCGGTTACACCCGTGGAGCGGCGCTACAGCGAAGCCGATCCGCTGTAGCAGAAGGCATCAACCACGGGATCGTTTAACCGGTAACAAGCGAGGGGGATGCAGCTGATGCTGCCCCCTGGGCTTCAGGCCCAGACGATGTTGGTTGGCTTAGAAGATTATGAGCAGCCGCTGGTTTCCCCGCAACTCAGGCAGATGTTCGGCGAGGATCGACGACTTGGCTCCCGCGGTCATGTCTCGGCGGGATATCCTCAGCGACAGCCCGCCGGGGCACAAGCCCCCGCTTGCACAATGCGCCTCACACCTCATATTCCACTATCAACTCTTCGCGCCCTGTACCACGATAGACGGCCCCGAAGATTCCACGTAGAATGATTCGGCGCGATCCGTCTCTCCACGCACAATATCGTCTTCTACCTCATCGAGCGCGCCGCGGTTCGTGAGCGGCCCGAGGAGCCTCCATGCAAAAGACTCGCATCATCTGCACGATCGGCCCCGCCACAGAATCCTACGAGATGCTGCACAAGCTCTACGAGGCCGGGATGAGTATCGCCCGTCTCAACATGTCCCACGGCGACCACGAGTCTCACGCCAAGGTCATCCAGCATATTAAATCCCTCAACCGAAAGGTGAAGTTTCCCATTCCCATTCTCCTGGACACGCAAGGTCCGGAGATCCGCACCGGTGATCTTTCTAACGAGCTCGATCTGAAGCAGGGCGACATTGTCTCCGTCACCACTCGCGGTCCGATGAACGTCGAGGAAAGCTCCATCCACATCAACTATGCGGACCTGCTCGAAGCAGTCAACGTGGGGGACCGGATCACCGTGGACAACGGGCTGATCAATTTCGAGGTGCTGGAGAAGCACGAACGTCACATGCGATGCCGTGTCTTAGACGGCGGGCTGCTGAAAAGCAAACGCCACGTGAACCTCCCCGGCGTCCGCGTTAATCTCCCGTCGATCACGCAAAAAGATATCAAGGATATCCTCTTCGGTTTGGAGCGGGATGTGGACTTCATCGCCTTGTCGTTCGTGCGGGAGGCCGGAGATATTCAGCAGCTCAAGGAATTGATGGGCGACAAGGTCGGACGGGTAAAGATCGTTGCGAAAATCGAGGACCAGGAAGGAGTCCGGAACCTAGAGGCTATCGTGAAGGAATCGGACGGCATTATGGTCGCGCGCGGAGATCTAGGCGTGGAGATCAACCTGGAGGATCTGCCGAATGTTCAACGCACAATCGTGCGGTTATGCGCCGAGTACGGCAAACGCGTCATCGTCGCGACCCATCTTCTCGAATCCATGATCCACAATCCCTATCCCACCCGGGCCGAGGTCACGGATGTCGCGAATGCCATCTATGAAGAAGCCGATGCCGTCATGCTGTCCGGGGAAACCACGGTGGGCAGGTATCCCGTGAAGTGCGTCGAATTCCTCCGCAGAATTGCGCTGAAATCGGAAACAATTCCTGGATTGCAGTTCGCAAAACATTTGCGGAACGCGGAAAATAAGCAGCAACTGGCGGCAGCGGCCGTGCAGCTCGCCGAGGGGGTCAAGGCCAAAGGCATCGTCGTGATCACCAGACGAGGGCTTATGGCCGACCTCGTCGCAAACTGCCGCCCGTTTGCCACCAACATCTACGCCTTTACCAACATGAGCCAACCGCGACGGACCATGATGCTCAATCGCGGCGTCCTCCCCTTCAAGATCGATTTCAGTTCGGACCCCGAAAAAACATTACAAACGGCGTTCCGGATTCTGAAGGACCGCGAGGGTTTTAAGGTTGGAGACAAGGTCGTCATCATCTCGGACGTCCTCGCCCAACAACGGGTCGACTCGATTCAGATTCGCGATGTCCCCGCGGACGACATTCTGTTCGACATATCCGCAGTGAGTCATTGAGCGAGCGCCTCACTGGATGATCGTTCTCATTGCCTGTCCAACAGGCGGTGAGTTCGGTCTGTGATGCTCAAATCTATGACACCATTTCGGCCGTCCCGTTCGATGACGCAGCACTTCTCGAGCCGCATTTTGAGCTGCTTCCGGCCGGGCTGGACAGGCGACCTCATGCCGAACACGGAGAGCCCCAACCGGTTGGCTGCTTGTTTCTGCGTGAGTCCCTCCAGTTCGACCAATGTCATCGCTTGACAATACTCGGCCGGTAACCGTTCGATTATCGGCCGGAGGCAAACAGATAGTTCTTACCCTGCCCCTCCTCCGGCTCCTCATGCGGATCCGAATACATCACAAAAAGACGGAGCCCGTTTAACAAGGATGCACGCCTCTTCCTTACCCGCGAGTTGCGCAGGTAAACGGCTACGAGGCCCTACCCACGCGGGACACGGTATCGCAACTCAGCAAAGCCTGGCCCGATCACGCGAGCCGACTCCAGGATGAAGGAAGGCGACGTGATCCGGCGAGGCAGGAGCCGCTTGCCTGATCTAAGGGTCACAGAGCCAACCTGCACGATCAGTTCATCGAGCAATCCGGCATCGTAGAACTGCCCGACCAATTCGCCTCCCCCGACCAGCCAGATGTTCTTGCCATGCGCCGCTTTCTGCATGTCAGCATGAACCGGGCGAACGTCCCCGCGTACAAATCGGACGTCCGCGCCTTCCACGTTGGGAAGGCGACGACTTGAGAACACCCAGGCGGGCTGAGCATAGGGCCAGGAGACCGGTTCGCGCCCTTCCGCATTGATGACGTGGCGCAGCATCCACTCATAGGTGGCAGACCCCATCGCCAAAGCGCCGACCTCCTTGATGAAGGACGGATACCCCGTCTCGTTGATATCACCGAGTGGAAAGAGCCAGTCGAGAGAATCGTCCAGAGTGGCAATGAACCCATCAAGGCTTGAGGCCGTGTAGTACTGTGTGGTCATAGGCAATACCTCTTTGCAGGCACGCCCCGATTCAGCTTGTTCGGCCGCACGAGGCAGCGGGAAGGCTGAAGAATTCGTCGGACGGCGCACCTTGCGATCGCATAATTCGCACGCTTATCGTTGTCGCCAGGACGACCCGCCGAAGGCACGGACGGCCAGGTAGGCCACGTTACGCTTCCAATAGGCGACCATACTCCGAGTCATCAATTCGAGAAAGAGATCATCGGCCTCTTTTCGATCAAACTGCTTATCGGCGGGCGCGACTTCGCTGTCAGGCAAGGCCACGGTTCCGGCGGAGCCGTAAATCAAATCGTGCACGATAGGCGCAACCAGCGAGAGTTCAAATGACGCGATGAAGCCCCATAACAAACGTGGAATACTTGCCAAGTCGGTCTTGAAGCCGCGCTTGGCCGTCACAATGAACCCATCCAATGCCGCACACCGACAATCGTCGAGCAAGACCCATTCGGCGTTGTTGTACGTCACAGCCGGTTCGGGCAACTCCAGCGCCCGGCGCAGATTCGCCCCGGAGCCGACGGCTGGTTTCGCCGCTGTCGCGTTCGAAATATGTGACTGAATCTCACCGATCGAAATCTTCCGATTCGCTTCGCCGATGTCGAAGCTGAACGATTTGGTGAGAGCCGCCACGAGACTGCCGTTGTCGGCCAACGTCGGAGCCTTGCCCGTCGCGGGCCACTGAGGTGGAGTGGCACGCTCGACGACCTTGTCACGACTGACCGTGAGGGAGATCGATCGGTCGCCGTCGCTCATGTTGATGGCAACCGTTCCCCCATTCTCGATGTGCTGATGAATCCGGGCAAATTGCTCGATGAATTGCGTGAGGTACGCATTGGTGTGGGTCACCTGTGCATGGACGATGTCCGGCATAGCGTCTCTCCTTAACCCGGCCTATTCATGAATACCTACTCCGGCGTTCGATCCTCTCGCCCGGCGAGGCGAGAACGCCGCCTGCAGACCTTTTCCGCATCCTGCTAGCGGGGAAGCGGAAGGGTCAGCAGGATTCCCCCCATCACGTCCTGCGCCTTGAAATCTTTCTTCGGACTATTGGGGTGTGCATTGTGGCAACTAACACAGGTTTGGGACAACGCTCTGTCCGGGTAGAGGGCCTGAAAGACGGGCTTTCCTCCTACGGTCGTCACACCCGTATGGGGCCGATCGGGATTGAGCACAATCTCCCTCAGGCCGACCCGCTCGAAATCGGTGGCCGGACCATTGGTCTTGTTGATCGCCCAATTGCTGATGAGGCGAAATCGAATCCCGCTGCGTTGCTGAGCGATCAGCCGCCCGGATTCCAGCAGGAACTGAGCAGGAAGGGGAAGCCTGGAGGTCTCTCTCCAATTCTCTGCGGCGAAAACGATCCCGCGCATCTGCATCCGCTCCACGATATCGGTGGTGTAGAACTCCCGATCGGCCTGGATCACGCTATGCACATAATCCGCGACCATATCGGCCGGTAAACAGGGAGCCGTCCCCGCCTCCTTGCTCGCGGCACTCATCGTCCCCTGACTCAGCAGAACGGTGGCCACGATGCCGACTACGAGACCGGTACAGAATCCTGTCCCCTTCATGCTGCACCCACCTTTCTTGTCCGCGCGTGGTTGCCTCGCTCCCCGGACTCAGTCATACACCCGCCCGGCAGAAACTTGCAGGTCGCTTCCCACAAAAGCATACGCCGGCACAGCAGAGAAATCGAGATTGTGGACCGGCCTGTTTCTGAACCTGTACAATGCCGGAGGTGAGGTCCTCTGAACAATGTGACTCCACTCCGTGGAGAGAAGAATCAGCAGCCGCTTCAGCGGGAATGCAGCCAATGACAGCCAAATGCGATCCGCAATCCCATGAGTGGGCCAGTCATGAGCAGGTCATTGTGTTCGATGGGGTGTGCAATTGGTGCAATGCCTGGGTGAATTTTTTGATCGATCACGATCCACACGAGACGTTCAAGTTCGGTACCCTACAATCCGAGCAGGGACAACAGATTCTGCACACACTGCAGCTTTCGACCGAAGACTTTTCGACCTTCCTCCTGCTGGAGCAGGCCCGCGTCTATACCAAATCCACGGCCGCGCTGAGAATTGTGCGGCACCTCCCCGGATTCTGGCCCCTCTTTTATCTCGGCATTCTGATTCCACGCCCCCTGCGTGATGCGCTGTACGATTATGTTGCGCGCCATCGGTACCGATGGATGGGCAAAGCCGATGCATGTCGGGTCGTCTCCCCCGACCAACGCGGACGGTTCGTGTAGTACCTACAGGCAGGAAGTTTTGCCGCACGACTCTCGCAGCAGTAATTCGATACGGCGATCCTCGCTCTGATTTTTCCATCACCACGCGCAACCGGACCATCCGATCAGAGGCTTGTTCGACGAGCCCATACCATTATCGTGTCGACCTCCGCCTTTCGGTGCATAGCGCGGATTGTTGATCGCGACTATTCTTCATCAAGAGCATTTAGAACATTTCATAACGAATACCGGGCCGAGGTGGAATCTCCTACCACCTTCAGGGGGTATATAAATGACTCCTCTTGCCTTGCCAGCGACACCGCCACCTCAACTGATCACCATCGATCGCCGCACAGATCATCCTCAGCACTCCTGCAAGGTTCCGACCGCAGGCACGCCGGCGCCGACAAAACGCCATACGTACCGCATGATGGCGTTGGCGTCGGTGCATGCCTACATCGCGTTTCACCTTATTTCATGGCATGTCTTCGGGATCGAACTCTGGGGGAAGACGGCCATGATGGGTGTACCCTCCTTGGCCAAAGGCACCATCAATGCGGCCTCGATCATGGTGCTGCTGATCCTGGGTTCCATCCTGATCTGGGGGCGTGGATTCTGTGGTTGGGCCTGCCACATGCGAGGCGCCATCGAATTTGCCGATTGGATTCTTCGCAAGTTGAAGGTACGACGGTATCTCGCTCTGCGAGAAAAGAATATTCTCGTCAACACGCCCCACCGCTGGCTCCTGAGAATCGGGGCCCTGTTCGTCCTCCTGCTGCCGGTCATCATTCTGATTCACAACGTCGGATTCACGCCCAAAGTCAATGTGATGACTCCGGCGCCTATCGCAGACTTACCCGGGTACGAAGGCAAGGCATTTGCCAAGGCTGCCTTCTTCAATTTCGATATCAAGCCCACGTGGAATGACTTCCTGCTGGCCTTCGGGTTAGCGGTCTTTATTCAGTTCACCATGAGCGTCCTGTTGAATCTGCGCTACGGCCAGGGCGCATTCTGCCGAATCCTCTGCCCCTATGCCACGATGATGGTCCCGCTCATGAACATCTCCCCGGTTCAGAAAAAGATCACGCGCGTGGCTCAGTGCACGGGCTGCCGTGATTGCAGCAATGCCTGCCCCCAAGGTATCGATGTCAGCCGTGAAATTTTTCACTTCAACGGCAAGGTGGTCAACACGGAATGCATCAAGTGCTATGCCTGCATCGATGCCTGCGATGACAACGTGCTTCAGGATACGGCGGCGCCGGGCGTGCCGCAAACCGACCGCTTAAAGCCGTATGAAAAACGCCCCTGGCAGCAGGAACTGATTCGAAAAGACGGGCTGCTTACCAATGCCAGACACATGCAGGTGTTCGAGCCTCTGGGACCCGTCGCTGATTTTTCATCGATGATCGTGGCGCTGATCTGCGGAGGCATTACATCTCGCTTCGGAGGGTTCTGGTTTTACCCCGGAGCCATCATCTCGTTCATTGTATTCAGGGAATGTTGTTTGCGCGTGCAACGGTGGCGGGCTATGGGAAGAATTCAGCCGTCCATTGTAACCGTCAAGTCATGATGTGTCGGCCGGAAGTCGGTTTAAGATAGGTTCTCAACAATCGTTTATGAGGAGGCGCCCATGAATACAGTCGCACGAGTGAGAGACTACTCAGGCCTGATTGCAGAGTTTACGATCTACTTGAAGGAAAAAAAGTCTTATTGGCTGGCGCCGATCATTTTCGTCTTAATGGTTCTGAGTGCGCTCGCGTTCTTCCTCGAGGGAAGCGTACTGGCGCCTGCCATCTATTCCGTGTTCTAGGGCCGCGCTGCGCGCCACTCTCCAAATCCGGAGAGCAGGCGTGCGACCGAGGCAATCCCATACCGCTGTATCCTCCGGTCCGGCGCGGACTCTCCCACAGTCATTCTCACCCTCAACGCTCGTCGCCCCCTCCAGTGCAGCTGGACACTGAACGACCCCGTACCGGGAAGTTCCCATTTTAAACCTTCACTCACAGTTTTCGTGCCTCTGCGTTATGCTCGCTTCTAACAGGCGTAAGCCATGATCTCATGGCCGCCCCAACACATATCGACAAGAAAGGAGCAGATACGATGCGATTTGTGAAGGTGAAGGATGAAGAGCGTACCGGTGAGGTGGCGATCAATCTCGACCTCATCCGAGAAGCACATTACGGAGGCGGGCTGCTGCATCTCTATTTCGAGCGCAGTTCCTCCGCACAGGACGATATGACATTTACCGGCGAGAATGCGCAAAAAATCTGGGCCGCCATGGGTTAGTGCGACTTACCGATGAGTCGGGTGGAGGCCTGCTCCACCCCTTCCCCAGCGTCCTTCCCCCAACCTTAGACCTCCGCCATTTCGGCCCTGTTCGTCTAGCTAGCCCTCTGTCCACACACGGATATCCAAACTTTTCAAGAAAATCCAACCGGCTTCGCCTGGTCGATGGGTTTGAAATACACCACGTTGCTGATGGTCTGAGCGAAAGATCCCCATGAGATTTTTGTTCTTCTGATCATGCACCTGGGCGAAACGGCATTCCGGTCGCTGCGGGCAGTGAATCGCTCCGAGCTGAAGCACATGCGCCACGCAGGTGTCGCAATCGGATGCGGATAATCCGGCAGCAGTTCTACGTCCCTGTGTGTCGTTCGGCTTCTCCAGCCCGGATCGTTGCAGCACACAAGAATCCCCCGAGTTCGGGAACAACCTGTCCTGTTGCACCACATGCGCCAGTTCGTGGCCTAGCGCGGGCACGATTTCCCTCTCTTTCCCGGACCAGCCGCCGCAGATCCAAACACAATCTCATGACCAGGGCCATGCACCCACGGGATAGACCGCTCGACTCTCCACGCGTAGAATGCACGCTCGCACGAGTGATAAACAGTTCGTCACTATCTACATATTCGCAAACGTCTCTATCACGACCGCGGAGAACCGCATGACGACAAAGGATTAAGAGATGTCTCACCTGACACGGGACGCTAGCGCAGGAGCTTTCAGTCAGCGTCGCACCTGGTCCTTTCTCCTTGTGCTCCTCTTATTTTGTGAAGGCTGTTCGGAAGTCCGGGACAGTCATGAACTCCTGCACAGCCTGCTCTGGGTGCAGACATCCGCCGAGTATCACGTCCTCTCCTCCACTACCTACCGCCAGGCCGGCGAGGCACTCGATCGCGCATTGCAGGACCATACGCGGACCGCGGCACTGGAACAAGTCGGCGACTTCGCAAACCAGCCGCCTGCCGTGATCCTGGATCTCGACGAAACAGTGTTGGACAACAGCCCCTTCGAAGGACGTCTGGTGACACAGCGCACCACGTTTAGTCCGTCGGCATGGGACGACTGGATTCGCGAGGCCGATGCGCGGGCCGTCCCGGGCGCGTTGGACTTCCTCGCGCAGGCCCACAGCAAGGGCGTTGCGATTCTGTTCATCACCAATCGGCATGCAGGCCAGGAATCGTCGACCAGGGAGAACCTTGAGAAACTCGGTGTCTCGCTGCCCAAAGACCTCGATACGGTACTGACGGAAGGTGAACCGCCTTTCAACTGGCCGTCGGACAAATCGAGCCGCAGGCAGTACCTCGCGCGCCGGTTTCGCATCCTCCTGCTGATCGGGGATGATCTGGGAGATTTTCTTCCCGGAGCACGAGACAGTCCGGAACAACGCGTCCGCCTGGCTCGCGAGCACCACGAACGCTGGGGCAGGTCCTGGTTCCTGCTTCCCAATCCCATGTACGGGTCGTGGGAACGCTCGCTTGTCTCACCGCCTCTATCCGACGACGATCGATTACACTCCATGCGAATGCTGATCCGGGAACGGCCCTAGCAGGATGCGGAAAAAGTCCGCCAGCGGCGTTCTCGCGTCGCTCAGCGGCTCACCGTACCGCAAGAGTACGATTCGCCCCTTCGCTTGCTGCGGCCTTGCTGGACGGCCTTCTGGCGCATCCTGCGGATGAGTGCTAGACCAATGCGGCACAAGAGTGAATGATCGCGTGTTGCTCAACCATCGAGTTTTTCCGCAGCCTGCTAGGAGCCTGTCCGAGTCATCCTTCGTAGCGAGACGAAGAAGATGCCGGCGGATGCGAGGCCGCAGGCTCGAAAAAACCGGAAGCGTATTCGCTGAATACGTTGAGGATTGTTACGGGTCGAGAACGAGGCAGATGCCGGCAGATCATTCGTCGCAGCAGAACGGCAATACTTGGACAGACTCCTAGCCCACAGAATGTGCAAAAAGGTCGTCTTCAGCGTCCGTCGTTCCGGAAGCGTCGTGTGTCTCTCGTAACAGCCCGGATACGGAGCCTGACAAGATATGCTTCACGATTCACGCTTCACGGAGATCGAGAACGCCGCTGGCGGACGTTTTCCCCATCCTGCTAGACCCCAACGAACCTCTTGCCTCATTCTTCCGGTTGTGGGATAAGCGCACGCAGTTTGCGACGAGCCGCAGGATCATCCAAAACGATGACGCTCGGCATCACGAGCGAAATGGGAGCAGAGCATGGCGCAAAAAAAATCCGGCACAGTGAGTTGGGCGACATCGGAGGGCTGGGACGTTCGTGCAACAGGCGCCGTCCGGGGAGGTCGGCGGGCGGCCGAGGAGGCACGTGATCCATTTCTGGAAAATCTCACCGCAACCAAACGCTGGCAGATCGAACAGACCCTCACCGCCACGCCCAAGGCCAGACGCGGCGAAGGGGTCCAGCCGCCCCTCACCTTGGATGTCGAAGGTCGCCCCGACGACCTCTACGTGGTGATGACGCGTTATGCCTCCGGCGCCGTCCGGTTCCACATGCCCAGCGAGCCGGCTCGCCGAAGAGCCAGCAGGGGGTCGCCAACCCTGTACCGGTTTTCGATTCCCGTTCCGGCCGTGCCGGTGCCGGAAGCCGGCGGGCGCCGTGGATTCATCAGCAGTGCCATCAAGACCGTCGTGCTCAAAGTGGCCGGCAAGATTGCCGACTTCGCACTCGCCAAACTCGCTCTACTCTGGGAAACCGCGACCTGGAAATTGAAAGGCCGCCGGGAAGGCTGGCTGACCGTCACCCCGGAGGAACTCGGCCGCAAGGCCACGCTGCCTGCCGCCGATCTTCGAGCCCTGAGCACCACCGGACGCAATCTCCTGCTGATTCATGGAACCTTTTCCAACACGACCGCCGCCTTCACCGGACTGGCCAAGACACCAGGCAACAACGGCAAGACGTTGTTTGAGGAACTCAAGGATGTCTATGGACACCGCATCTATGGTTTCGATCACTTCACCCTCAGCCGCACGCCGGAAGAGAACGTGCGCATGCTCCTTGAGGCCCTACCCGATCGCCCCACCGCCTTCGACGTGATCACCCATTCACGAGGCGGATTGGTCCTGCGACATCTCGTCGAGCGCCGAGATCGGTTCGGTGCGCTGGCCGATCGATTTGCGATCGGCCGCGCCGTGCTGGTGGCGAGCCCGAACGGCGGAACCCCCCTCGCCTCGCCGGATCATGTCACCCAATACACGAACTGGCTGTCCAATGTGATGGAACTGTTCCCCGAAAATCCGTTTACCACCGGGGTGGAATTCGTGAGCGAAGCCTTGTCCTGGATCGCCCGCCGCCTGGTCGGCAGCCTCCCGGGCCTCGCCTCGATGGATAACAACGGCGAGATCATTCAGGCATTGCAGGCCACACCAGGCCCTCCCAGCGAAGCCTATTCCGCCCTTGTCGCAAACTTCGAACCAAACGCCGCCTTGCTGCAACGGATCGTCGATGCGGGGGCGGACCTCTTTTTCCCGACCGCAAACGACCTCGTCGTGCCGACCGAAGGCGGCTGGCGAGTGGACCCGGGAATCGGAGCCGCCGCCATTCCAGGCACCCGTGTCGGCTGTTTCGGCCTGGGCGGCAATCTGCCGCAACACAAGCCGGTCAACCATGTGAACTTCTTCGACGACCCCGGCACAGTGGATTTTCTCGTTCGCGCGTTACGCGGACAGGCACAACCCGTCACGCCGATCGACATCGCTCATGACCTGCCATCGGGCAGGCGTCGCGGCGTCGCCCGCATGGAACCACCCTCACCCACCGGAGCCACAAGGACGCGCGAGGAACCGCCTACCCTGACACCGTCGCTCCCCCCTCAACGCGTGAGCGCACCGGCAGCCCCGCTTCCACCTGCGCCGGAACCGGACGAGGTCTTTCACATTGCGCTCATTGCGCCGAAGCAGGGAGCGGACGTCGCGCAACTTATCGCCACGTTTCGCAACGCCCGCGTCATGGAACAGCTGCACACGGGAGGCGAACGCAAGGCGGCGCGATCGACAGGCCGTGGCGCCAACGATCACGCACCGACGCAGTGGGACCGGATTAAGGCAGGACAGGCGCATATTCAAGGCTACATCGACGGAGACCCTGCCTACCCGCAGCTCCCGAATGACGCCGAACTGCAGCGCATGGGCAGCGCATTGTTCGCCGCTCTGTTTCCGGGACAAGTTCGCCGGCTGTATGACGCGGCCCGCTCCGAACAGGTCAGCCAGCGGCTTAATCTGATCTTTACCTCGGATATCGGTTGGATCGCCGATCAGTCGTGGGAATTTATCTACGATCCCGATCGCAGAACGTTTCTCGCATTGGAGGAAGTCAACTTTACGCGCAATGTCTTGACGGCGATTCCGGCCGAACGCATTCCGGCTCGCCCCACCCTGCGTATCCTCGTCGTGGTCGCGCAGCCGCTCGGACTCGGCACCCTGTCGGTGGAGGAGGAAGCCGACGTGATTCGCAGCGGATTCCGCCGGCTCCTCGACGCGGGACTGGCCGAGATCGAGTTGTTGCTGGACGCCACGCCTGACCTGCTGCATCGCACCCTGGAATCCGCCACAGCCCCGATCGACGTACTGCACTTCATCGGCCACGGGGAATACGACGAAGAGAGCGACTGCGGCTATCTCATCTTTGAAAATCAGGACGGCGGCGAACAACGCTTAGACTCGTCGACCCTGCGCCAGATCGTCTGCCGTCGAGGCATCCGGCTGGTCTGCTTGAACGCCTGCGAAACCGGCCGTGGCGGGCGCCAGGATTTCAGTCGCGGCGTCGCGCAGGCCCTCATTGCCGGCGGCGTGCCGGCGGTGGTTGCGAATCAGTATCCGGTCTTGGACGTCTCTGCCACAGCCTTCTCCCGCCACTTCTACTGGGCGTTGGCGATGGGGCAGAGCATCGGCGATGCCGCCCGCGAAGCACGGGTGTCGGTGAACTACTCGATCTCGGGTGAAGCCATCGACTGGGCGGTGCCGGTCGTCTTTGCGCGCAATCCCGCCCAGCATCTCTGCCTCCCGAGAACGGCAGCCGACTACGAGCGCACCAGAAGCGCCGCCGTGCGGAGCCGAAGACGCGCGGTGGGAGACCGCGTACGGATCGGCATGTGGAATGCGCACCGCATGATTCCCCACCTGCCGGAGATCTGCGAACGCCTCACTCACGTCCAAATGCGCTACGCGTTCGAGACCGTCTCATTTCCCGCACCGATCGGGACCTGGCGGCGGGAGCAGGAGGAGGATCAGGCCTTTGTCGTCGCGGAAACGCTCTATGACCGGTTGAAGACCAAACCGCAGGAGCTGGCCGTCGATCAGCTCATTTGCATGATCAATTTTCCGATGAAGGATGCGCGAACCAGCTATCTGTATTATTGGCGGCGAGATCGGCTGATCGTGACCTCCACCTTCGAGTTCCTGGAGCAACTGAATGAGCGGGAATTCACGGTCGAGCGGATGATGGCACATCTGGCCGCAGCGGTGGTGGCAGGAATTCCGCCTCATCCACGCCGGGTAGGGCCTGCCGATTGCCCGCTTTTTTATAATGAGAAACGGGACATCCGGTCGATCGCCGGTCGGCTCACGTTCTGTGCGAACTGCCGAAAGCAGTGTAAGGACCGGGAGGCACGGGCGCGACTGGAGGCCGCCGAACAGATCCTCGCGGCCTACCCGTAGACGTCCCGATGATCATTGAGCCTGGTATTGTCGATCCGTGCTACGCAGATTATCCCGCGTGTGCGACGTTGAGGATTTCCCCCCGTGGACGGTGTATGTCTGGAGCAACACACGTTTGTCGAATAGCGTAAACCGGTCCCGGGAGTCAGACCATCTCTCGATTCGAGGCGTCCGTCACCAGACCTTTCACCTAGAGGAAGGAGGACCTCCGATGACCGCCAGATGCGCCATGCTGAGCACCGTGAAGTGTGTTGTGTTGTGTGCCACGCTTCTTCTTCCCATCTGTTCAGCTTGGGCCGGGACGGGCGCCGTCCGGCCGGGAATCGGATATGGCATTGCATCCAACCCGTTGGATGACAACAACCCCCAATACACGTGGAACGATTTCCGCGTCTATGTCATCGCCGGCTGCGTGCCGAAGAATCTGCCGTATCCAGGACTCGTCGGCTCCATATGGACGGCCTGCAACGATTTGGATTATGCGAAGGATAAGGTGGTCGAAAGCCGATTCGTATCCTGCCTCGACATGTTTACGGATGGCGTGCTCCATGGGCTCTTTATCGAGGAAGTGAACAACCGCACGTGGGAATCCTTCCGCTTCTCCTGCCGGGAGTTGCAGCCCGACGGCACGCTGGGCGCTCGTTCGGAGAAGAGCCCGTTCCTCTTCAACTACGAAAAGGAAGGCACCCTCTTCGAAACCACGGTGCCGATGAATCGGCTCACCATGGGTCTGCATGAAGTCTACAACAAGCTGCAATTGCGAGAGAGCCTGCTCCAAGTCGGCCTTGAACATGCGACTGCGGCCGATATCCACGAGAACGGATCGAAAGGAAAAGATCCGGCATCCATCCAGGTCAGCCCAAGAGTGCCGGACGCGTTTGGATTGGGTGGTCTGGTAGGAAGTAAAGATTGGCAATGCCCACCGGGAATGGTCGTGACCGGCGCCGCGATCGGTCACATTCCCGACAAGAAGGAGAAGCATACGCGGCCCGTCTATCTCCTCTTGGAGTGTCGGAAGCTCTTTCATGGAGACTGAGCGAAGAGGGCACCGGTGGCGGGAATCGCTGGGGAGCCTCGGACGTCGGCCACAAACTGATTCGAAACCTGGGTCAACAGGGCCTTCGATGCGCTCTAGAGTTCGTCCGGCCTGAAGACACGGATGCTACCGCCGATAAGTGGCCCAACGCTACTGAGCACCAAACTCCCGCACGGCCTTGAGCAGATTCTCGGGCGTGCCGATGTCTAAGTAGCGTTCGCCGGGAAACGTGACGCTCTGCAGCACGAGCCCCGCCTTGAGCGCGGCTTGCAGGACAACCCCCACGGCCAAGTCCCCGCTCGGATCGTTGGCGCGGTTGGCCAACCGGCTCATATTCCGCTTCGTCTCATCGGCGCGGAGAAATTCGTGGAGAAAGGTCGAGAATCGCGGAGTCCAGACGGCGCAGCACCAGCCATCGGTGAGCGTCGTCGAGGCCGGTTTCATCACGATGTCACGGACGCGGCCCCCCTCGTCACAGTCAACCATGTCCCAGACGCGATGGTCATACACTCGATGTAGCCCCAAGACCACATCCGCTCCCGTTCGCTCTTGCTCCGCGATCAGCTGCCGATAGGCATCGTCCGGGCCGAAAAGAATATCGGGAAAACCGAAGGCCACACGCTTCTGCTCCAGAAAGGGATAGGCGCGGTCTATGGTGTCCGGCGGTCCCAGCGAGCCGGCGATGACGAGGTAGGCGAGCGACAATCCCACCACTCCGCCCTCGCGGAAATAATTCGGAATGTCCCATTTGCCCTCTCGAATCACCAGGTAGGTCTTTGTAATTCCGGCAGCGCTGAACTTCTCCAACAGATAATGCGCCGCAACCTTCGGACGAGGCTTCCCGGTTTGCTGATCCAACACGAAGCCGACAGGATAGACCTCCTTGCTGCAGGGGAAGGGTTGCAAGCGTTTCGCCAGCCCGGCGGCGGGAACCAGACCGACCACTTCCTGTGCCGCCGATGAAGACGAATCGGGCCGGTTGATTATAGGCGTCATCGCAAAGGTTCCTTCCCGCCGACCGGTTGCTCCCTGGTAATTTCCCGATAGTAGGTCTCCAGCACGGCAGCGCGAGCCGGCTCAATCAGGACCAATTGACGCTGGTCGAAGGTGTTGGCGCAATACAGATACACGAATGCCCCTGCCCGCCCCCATTCGACATGCAACTGTCGGCCATCCGGCTCTGTGCTGGTGACCTGAGCGGTCACCTGTTTCGCCGGCAATGAGCGCCATTCCTGTTCCGCCGAAGTCTGATGATTTTCGTACAGCGGCTGGTCGCCTTGTGCCCGAGCGGAGCGGAGCGAGTCTACATCGAGCGGTGGCGTTCCATCCGCTTCCGGCGATTCATCCCACACCCATGCCTGCTCCCGAGGAACGGCTCCCATAACATACAATGGACCGTCGTCCGTGACCTCCTCCACCGATCGGTAACGGACCGGCTCCGGCGGCGCAATCAATACGAGGCCGTGGGCGGTAAGCGCGCGCTGAAATGGAATGCGGCGAGCGAGTTGTCTGGTTTTTTCGAAGACCACCATGCGACCACCGGGAGTCAACCCGACTCGAAGCCTGTCCAGCCGAACACCTAAGCCGGTCCGCTGCTCGAATCCCCGCTGCGCCTGCACGTCTGCTGAACGTGCGAACGTGCGCCAGTCGAAACTGGGGAGACCCGGCTCCTGCTCAGCTTGTAGCAACGTGTGGGTGGCAATGATCAGGTCAAAACGTCCGGCGAGATCCTGGTGATCCAGATCCCGGCATTCGAAGCGCACATTGGTCTGGCCCAGATCCTGCGCCCGCTGCCTGGCAAGGTCGATGGAGGCCGGCGAGCGATCGATCCCGACAATGGTCGATCCCGGGCACCGTTTCGCATAGAAGGTTGTCAGGATGCCGATGCCGCAACCGACATCGAGCATCGTCGAGGCATCGTCGAGATGCCTGGCCACGCGTGCGCCGACCTCCACATAGTATTCGTATCGCTGGCTGTAGAGTACGGGAACGGAGCGGGGCTGAGCGGTCAGATCGTAGAACGCGATTTCAGCAGTAGGACCGTCTGTGGCCTGCCGTTTGGCTTCGATGTGCCGATGCAGTGTCGTGAGCTCTTGCGGGGAGAAGACTTCCCGCTGCCAGGCAAAGTAGTCCGCATCGGATTCGACGTGCCGGAGTCCCCACCAGGCTAAGTGCTCGCGCAGGCTCACTCGTATCTCGTCCTTCGTGTCGCCGGACAGAGTGACTTCTTCGCGAGAGACGTTCACGACCCTCGCCCTACGGCCTCTTGAGCATGATGGCGTCCTCGTAGGCCAGGGGAACCGGATGCGGATGCCGGAGTTGCCCGCTGCCGAAGACGACATACTTTTCACAGGTGAGCTGTGTCAGCCCGATCGGGCCTCGCGCATGGTGACGAGTGGAACTCAATCCGACATCGGCGCCGAATCCCAAACTGTCGCCGGCATTCAGGCGCGATGAGGCATTGACCAGGACCGAACCGGCATCGACTTCTTTGGTGAAGCGCATGGCGGACTCATACGATTTCGTCACGATGACGCCGGTGTGACTCGGGCCATGCTGCGCAATATGGATCAATGCGTCGTCAAAGCCCGGCACCATTTTGATCGCCATGGTAGGCCCCTGAAACTGCCGATTCCAATCTGCATCCTGCGCCGGCTTGACGGCCTTGTGTCCGGTCATGAGCATCTGGCCCATGAGCGCCACGGTCTTCGGACAGCCCAGCACGTCGATCTTGAATTCGTCGAGCAATCGCAGGATCAGCGCCGACAAGAGCGGCCTGGCGATGCCTTGATGGACCAGCAACGTATCCAACGAATTGGCGGCCAACGGTTCCTGCACTTTGGAATTCACCACGATATTTTGGGCCAAAGGAATGTCCACGTCGCCGTCGATGTACACGTGGGTGATTCCCCCGTCGTGGCAGAGGATCGGCATCTTGGCCTGCTCCTGAACCACCTTACGAAGCCCCGCGCCGCCGCGCGGAATGATCGCGTCCAAGGCCTTGCCCGACTTGATCAGTTCCAGCGCCGCTTCTTTTTCCGGTCGCTCGATGATCGTGCAGGCGCCGGGAGGAATCCCCGCGTCTGCGGCGGCCTTCGAGAGACAGGCGGCCATGGTCCGTTGCGTGAGCGTCCAATCAGGGGAACCGCGGAACACACAGACGTTGCCGGACTTCAGACAGAGCGCGAGCGCGTCGATGGTTTCCAGCGGCGCCAGTTCCGACACGATCCCGATCACCCCGATCGGCACACGCACTCGGCTGACTTGGAGACCGTTCGGTTCGTCATGACGGCCCAGCACCTCACCGAGCGGGTCCGGCAAGTCGGCGATCCGATGCAACCGGTCCACCATAGACTTGACGTCGTCGGCCGTCATGCGAACCCGGGCCACGGCATCACGCACGCGCTCCCGATTCTCGTATCCCGTCATGGACTTCCCGACGGCGTCCACATCCTGTTCATTCGCGGCCAGGATCGCGTCTTCTTTCTCTGCAATCGCCGCGGCCATGCCGCGTAAGGCCTTGTCTCTGGACGGACCGGTCATGAGGGAAAATGGACGCACGGCTTCACGGGCTAACTTCAATAGTTTATCGAGATAGAGCTTAACGGGAACTTCAACCATGGTGTTCCTATCTTTTGACGTAATACCCGACGGATTCGGCGATGTTCTCAGCCGGCAATCGGCCGCCGCATCAGCAGATCAGAAAATGGTCACTGCGTCGCGCAGGACTATACCATGCGATTTTTTTGTGAGTCAAAGACGGACGAGCCCACGGAGGCTCCGTCACTCGACCGAATGACCGGGAGGAACCTGACCGGTTCGCAGCCGTGCGCGTTGCTGTGCGGCCAACCATCGGCTGAGCCAGGCCCAGAGCAGCATGAGCGGAACCAAGACCCAGGCAATCTGCGCGGTCGTCGCGCCGAGCGCCTTCACGCCGGAGACCAACCAGCCGGTTGACGCATCCCCGGCGCGCGAGATCGCCGTATCGATGAAATTCTTGGCTTTGTATTTTTCTTCCCGGCTCACGACCGTAAAGAGCGCTTCGCGCGCGGGTTTGGAGAGGGCGTATTCCCCCACTCGACGCAATACGGAAAAACTCACGTACACGACGAGCCCCGGCCAGAGGGCAATGCCGAGAAACCCGATCAGACTGACGACTGGCAGGAACAGGAGCGGGGCCACCAGTCCGCACCGGGCCACCACACGATTCGTGATGAACAGCTGGGTCAACCAGGTGAGCACATTTGTTGCGAAATCCAGCGTGGAGAAGAGCCGCGTCCTGGCTTCCGGCGTCTCGAAGTGCTCGGCCACCAGACGGACCTGCTCGAAGTACAGGAACGTCGCCGTCATGGTCAGGAAGGTGAGATACCCGCAGATGCCCAGCAGATAGGGCGAGGACCACACCAGTCGAACACCGGCCAGAAACCCGCCGCCCAACGGTTCCCCATCGTTCTCCCGGTGAGACACCGTCCGGCCACGACTCCAGACCTCCAGTTTGTAAATGCATCCGATGCAGGCGAACAGGAAGAGCGCGGAAACCAGCATCAGCACGGGAACCGGAAAGAGATAAGTCAGTCCTGTCGTGAACAGGGGGCCGAACAAGGCACCGGTGCTTCCTCCGGCGGCAATCACGCCGAAGAGCCGCGCACCCTGAGCCGGCGTAAACAGATCGGCCATGAAACTCCAGAACACCGACACCACGAACAGGTTGAACACCGAGAGCCACACAAAAAACCCGCGGGCCACCCACTCGATGTACTGCCGGCCGGTCATCAGCAGATACAGGCCGACCAGATTGGCGATGAAGAACAGATAGACCGCGAGCAGCAATCGATAGCGGGAATAGC
Source organism: uncultured Nitrospira sp. (assembly GCA_902500715.1). Lineage (GTDB taxonomy): Bacteria > Nitrospirota > Nitrospiria > Nitrospirales > Nitrospiraceae > Nitrospira_A. The sequence goes on along the minus strand of CABVRO010000022.1, from coordinate 14,914 downwards.
GGGCCGACAACCAGCCGAACAGCGGGGTGACGGCCAACAGCGTCAGAAAAGTTACGGTCATCATCCAGGGCAGATTGTGCACGCCACCCTGAATGGCCATTTCATCGCGCACCGGCCGAAGGATGTAATAGCCGCAGAGGAGGCAGAAAAAATACCCGAACGACCAGGCCAGCGGCCAGATTTCCTGCGGCTCCGCCTGAACGAACCGGGCGACTGATCGACGCAATCTCTCCATACATCTCCGGGGAGGGTCCAGTGTAACAGGCCGGCCATCCCCGGCAAGCGGAAAATTTGCTAGAATACCGCGCCCCACACCGGCTCAAGAGCGGAGACATTGTGTCAGGAACATCTCAACCCATCATCGACCTCCGGAGCGATACGGTCACGAAGCCCTCGCCTGCCATGCGCGACGCCATGGCCCGGGCAGAGGTGGGTGACGATGTCTATGGAGAAGATCCGACCGTCAACCGGCTCCAGGAAGTCGGGGCGGCGCTGGTCGGCAAACGAGCTGCGCTCTTCGTTCCATCCGGCACCGCAGGAAACCAACTCTGCCTTCGTGCCCAGACGGAACCGGGTCGTGAAATCATCGTTGAAGGCCATTCTCACATCGTCCGCTACGAACTGGGCGCGGCAGCGGCACTGGCCGGGGTCCAGCTCCATTGGGTTGCCGGAAGGCGAGGACTCATGACGGCGGAACAGGTCGAGGCCGCCATTCGCCCCAAAGATACGTACAGTATTCAAACCGCATTGATCTGCATTGAAAACACGCACAATGCCGGAGGCGGGACCATCTACCCGCTGCCGACGATCCAAGCCATCCACGAGGTGGCATCCGCCCATGGGTTGCCCATGCACCTGGACGGGGCCCGGCTGTTTAATGCGGTCGTGGCCTCGGGAGTGTCGGCAGCCGACTATGCGAAGCACTTTGACACGGTGACCTTCTGCCTCTCGAAGGGGCTCGGCGCGCCGGCCGGCTCATTGATTGCCACCGACGACCCCCTGCTGTTGGAGCGAATCCGCCGGTTCCGTCGCATGTATGGAGGGGCCATGCGCCAGGCCGGTATCCTAGCGGCAGCAGGACTCTACGCATTGGAACACAATATTCAGCGGCTCGCGGACGATCATGCCCATGCGCGACAACTCGCGGCCCGGCTGCAACAGATTCCCGGGATCTCGATCGATCCCGAAACCGTCGAGACCAACATGCTGTTCTTCGATGTGATCCGTGAGAAGTGGTCGGCGAAGGAATTCGTTGCGGCACTGAAACCGCACGGCCTGTTGCTCAACGCCGTCGGTGCCCGCAGCTGTCGCGCCGTCACGCACCTCGACGTACCGGCCGAAGCGATCGAACAAGCCGCCGAGAAAATCGCACGTGTACTCGATCGCTAGCCCCTCCTCACATTGACAGTCCGCCTGCCCCCTCATAAAATGCCTCCACAGTAAGTACACCGGAGGGAGATGCGTGCCGCTCGAAGTCGTATCGTTTCAACTGATCAGCCGGATTCTCGATGTGACAGACGGCTTAGGACTCGATCGCGAGTGGGTGGAAATTCCCCTTTCGCCGGAATCCCCAGGCCAGGTCCGCAAGCTCCCGAATGGAAAACTTGAAATCATCGTCGATGCCGACCAGCCGTTTGAAGACTGGCTGAGCACCCTCGAGCAACAGATACGACGCGCGCAGACCGCCTGACACGTCGAAGGATAGACATGGAACCACAACTCGCGACCTCCTCCCCTCAGTCCACCCCGGCGCTTCCGTCCTCGGAAGAGCTGCAGGCTGAGTTATTGGATATTCCTGAACCACCCGAAATGCCCCCGGCCGTGACGCCGCCCGGCTACGAGGATGCCCTCGCCGGTGCCGTCAAATATGTCCGCGCGAAACGCGGCGGCGACCTGGTGGGCATTATTCTCGTCGGATCGGGCGCCCGACGGGCGGTGACCGCGCATAGCGATATCGACCTGATCGCCCTGGTCAAAGGCCCGGCCGACGGACAGGAAATGATTCGCGTGGGAGACCGGCTCGTGGACATCCGCTATGGCGAGCACAAGACCGTCGCGGAGGATCTGGCCTATTCTCCCCGCCTCGCGCCCTTATTGCGCAAGGGGCGGATCCTGTTCGACCACGAAGAGACTGCGGCACAACTCATCGCCAAGGCCGCGCAACGGTTCCGCCAGGGGCCGCCTCCAGCCGGCATTCATGAACGCATCCGCCTCAAAGCGGAGTGTCTGCACTGGCTGGGCAAAGTCGAAGACCTCCGCGATAAACCCAACACGGCGCAGTATCTCCTGCAACTCTTCTTTGAGGACTGCGTGACGGCTTTCTTTCGTACCCGGGGACTCTGGTTCACGGCACCGGTCGATACGCTCCGGTTCCTCGCCTCCCGCGACCCGGCACTCGGGGAACTGGCCAGCCAGTTCCTCAGCGCAGGCACGCTGCATGACCGACTGACGGCCGGCCGACGTTTTGCCGATCTCCTGTTTCGCGACATCCCCCTTCCGCCTCGCGTGGATTGACGGGGCCCGTCGAGGCGCTCGAATGCCGCCATCCGCTTGCATCGGCATCCGGGCGTGCTACCATCGGTACTCCAGAGTGTATGGACGGCGACTGACCGTTTGAGACTCGCGCAGCCCCAAATACCACACACCGGCAACCACCAGAGAGGATGACCTATGGAACTCGGATTTGTCGGACTCGGGAAGATGGGCATGAACATGGTCACGCGCCTGCAGCAGGGACGGCATCGCGTCGTGGCTTACGATCGCACGCCTGAGGTCGTGAAACAGGCGGAGGGCAAAGGTTGTGTCGGCGCCGCATCGCTGAGCGACCTCGTCGCAAAACTCGCCGCTCCTCGCGCCGTCTGGATCATGGTCCCGTCGGGCGCTCCGACCGAGGAGACCATTCAGGCCATCGCCGCCCTGCTCCAACCGGGCGATACCATCATCGACGGCGGCAACACCCGTTTCCACGACGATACCCGGCGCGCCGCCTCGCTGAAACAGCGAGGCATCCACTATGTCGATGTCGGAACCAGCGGAGGCATCTGGGGGCTGACGGTCGGCTATTGCCTCATGATCGGAGGCGAGAACGAGCCGGTCCGACGATTGACACCGATCTTCCAGACGTTGGCGCCTGAACAGGGCTGGGCTCATATGGGAACACATGGCGCGGGCCACTACGTGAAGATGGTGCACAACGGAATCGAATACAGCATGATGCAGGGCTACGCCGAGGGCTTCGAACTCATGGCAAAAAGCGACTATCGACTCGACCTGGGGGAAATTGCCGATGTGTGGATGCACGGCAGCGTCGTGCGATCCTGGCTGTTGGAGCTGGCCGTCGGCGCCCTCAAACAGGATCCGAAGCTCGAACAACTCAAAGGATACGTCCAAGATTCCGGTGAAGGACGATGGATGATTCAGGACGCGATCGATAAGGACGTGCCGGTGCCCACCCTCACCGCCGCGCTGTTCACCAGATTCCGATCGCGACAGGAAGAGTCCTTCGCGGAGAAAATGCTGGCGGCTTTGCGCAACGCCTTCGGCGGACACAGCGTCCGCCGCTGAGGCCTTAACCCAACGGACCACCACACCATGTCTTCTCCAACGACTCCCGTGGACATCAAGCCTCTCCCCGAAACCATCACGCCCGTTGAAGCCTGCACGCTCGTCATTTTCGGCGGCTCCGGTGACCTGGCCCGGCGACGGCTCATTCCGGCGGTCTACAATCTGCTCCTCGATGGTTTGTTGCCGGACAACTATGCGGTGATCGGACTGGGCCGCAAACCGATGAGTGATGAGGAGTTTCGCAATCTGGTGCGGGAGGGGGTCATCGCCCATTCACGGCAAGCCCTAGTGGAGGGCACCTGGCAGGCATTCGAACGCCACCTGTTTTACATCCAGGGTGAAAACGAGGACGCCCAGACCTATCGCGCGCTCCGTACCAAGGCGGAGCAAGTAGAGCAGGCGATGCAGTTGCCCGGCAACCGGATTTTCTATCTGAGCATTCCCCCGAGTTCCTTTGCCTCGGTCTGTGAGGGATTGGCGCAGTCCGGTCTGGCGACTCCGCCCGCCGGCTCGCCGCCCTACTCCCGGATCATCGTTGAAAAGCCCGTCGGTCGAGACCTCGCGTCCGCCCAACAGATCAACGAAGTCACCGGCAAGGTCTTCGACGAGTCGCAAATTTTCCGCATCGACCATTATCTGGGCAAAGAGACCGTCCAGAACCTCATGGTCGTCCGGTTCGCCAACAGCATCTTCGAGCCGATCTGGAACCACAAATATATCGACCACGTCCAAATTACCGTCAGCGAAGCGGAAGGCGTCGGGACCAGGGCCAGTTATTATGAAGAGGCCGGCGCCCTGCGGGACATGATTCAAAATCACCTCCTGCAACTGCTCTGCCTCGTCGCGATGGAACCACCCTACTCGCTCGATCCCAACGTGGTGCGCAATGCCAAAATGGAAGTCCTGCGCTGCCTCCGGCCCATCGTCGGCAAGGATGTCGAACAGTATACCGTCCGGGCGCAGTACGCGCAGGGAACCGCGCATGGCCAGCCCGTGCCGGGATACCGTCGTGAGAAGGGTGTGAGCCCCGACTCCATCACCGAAACGTATGTGGCGGTGAAAGCCTTCGTGGAAAACTGGCGCTGGTCCGGCGTGCCGTTTTACCTTCGCACCGGAAAAGCCTTGCCGAAGCGCGCGAGCGAAGTCGCCGTCCAATTCAAAGACATTCCGCAGATTCTCTTCAACGCGAACCCTGCGAATCCTCAGCCGGCGAATGTCCTGACGCTGCGGATCCAGCCGGATGAAGGTCTCTCCCTGCGCATCATCTCACGAGTCCCCGGCACGCGCGCGCAGACGCATCCGGTGGAAATGGACTTCCAGTACAGCGACGTGTTCGGCTGCCCGTCTCCGGAGGCCTACGAGCGCTTGCTGCTGGATGTCATGGCGGGCGACGCCTCACGCTTCATGCGGCGCGACGCGGTGGAGGCCTCCTGGGACTGGGTCACGAAAATTCTGGACGGGTGGGCTCAGCAGAAGCTCCGTTGGTTGCCGGAATATTCCGCGGGAACATGGGGGCCTGTCGAGGCCGACCGCATGATCCAAAACGACGGACGCACCTGGCGCATTCTTTAAGTCAATTTAAGCTGCGTGCGGATCTCGTCTTTCCTGCCGATGCCTCCGATAAACCGCACGAACTCGCCCCGTTCGAACAACGCAAGTGCCGGCAGCGAGCTGATCTCCAGTTCTGCGGGAATCTGAAAATTCTCCTGCACATTCATCTTCACGATCTTCAGCACCGGCGCGACCTCCTCCTGCAACTGCTCCAACTGTTTCAACAGGGCCAGACAATGACCGCAGCCCGGCTGCCAGAATTCCACCAGCACCGGCATCGACGCCTGCTCCACTTCGCGAGGAAAGTCGCGGTCCGTGACGTCCCGGATCATGGGCCGGACCGCCTGGAAGGTGTGAGGAGAGTGTCGGGCCGCGCGGGAGCAAAGAGCTGCTCGTAGAGCAACCGGCCGAACAGCCGATAACCGCCGGTCGAAAGATGCAGCCCATCGTTCGAGTAGGGTTCGGCCAGCATGAGTGAGTCCGGGTCGGCCGTCGCGGTGAACAAGTCGAAATAGGGCAAGCCCTTTCGACCGGCATAGTCGGCGATCAAGCGATTCAATTGTTGTCGCCGCTGAATATGCCCGGCGAGCCAGGCCGCGGCATCGGGATGGTCCGTTCCCGCATCGACGCGAATCGACGGCACGGTCACAGGAACCGGAACGATCGACGCAGCCCTGGCCGATTCATACATCTTCACGAGATTCCGCATGATGTCTGCCGGAACGGCATTCCAGCCCAAATCATTCGTGCCTCCAAGAATGACGACCATCTGAGGCTTGCGGTCGAGCACCGTGCCGCGAAACCGCAGCACCATTTCGCCGGTGACTTCGCCGCAGATCCCGCTGATCTCGACCCGCCCCCGCTGGCCGAGGCATTCCTGCAAGACATGACCATAGGGAGTCTCCTGCTCATGAGCGTTGGCCGGGCCGGGGGTTTGATACCCTGCCGTGAGGCTATCACCGAAACAAACAATGAGCGGCAGTTGGGTTGATGCAGTCACGAAGCGATTCTACTGTCCCGGACAGTGCGACGCAATGCGTGCGTCCGGCGATCGACCGGCGCGTCTCGACGCCCGGCAGGTTTCCGGAACACCTGCGCGGACCGGCTATTTTCTTGACGAAAAAGAGACCTCACGGTACGACTGACTACATATGGAACCGACAGCACCGCTCGAAGAAGGCGCTCCGCTCGTCCCCTTTGTGAAGGCCGGGGTCGATCCGGAGGTGGCTGCGATCAAGCTGCTGCTCAAGCTGCTCGACAAAGCGGCCAAATCGGCACGGACCTACGGCACCACGAACCCCGTCGCACAGCGCTTCTTTCAACAGTTTTACGACGACCTGACGAGTCTCCTCGCAACCCACAACCGGCTCCCACTCCTGGTACAGCGCAATCAACTGCTCTTCAAAGACGAAGTCGTCTATCAACCCGAGCGCGATGCGACCGGTGATAGCTTCGCGTTCAAGATGTACTCGGACGGCATCCGAGAATTGAGCTTCCACCAGGGCCTCACGCAAGAGGATTTGGCTTACTTTCTCGATGCGCTCTGGGGAACGCCCACTGATGAGGCAAGATCGGCAGAGCAGCCGGCCGACGAGGAAAAAGACGACGACGATATCGTGACGCGCTTGTGGGCCAAAAATCTGGACACCATCACCCTGGTCACCGCAGAGGAACTCGTTCGCTCGTCCGGATTCGGACCGGACGAGCTCGAACTGCAGACTCAGGGCTATATGAGCATGTCGGTCACCTCGCTGCGCGAACTGCTCGACCGGGAGCGCGCGGCAGCGGCCCCCGAGCAGGCGGGGCCGCCGGAAACAGCTGCTCGACCGGGCGGGGGAATCACCGGCGGCGCAAGCCGAAATCGTCGCTTCCAGGCCAACGTCGTCGGGTATGACGTCTCCCAGGAAGAGCATGACGCGCTCCTGCAGGAGATCCAACGGGAAACCGAACGTAACGCCACGGCATACATCCTCGACATCCTGACCGCCGTACTGGCTTCCGAACCCTCCCCGGTCTTGCTGAGCAAACTGTTCGACGTCTGGGATAACGTGCTGGATGTGTTGATTCGCGGGGGACACTGGACACAGATCGAAACCGTCTTGACCCTGTTGCAGGATGCCGACGCGGTGCGTCCCGATCTGTCGGACACTCACAAACAACAGCTCGCCGGCCTGTTCGAGGGATTGAGCCGCCCCGAGCGGCTCAAAGCGATCGGACTTCACCTGAATCACGCCCTCCACGCCAAGACAGAAGGCCTGCTGACTCTCCTCCTGATGATGAAACAGGATTCGATCCCGGGGCTCTGCTCGTTGCTCGCCAACCTGGACGGGCCTTCGCATCAAGCCGTCGTCATGGAAGCCCTGCAGACGCTGGCGCGTGACCATTCCGATGCGATTGTGCGCAGCCTGACCGACAAACGGCCGACCTACGTAAGAAACCTGCTGACGCTCATCTCCAGATGGAACGATGCCCGCTTTGCCGACAGCGTCGAGAAAACGCTCCGGCATCCGGAATCCACCGTGCGGCGTGAGGCGCTCCGGATCCTGGCCGCGCTGCGCCCGTCCGGCAACGGGACCAAGTTAGTCGGCCTGCTGAGCGACAGCGATGAAACCGTCCGCCTGACGGCCATGAAGGTGCTTTCCGGGGGACAGTACAGCGCCGGGTTCACCACCTGGGCTCCATTCGTCACCGGCGATGATTTTCATGACCGATCACCGGCCGAAAAGCGGGCGATCTACCTGGCCCTCAAGCAGACTGCCGCCGATGAAGCTGTGCCCTATTGGCAGGGCCTGTTGACGGAGTGGTCCTGGACTAACCGGAAGAAGAAAGAAGAACTGGCGTTGCTCGCGGCCGACATTCTCGGCAAGCTGGCCACACCTGCAGCCGTCGCGGCGCTCGAAATCGGCCAGAAAAAGGGCGGCGCAGCCGTCCGCCAGGCCTGCACCGCCGCGCTCTCCATGGCCAATCGGCAACACCGGCAGTCCATCCCATCGGCAGCCAATTCCTGAGTGCGAGGAGACGACCTGTGAGCGAGACCCCTTCCCCTGCCAATCCGGTCCCGATCCCGGACGCCCATCCGATTCTCACTCATGAGCGGTCCCTGGCCAATAAGATCGCGAAAGGCTCAGAAGCCGGGGACATCCTCGACCAGCAACTGGCCATGCTGGGAATTCAGCTCGTCACTCAGTTGAACGTTCTCATCAAGACATCGCGGATCCATGGCCGGACGAATGCTGCGCTCGATAAACCCGTGGACTCCATGCTCACGTTGGTGAAAACCCTGGCGGCGGATCATCCGGTCGTCCTGCGGCTGCAAAACGATTTTTTGTTCCTGGGAGACAGTCACCTGAAGATGAGCTCGCAACAGATGGCCGTGTTTGCGAGCATTATCGAAGCCTTGAACAAGTGGCATATCGGCGGGGTGTCGTTCGCGTCGACGGCCGACTCAAAGGATTTTCGGGAATTTGCCTATCTCTTCGTCAGCCTGGATCCGGACAAGCATACCCTCACCGATCTCCAAGAAGCCATGCAGGCCGCGGGCATTAAGGGCATTGAACTGGAAGAGCCCCGCTCGCTTCAACTTCAGCATCTGAGCGACACGGAGTTGGCCGGGGCCAATACCGGGGTACATACAAGCGGCTCATCCAGCGGCTCGGAGGGGTTGAAAGAGAAACGGAAGGCCCTGGCCAAAGGCGGATATGCGAAAGCATCGGCTGCGCTCGGCGACCTGGTCAAAACTACGCGCGGCGGCGGGACCGTGAGCTTCAAACAGGCCAAACGCGCGATTCAAAACATCATCGAGCTGATGATGCAGGATGAAGCGACCCTCCTGGGCCTGACCAATCTGCGCTGTCACGATCAATACACGCACAATCACTCCGTCAACGTCTCATTGCTGGCCATGGCCCTCGGGAACCGGGCCGGTTACCCGAAAGTCGAGCTGGCTGACCTCGGGCTGTCGGCGTTGTTCCACGACGTTGGGAAATGCGCCATCTCCCTTGACGTCTTGAACAAACCCGGAGAATTCACGCAGGAAGAGTGGGCCGTGATGCGGTCGCACCCGATTGAAGGGGTGTTCACCCTCGTCAAATTGCGTGGCATCAACAATGTTCCGGCGCGGATGGCGGCTGCCTCGTTCGAGCACCACATGAACTACGACTACTCAGGATACCCCAAACTCAAGGTTCCCTGGACGCAAACGGTTGCCAGCCGGATCATTACGATCGCCGATTGTTACGACGCGATGACATCCTCTCGGGTATACCGCCGAGAACCGATGTCCCCCGCGAACGTACTGAAATTTATGTTTGGAAAGAGCGGCCAATCGTTCGATCCTATCCTCCTCAAACTCTTCGTGAACTGCGTGGGGATCATCCCGATCGGCAGTCTCGTCCGACTCGACTCCGGCCCTCTGGCCGTGGTCATCAAGCCGGCGCATGACAAGACCGATGCCGAACGCCCGTTGGTGCGAGTGATTACGGATGAGAGCGGGAGAGCCATCGAGAACGGTCCTGAACTCGACCTGACCGAGCAGGATGAAGCCGGAAACTATACACACAGTATCTTGCAGCTCGTCGATAACGCCGAATATCACTTCGACACCGGCCGGTACTTCGTCTAGCCTTCGCCTCCTTCGCCCCCTCCCCTCGTCGGCCCTCTGAATCGCTATCGCTTGCTCTCAGGCGGAGGCCAGTCCATGACGATGTGCCTACCGCAATAAAAACAGGCCACCCGATATTTAGCCTTGCGGCGAGGATTCGGCATGGAGATGAAGACGACCGGCGTCTCGTCGAACGGACAGACCGGCTGCTGATGCATAAGATGTTCGTCGGCCATCAATTCAAGCGCGGCGTTGTCCCAGGGGGGGATGAGTTGCTCCTGCCCCGTGAGACGCATGTGCCAGCCGCACCGCTCACAGCGCAGGTCGAAGGTTTTTACCCGATCGCGGGTCTGGGATTGGTCGAGCGCCTCGACCGGTCCTGGGCATCCGGCCTGCTCACAGCCGATGGCTTCGTGTTGGAGTGCGCGCACGAAGAGTCGATGGGTCCGCTGTTGCTCCGAAGGTCGCATGGGATCCTTTCTCACCCGCTCGGTGGGAACACCTACCCAGATGTCGGAACGATGGGGAGCATAGTCAGGCTTATAGCCATCGGCATCCCTCCTGTCAATTCGCCTGTCCCTTCGACGGCGCCCTCCTTGACACGATCACAACAGGCGGCTATTCTCCCGAGGTTTGTAGCAGACATTTTTTCGGCGAAAGGAGTTCCGAGATGGGTGTGAAGTGGCAAGGAGCAGGCCGGCACGCGGCAGTGGTCGGAGTTCTCGTCGCAGCGACCCTCGGCTTGTTCTCAACGAGTCCGGCGGCGGAATTCAAAATGGGGGTGATCGATCCTCAAGTAGTTCTTGAGAAGAGCAAAGCCGGTAAGCGGGCGCTGGACGGGTTGCGGGAATATGTGGCGACACGCCAGAAGCTTCTATCCCGGGATGAGGAAGAGTTACGCAACACTGAAAAGCAGATCAAGGAGCAGGCCTCCAAGCTGACCGACAATGAAAAGAAAGAAAAGGAAACCTCCTTCCGCGCCAAAATTCAGGACTACCAGAAGCGCGCCCAGGAGTTTAATCAGGAACTGCAGGGCAAGCAGAAGGAACTCGTCGACGAATATATGAAGAAGATTGCCGTCGCCACCCAGGCCGTCGCCGATAAGGGCGGGTATCAACTGGTGCTGGATAAGGGCAGCGAGCAGACCGTGAAGATCGTGATCTTCAACAAAGACACCATCGATTTGACCGAGCAGGTCGTCAAGGAATTCGACCGCACGAACAAGTAATACTTACACGCTGCGCAGCTCTCGTCGAATATGCTCCACCAGCCGTTCAAACGTTGGTGGAGCCGGGTCCACCGCTTCCGTCACAAGCTCAATATTTTCCCCCGATCCGTCCCCCAGCCCCAAGGCCGCCGCACGCTTGATCTGCCGCTGATCCCCGATCCGCTTGCCTTGCAGTTTCGGCCAAGTGCCGAAGGAGCGCAATAGCGCGATGGCCACCAGGTCCACTGCGACCCGGTCACCGCTGCAGATCACCAGATCCGTTTTCGAAGGGGTGCCGGATGTCGGACCGCCTTCGATCATGGTCGTCGTCCCGTCGGCCACGGTCAGCGCAGGATGCACGGCCAGGTTGATCTCGGCAATGCGCTCGTGCCAGTCACCGGTCCAGAACGTCACCGATGGGCGATACCGCGGATGAACCGCTCCGACAAAATTCTTCAAGCTACAGGAATACTCGGCAAACCGATGGGTCTTGATGACCGGCATATTGATCACCACATCGGACTCATAGACCGGCCGGGAAAAATAAAACTGCCGGAGGGCCTGAGCCTCGGGGGCGTCGATCTTTACCCAGGGTTCATCTTCCAGCGCCAGGATGCGGGCCCCGGCCGATTCCGCCGCGGCTCGCATGCCCGTGCTCGTCAGATTGGCGGACGTAGGAAGCCGGATGATTCCCGATCCATCGGCCACCACCACTTCGGCGGCCCCGTTCGCTTTGGCCATGGTCGCCATGGCTGCGACCACCTGCGGATTAGTCGTGGATGGAGGCGGCTGATCGTTCAACACATTCGGCTTCAGCAGCACGCGTTTTCCGCGCATCCCCATTACATCAAGTCCTCCCAGCAGATCGATGGCGCGGGGAAGCATGCGGCGGGGATCCTTGCCGTACACGATCACGACGACCGATCGACCATTGCGTCGGAACGGATTGTCGGGAATGGGTTTGAGCGGCACCAGAGGGCCGTCCGGATCGAACAGCAGATGGCCGAGTATCGTTCGGGGAGAGCGCAGCAGGGCCGGAAGTAACAAGAAACCGAACCCCGCGTTGCTGAACAGTTCGCGCCTGGAAAACGACATGCGCTACGGACGCCGGCCCTTCTCGATGGGGTACCCGGCGGCGCGCCAGGCCTTGATTCCCCCGTCCATCGAGACGACATTGGTGTAGCCCATGCGGCGTATGCTGTCCGCAGCCAGCACCGACCGGTACCCGCCTCCGCAATACAAGACGATCGGCTCCTGCTTATTCGGCAGCACCGTTTCAATATCCCGCTCAATGACGCCCTTGCCCAGATGAATCGCCCCCTTCGCATGGTCCTCGGCATATTCATCATCTTCGCGGACGTCGACGAAATGAAACCGTTCCGCACGATCCAGCCTGGCCTTCACGTCGGCCACGGTACATTCGCGCACGCGGCCTCGTGCTTCTTCCACGACTGTCAAAAACCCCGGGTTATGACTCACGCCTGTCCTCCTCATCGAACAACGATTGCTGCGCCTTCGGTCGGCGGAAGGTGCTGGGAACCGGACGGTCCTCCTTGACGAATCCGGCCCGACGGCAGCCCATCTCGAACAGCTGTTCGACGCAACGCCAGTAGGTCCCTTTGCCATGATGGCGGTTGAAGAACTCGGCGTCGTTCAGCTGTCCCCCTCGCACTTCTTGAAGTCGGTGGATGATCTTCGAGATCCGGTCGGGGAACGCCTCGCGCATCCGATCGAGAAACACGGCTTCCACAGGCCCCGGCAAACGCAGCACGCTGCCGGTCGCCGAAGTCGCTCCGGCCGATTTGGCACGAGACAACAACTCAGGGACAGCCTCTTCATTCAGGCCGGGAATGATCGGCGCCACGGATATGCCGGTGGGAATCCCGGCTTCTGAGAGAATGCGCATCGTCTCAAAACGTTTGCTGACGGTCGGCGCCTGCGGCTCGACCAGACGGGCCGTCGCGTCATCAGCAAAAGCGATGCTGAAATACACACGGATCCAGGCCTGTTCCTGCAGGTGCTTAAACACATCGATATCACGGACCGCAAGCGCGCCCTTGGTGATGATGCCTACAGGATTTCGATAGTCTGCGCACACTTCAAGGCAGGCCCTCGTCAGGCCAAGGGTGGACTCGATCGGCTGATAACAATCGGTGTTGCCGGAAAACACAATTAACTCACCCTCCCAGGATCGCTTCTCAAACGCCTGCTTGAGAAGATCCGCGGCACGGCGCTTCAGTACAATCTTGGATTCGAAGTCGGTGCCTGCGCCGAATCCCCAGTATTCATGCGATGGCCTGGCATAGCAGTAGGCACAGGCATGGAAACAGCCACGATAAGGATTCACGCTCCATCGAAACGGAAGGTCCGGGCTGTCATTCTGGCTCAGTATCTGGCGGCTGTCGTCTTCAAAAAGCCGAATCTCCACACGCGACGAGGGTTCAAGCGTCTCACGCTGCGTGGATTCAAAGCGATTGGGCGGATTGGCAACCAGCTTCACGACCGCTATGGTGCCGCCCTCCCCACCCGTTGTCAATTGCCTTTCCCAGGCCTCGCCCGACGACCGGTTTCATTGACTACGCGAACCTCCAGTGTTAGATTTCTCGCCGCTTCAGAGGGGAGAATCTATGTACGACCTTCGTGTATTGCGGGACAACCTGGACCAGCTCCGTGACCGATTGGGGTCACGCGGGAAGGATGTCGCGTGGGAAGATCTGAGAACACTCACGGAAGATCGTCGAACCCGCACCATACAGGTCGAAGAACTCAGGCACCAGCTGAAAAAGGGATCGGACGACGTCGCCCGGCTGAAGCGAGTGAAGCAGCCGGCCGATGAGGCTATGGCGGCGATGAAGGCCCTGGGAGAGACGATCAAAGGCCACGAGGAACAGCTTCGTGTCGTGGAAGACCAGTTGGCCCATATCGCGCTGCGCATTCCGAACCTCCCCCACGCCTCTGTTCCGGACGGCCGGGATGAGGCCGACAATATTGAAGTGCGCCGATGGGGCACGCCGCCGCAGCTCTCGGCTCCGGCCCGGTCCCATTGGGATCTTGGCGAAGCGCTCGGCATTCTGGATTTCGACCGCGCGGTGCGCATGGCCAAAGCCCGCTTTGCCGTACTGACCGGATCGGGAGCCCGACTCGAGCGGGCGCTCATCAATTACATGCTGGATATGCACACCACACAGCATGGCTACCGGGAAGTGCTGCCGCCGTTGCTCGTGAATCGAGCCGCCATGACCGGAACCGGGCAATTGCCCAAGTTCGAGGAAGATCTGTTTCAACTACGCGATGAAGAACTGTTCCTGATTCCGACCGCAGAAGTGCCGGTCACCAATCTGCACCGGGAAGAGATCCTGGCGGAGGAATCGTTACCGATCCGGTATACCGCCTATACCCCTTGCTTCCGACGAGAAGCGGGATCCTACGGGAAGGACACGCGCGGACTCATCCGGCTCCACCAGTTCAACAAGGTCGAGCTCGTCGCGTTCGCACGACCGGAACAATCCTATGATGAGCTGGAGAGATTGACTTCGCACGCCGAGGCTATTCTGCAGGGGTTGGGACTGCACTATCGCGTGATCACACTGTGCACAGGGGACATGGGGTTTTCTGCCGCGAAGACCTACGACATTGAGGTATGGTTGCCGTCGCAGCAGACGTTTCGCGAAATTTCCTCCTGCAGCAATTTCGAAACGTTCCAAGCGCGACGGGCGAACATTCGCTGCCGGGGAAAGGCCGGCACGAAAGATCACAAGCCTGAATTCGTTCATACGTTGAACGGATCCGGGTTGGCAGTGGGAAGAACCCTGGTCGCCATTCTTGAAAATTATCAGCAACCGGATGGGACCGTGGCCGTGCCGACAGTACTACAGCCCTACATGGGTGGAATTCAGACAATCGAACGATCCTGACGCTGAGTGTACTACGGCCTGTTATGGAGGGGTGACGGAGTGGCCGAACGTGCCGGTCTTGAAAACCGGAGATGGGGT
>CABVRO010000021.1 GCA_902500715.1 uncultured Nitrospira sp. | reverse complement strand
TCAGGGGGCAGTATGCCCCAATGGAGTGTCCAAGGAAATCGTGGGGCGGAGGAGAGTCTTGCTGAGTTGTGTTCTGATCTTGATTGTAGGCTTGGGTATCGGGTGGGAACGTGCTTAAAGGTGTCACGTCATTTAATCGGTAACCAGGAGTGGCCTGTAGATCTGACAAAAAGATATAACCCCCGACTTCCTCTGTCTCTGACCTCCTCAGCTGAGATACCCCTCATAAAGAAGTTGAGTGCTGCCTAATGCGTATCAGCAAGAACTCGCTCATTCAGTGGATTGGAGAAGACGCTCGACTGGAGCGCGTGCTCCACATCGATTTCGATAGAAATTGGGCCTCAATGTACCCAATACCGGTTAATAGTAAAAAGGCCATCGGTATGCCTTACGACACTGAGGCGCAGATTCTTAAGGACTCCATCGAAAACGGTGCGGCCCAAATTGTCCCAGAAGATCCATACAGTCTAAGCCCATCCAACGACAATATAGATGGTAATGATACCGGAACCCCTGTTCCTCGTCTTTTATGGAAGGAAGCGGAGCTATCAAAAGAACATCGGACCAAACGGGACGAGGTTTGGGAGGTATTGGGACAGTATGTGCAAGGGCTCAAAATCCTGAATCGAGAAAAGCGTGGCAAGATAGTCGATCGCATAATTGAAAAACACGAGTGGACGAAGCCTGTAATCTATAAATACTTGCATCGCTGGTGGCAAACGGGGCAGGTCAAGAATGCATTTCTGCCACTATTTGACCGATGCGGCGGTAAAGGGAAAACAAGACTTCGATCAGACAAGGAAGAGAGAAAAGGAAAGTGCGTCAAAAGAGGGCGGCCCAGTGATCTGAGCAAAGCTACAAAAGAGGCGACTGGGCCAAATATGACAATTGAAATGAGAGATAAAGTATTGCGAGGGCTTCGAAAAATATTTGCTAAGCACAAGGGGATATCCTTCGCAGAAGCATTCAGAAAACTGACCGAGCAGTATTTCAATGCCGGATCCTATCGACTGCAAAGCCGCGTGCTTGTTCCAATGTTACTACCGCCAGCGGAGCGTCCAACGAAAGGACAGGCGCGCTACTGGTATAACCACAATGATCGCTGGTTGACCGATCTGCCCAAGAGGAAAGGCCAGCGGATTGTGAATCTAAAGTATAGAGGAATGATTGGGAGTCCCACCAAGCAAGCCTTCGGACCAGGATCGTGCTTCCAAATCGATTCGACTGTTGCAGACATATATCTCGTAAGCCAGCTGAACCGTGGGCATATTATTGGTCGCCCGATCATCTACGTTGTGATTGATGTGTTCAGTCGACTGATTGTTGGCTTCTATATTGGCCTTAGGCCTGCCTCGTGGCGAGGCGCGATAGCAGCACTCAGAAATGCTGCTGAGGATAAAACTGAGTACTGCAAGTCTATCGGGTTGTCCATGCCGATGACTGAGAAGGAATGGCCTTGCCATTTCTTGCCGGAGAGCATTTGTGCAGACCGCGGCAAAGAATACTTGAGTTACGCCTCCGACGATCTTGTGAATGGGCTTAACATTCGAATGGATAACACCGCGTCCTATCGTGCGGATTGGAAAGGGCTAGTAGAACGCCAATTTAAATTAATGGATGAGCGTGGATTGCATTGGGCGCCGGGAGCCGTCCGTGAAGAAAGAAAACTAATGGGCGTGGATTACCGGCTGGACGCCAAATTGAATTTGCTTGAGTGTAGGCAATTGTTTGCTCATCTCTTTTATCAACACAACAATGTGCATCCAATAAAAAATTACCCGTATGACGAGTTCATGATCGAGGACAACGTGCCGCCTTATCCTGTTGACCTCTGGCATTGGGGAATACGGAATCGTAGCCACGTGCGAGAAGTCTCTCCCGGCATCATGGCCAACCTACTGCCAAGTGCTGAGGCGCGTGTTACAGCCAGTGGCATTATTGTTCATGGACTTTCCTATAGCTGTCCGGCAGCTATCAAGGGAAGATGGTTTGATAAGGCGAGAGTCAAAGGTTCTTCTGCCATCCGAGTCAACTTTAATGAAGAAAATACCAATACTGTGTTCGCCCGACTACCTAACGGTCGCTTGGAACGATGCTATCTGCTTGAACGCCATAGCGCCTTTGCCGATCGTCACTGGGACGACGTGCTGGACTATTTCGAGTTTAAGAAACAGGACAGTGAACGTGCGCGGCCTAAGCGAGAACAACGCCTCGCTGAGTCCAGAGCAGCATTCGACGATATCATCGCCAAAGCCACGGGAGAGACAGCCAAAGCACAGGTGAACGAATCAAGGTCAGCAAGAACGAAGGGAATTAGGGAAAATCGTATTGCTGAAGAGCGGCTTGATCGGAAAAGGCCACGGGCGAAAGAGGAAGAATCAGGCGCTGATACTGAACATATTGATGATCCAGATTTGTCAGATGTGATCGCAAAAGCATTCAGGAGGAAATGAATGGCTAGTCACAGTGGATTTAATCGTGGGCAGAAATGTTCGGCAAATTATCGTAAAACGGGGAATCCTGAATTTGACGGCAACCCATTAATCGAAGCGTTGCCGCCGGAATACGATAATGATCAAATTGCTGAATATTTGAGTTTCAAGCCTGTGCTGCCTAAGGGTATCCATCGCTGGCCTAAAGAAAAGCGATTGAGCATGATTGCACCACAAGTTCGATCCCTGTTCCAGCCGTTATCACCACATTTTGGATTGACACGACGACTCTCCCAAAGCATCCGAACAGGGTATGTTTTGCGAAATCCATTTGGTCGTTTTGAGGACCTGATCGCCGCCGAAGAACGATTAAAGCATTTTAAGCCTGGTGTGAAGGAATCGCCTTCCTTACAGACAGCGCCACTCGGTTTTGCGCTTATCGGCATGTCTGGGATGGGGAAAACGACATCTCTTGCGGCCATCCTGCAGGGACTATATCCACAAGTTATTGAGCATGAAAAATATAAAGACCGTCGACTGCTGCTCAAACAAGTACCATGGCTCATTCTGTCATGCCCTTCTGATGGCGCTTCGTTGAAGGAGTTGTGTAAGAACTTTTTTGGCCAAATCGATGAGCTCATAGGGACAAAATACGATGACAATTTTAGCGGCGCGACTGCTGAGGAACTTGGTCGAGGTATGGCGTTCGTTGCGAAAGAGCAAGCATTGGGTCTTCTTGTGATCGATGAAATTCAGTTTGTTAGTGCGGCGAAAAGTGGGGGGAGGGATCGTCTCCTTAATTTCTTGGTTCAGCTGGTCAACACCATAGGTATTCCAGTTGTAATAGTCGGGACCTACAGTGCGATGACGGTTCTTCAAAAGCACATGCTTCATATACGAAGAGCAGGAGGCACGGAAGGAGAACTTATTTGGGACAACTGGTTGTCAAATAGCAGTGACTTCAACTTTCTTGCTGAAGCACTGTTCGAATATCAATATGTGAAGCATCCGGTAAAGTTATCTCCTGCGTTGAGAGAAGCACTTTATGATGTCACTCAAGGGATCACGGATTATGTTGTGAAAATCTTTGCGGCGGCGCAGGTCAGAGCTATCGGGGTGGGACAGGAGCGCATTACCCCTCCGATCATTCGCTCAGTGGCTCGTGATCTGCTAAGACAAGCGGAACCATTTCTCGACGCCCTACGGAAGAAAGATAGACACGCTTTATTGTCCATGGAAGATGCTCTTCCAATTGATCTCGAGGAGTTTATGACCCGAGAAATCAGAAAGTCGGATCAGTTAAAAGCATCGAGTACAAAGGCCGGACAAAAGCCTCTCAAAACGAAAGCCACTAAGAAGAAGGCGGCCTAATCTCCTATTGCCGATATCGTCATGCTCGGATGGTTTCCAGAGCTTTATCCAGATGAACTGTTAGCAAGTGCCTGTGCGAGATATACAGATCGGCTGGAGTATCCAACTCAACATACAGCGGTGCGGGAATTGTTTGGCGCCGGCTGTAGTCGGGTTGCTTACGATGTTCCTGGTCATCTGAATCATTTGGTAGGGCAGCTGCCAAGTCAGGGATCTTATTCACCGCAAGAGATACTTTATAAACACACGCTGTTTCCCTTCTATGTCAGTCTGCATTCGGCTGAGCGAGTAGCGCAACTAGAAAGACAGATTGGCGAAGCGCCATCGACCGTTATTTATAAAGCGGTGGGCATGATTCAATATCGGAAGCGATGTGTGGAACTCCTCCGCTTCTGCCTCAAATGTGCCTTGGAAGATGAAGTGCTATATGGAGAACCGTACTGGCATCGGAATCATCAGCTGCCCGGTGTGCTAGTTTGCACGAAACATGGCGAATTTCTTCGTCCAACGAAAGTGACAATGCATGGTGCGTGTCTGATGCGGGCTAAGTATGAGATCCAACGAAGTCCGATACCTGCTGGCAATGATTCCAAGCCTGACAGGATCCTAGTAGAGCTGGCAAATGATGCGCGAAGGATTTTGGAAGACAATATACATCTGTCGCTCTTTTTGCTCAGGCAGCAGTACAGAGTTCAACTTGAGGCGATGAGAGTATTAAGAAAGGGGCGGCTTTTAACAGAGAAAGCAGCCGACGGCTTTATCAACAGGCTTTCACCCTCCGTGCTTCAACGGTTGTCGTTCGATTCGCATTCGAAAGGTGTGGGACCGTGGATAAAACAAATAGCGGCTGGCCATATCTACCACCCATTAGACCACCTCGTCATGATGCGGTATTTGCAAATTCCAGTGCCTTAGGAGGCTAGCAACACTGCGGGGTGGTGAAAATTGCTTGGATTTTTTGTTGAGCCTCAGCCCGATGAAACTCTGTATAGCCTATTCGCGCGGTATGGGGATCGGGTTCAGTACCCCAGTCAGGTAAAATTGATCCGCGAGCTTACTGGATCAGTAAATCCTGTGAATCTGACAGTTCTTCCCAGTCGTTTAGATCACATTGATCGTGTTCTTCCACCTCATCATGACTTGTCCGTTGAGACTCTAATCAACCAACATACGCTACTTCCATTCTATGGGTGCTTTTGGTCGCCAAGAAGGATCCTTAATCTTCGCAGGTCTATGCGGTATGCCTCTAAAAGTAAGGCAGAGCCTTCGGCTGGTCTTCATGCAAGTCATGTAAAGTTGCCGCAATGGCTGCGATACTGCCCTGAATGTTCACAGGGAGATCGTCAGAAAGTAGGATTTCGATACTGGCATCGGCTTCATCAGTTGCCTGGCGTAAATATCTGTGCAGTGCATGCGACAAGGTTAGAGGACACCACCATTCCAGCGCGCGTACTAGGTAAGTGGCAAAGGTTGGTGACGGCGGAGGAGGGAATTCGTCTACGAACCAGGCTGCCCAGATCAATTCGCGATAAAAGAGATCACGAAACCATTCTCAGAATTGCCCGAGATTGTGAATGGTTATTAAGTACGTCGTGTACCGGGGTCAACACTCTGGAGCTGAGGAGAAGGTACTTATCTCTACTCCAAGAACGACAGTTTGCTACCTGGGCTGGCCGTTTGCGCAGATCCCGTATTGTTGCAGAACTGAGCAAATATTACTCGCGAGAGGTGTTAGGCCACATTGGATGCGATCTTGGTCCTCCAGATCGTAATAACTGGGCAATACGGATGTTTCATAAGAGCCGAATCGAACAAGCACATCCGTTACAACATCTCCTAGTTATTCAGTGGTTGGGCTTTTCAGTTTCCGCATTTATGTCTCTTGAGCGGGAGGCGTTGCCTTTCGGTAATGGGCCTTGGCCCTGTCTGAATCCATCTACAAATCATTACAAGGATTTGCGAATTAAGACCTGCCGGGTGTCTCGTTCGGCGAAGGGCAGTGCGCCACTAGGACTCTTCTCCTGTGCGACGTGCCAATTTACGTACGTACGACGAGGTCCTGACGAAGCACCCGAAGGTGCCTTCCGAATCGGAAGGGTGAAGATCTGGGGAAAGTGGTGGGAGGAGTGCCTAAGAGAGCTGTGGATGGATCCGACAATTGGATTCAAGGACATGCAAACTCAATTGGGGGTTTGTTTTGCAACGGTCAAACGTCAAGCAAAACGATTAGGCCTTCGCCCTCGACAATTCTTAGAAAGAGATACAGAAAGTGCTTTAGGAAGGAAAGCCGCTTAACGCGGATATGGTTTCACAGTAATCACGCCCATTGTCATTCGCTCTATCCAACCCGTGGTGATTTTTCGCAAGGAAACGGGTATTCTTCTGCGGCATTTCCCCCCTGTCTTTACCGAAGGAATCGACTCATCCATGGCGATTAAGAAATCCGAACTCTACAGTTCTCTCTGGGCGAGTTGCGATGAGCTGCGCGGCGGGATGGATGCCTCACAGTACAAGGACTACGTCCTCGTCCTATTGTTCATGAAATACGTCTCCTGCTGGAATTCGCAAGAATAAAGAAGCTGTGGCTGAAGCTATCGAGAACAACGTCCGCAAGCTGATCATCGACGAGCAACCGATCAACCCAAAGTATTACGAGAAGATGTCTCAACTGCTGGATGCGTTGATCAAGCAGCGGCGTGAACAGGCGTTGGGCTACCAAGAATACCTGCGTCGGATCGTCGAGCTGACCAAGCAGGTGACGAACCCGGAGACGGGTGCGGCGTATCCCAAGGCTTTGAACACCTCAGGCAAGCGAGCACTGTATGACAATCTGAACAAAAATGAAGCGCTGGCTCTCGCGGTGGATGCTGCCGTCCGTGACAGTCGGCAAGATGATTGGCGAGGTAATCAGTTCAAGATAAAGAGGGTGAGGAATGGGATCAGGACCGCTCTGGAAAAAGCTGAAGGCCAAGGCAGCGCCTCATCCTCAGATGTGAGTTCTGACCTATCCGTAGAGGGGCATGAGATTTACCACACGCCATCGGCCGAGTCGTTAGATGATCGAGCCGATCGGGTTCTCGTATTGGTTCAGAATCAAGATGAATACTGAACGGAGCCGAATCACCGTCGGCGGTTTGCCGGTAGAGATTGCCTGGAAGGGGATCAAGAACCTTCATCTTGGTGTCTATCCGCCAAATGGCCGAGTGCGGGTGGCTGCTCCCAAGAGGGTGGGGAACGAAGCTGTACGCCTTGCTGTTGTCTCAAGGCTGGCGTTGATCAAACGCCAACGCCGCCGGTTCCAGACGCAAGAGCGGCAATCACCTCGCGAATATGTGTCGCGCGAGAGCCACTATTTTCTCGGTCGCCGCTATCTGCTGCATATCGTCGAGCATGAAGGTCCTTCGCGAGTCTCCAGAAGAGGCAATACGATTCTTGCGCTTCAGGTTCCCACAGGTGCCAGCAAGGATCAGCGTGAGCAGATCCTGCTTGCCTGGTACCGTGAGAATCTTAAAGCATTGGTCCCTCCCCTGGTCGAGAAGTGGGAAGCCGAGATGGGCGTGAGAGTTGAGAGCTGGGGCATAAGAAGAATGAAAACAAAGTGGGGCAGTTGCACTGACGCTGCACGCCGAATTTGGTTGAATTTGGAACTCGCAAAGAAGCCAGTCCAATGCCTTGAATACATTGTGGTTCATGAGATGGTTCACCTGATTGAACGGCACCACAATGACCGATTTACGACTCTGATGGATCAGTTTTTACCGAACTGGCGAATGCGTCGAGATGAGTTGAATCACGCGCCGTTAGCCGATGAAACGTGGGGTTATTAGAGCTAGGATAGTGTACCCAAATTCATCCAGCAGCTCACCAGCAACACAGAGACGTGACTTGTCGTTATGTAGATCGCGGTTGCTTCAAAAATTGGACAGATGCTTATGAATTCTACAAGATTCTCATCTGCTCAATAGGATAGGGGGATCATTTTAGTTATCGTACTTAACCAAACCGCGGGGTGGGTCAATGTCCGATGAAGTAAGAATTCTACCGCTATAGCATCGCAAGTTATTGTTATTACAGCCTATCTCTGATCATGAAAGCAATTCACCGGCATGCATCTCGGAGGCTAAATATTCTGACAAAGGAGCGGTCAGAACAAAATCTCATGACAGAGATGCGGCACCTCTTAGATCGCTTTTCAGGCTCTTTTCCTCTCAACATATAAGTATCAACGTACGTGAGATTCCTTGGGAATCATAACCGGTTCGTCAGACGCTCAGGAAAGTCGTGCCCAGGAACTGTTGACATGAAGAGGCAGTGGCGAGATAGTCTTCCGATGGGAAAGATGCAGAACAAAACCACAAGAAAATATCAACATGAGGTCATCGAGTTATCTGACCGTGATCGTGTTGCGTTTGTCACTGCGCTTGTGAATCCGTCTGCTCCCAATAAGCGTCTTGTTAAAGCGTCCCAAGCGTACATGGAGATCTTGAAGAACAAGAAGAGATGAACGACGGGGAGTCAAGGACTGCACGTTTCGTGAGCTTGTTCCCATTTCTTTGGCTTACTCGGAACCCATAACCTTCAAATAGCTGAAACCATTGCGGTTATTAACGCCTGGTTTTACTGAGGGCAAAGACCGCTAATGCAACGCCATACCTGGCGCAGTGTTTCGCCGCTCCAAAGTTGGCATCTTGCTAAGTAAATGGGGGTACTAGATTTCGACGACACAGAAATGGGGTTTCGCATTCTTAATGCGGTCTAGCTTCTGTGTAATGGCGGTATCTCATCGTGGTATGGTCGGACGTGGCCAAGAAGACAAATAACAACGCTAAAAGACTTCGTCCCGCCCACCGTAAATATGGCGAGCCCTCCACTACTGACGAGCTGATTGCAGAGGCTCTGTCTTACCTGTTGAAGCAGCTACAAGCTGCACAGCGACGAATGAAGCGTAGCTTGGAGGCCGCAATCGCTTTTTGTGACGCGTCCAACGCAAGAATGGAGCAACTAGAGCGATGGATGTCTGGAGGTCATGATGACAGTGTTTCTGACTCTGGTGGAATAGGATTGGATCGGCAGATCAAGAAACAAACTGGTATCCGAAAGTTGAAGGGCAAGATTCGCTTCGATCCCGATCCTGAGAGGAACTCGTCTGGATCGGGAGGACAAGAACTTTTCCCCCTCAAAGGCGTCCGCCGGGGTCAGCCTAATGCCGCCAAGGACCGTACTGCCAAGCTGGCACGATTGAAGAAAGCCGATAGGCAGCTTGACCGTAACCTAGTCCGTCTGAAGGGCCGCTTGAGTCTGCGCAGGCCGTTTGTGGAGGTCGATCCGGATGAAGTAACGCGGCTGACTAGGAAGACATTTGGCTCTGCGCAGAAGGCACACGCATGGTTGAATCGGCCAAACCGAGCACTCGGAGGATGCACGCCACTAAGTCTCTTGACTGACCAGGCTGGTGCGGATCGGGTCAGGATGATCCTCGGTCGGATCGATCACGGTGTGTACAGCTAGTTAGTCCTGCGCGAGTCACTTTAGCCTCCCGCCGAAACGCCGGTTGTTCGGGCATCAGCATGTCGCCACTCCACGCCCACGGGTGCGAAGCTAGATTAGCCGGGCAAGCCGGAGCAATGAACTGTGGGCTTGGGATCGGGCTGGTTGCCAGAATCCAGGAAAGAGGGCTAAATTAGACATTCAGTGGGGTTGAGGCCACCGGACGCTCTGCCGCTCAGGAGCGGAAAACAATGATGATCTTTCTGACATCTCTCATCGCTGCGGGTGTGTTCCTGGCATTTGTAGTCATCGCGGCTGGGCGCATGTTGCACCAATCGACATGGGGCGACAGCTGTACGTAGGGTGGGCGGGATCTCTGCCTCTTTTCCATGGGACTCATGGCAGGTTTGATTGTCGCCAAGCACTCTCTCGAGTGGATGGCCCACGTGATC
The DNA here is from genome assembly GCA_902500715.1 of uncultured Nitrospira sp. Classification (GTDB taxonomy): domain Bacteria; phylum Nitrospirota; class Nitrospiria; order Nitrospirales; family Nitrospiraceae; genus Nitrospira_A. The sequence goes on along the minus strand of CABVRO010000021.1, from coordinate 27,799 downwards.
GGTTTCCTGTACATCGGTCTTGCCGCGACCTCGGCGTTACTCATGGCTTATATTCGCACTTGTCATGGAAATCATGGGCTGTTGCATCTTGGTCGCTGGTTCTGGGATTGGTTGCCATCAGCTTGCCTCTGCTTTGGTTGCAGACCTACGAAACCACGTTTCTCTCTGCCATCAGTCAAGCCGTCCAGATTAGCTGGTAGAATGACCGGCCCCCCCGTGGTTATACCAGGTCGATTGTCACCTACGCACACTGGGGCGCGATCGTTTCTGGAGCAGGTGGCCGTAACACCAGCGCCCGATGCGGCCGCACCTGGTTATAGTGTCGCCGCCAGCGTTCGACGAGCGCTCGCACCTTCCACAGTGTAGCAAACAGTTCCCGATTCAGCAGTTCAGTGCGTAACTTGCCGTTAAAACTCTCAACATAGCCGTTCTCCCACGGACTGCCGGGTTCAATGAACAACGTCCGCACACCCACTCACTGTAACCACTGGCGCACCGCTTTCGCGGCGAATTCAGGGCCGTTGTCGCTGCGAATATGTGTCGGCACTGCGGTGCACACACAACGCTGCCAAGCAGAAGAGCACCTCATCGGCGCGCAGCCGTCGGCCTGGTTGCCGCTGCGGCACCTTGAGTCCTTCGCGTCGCCAGATCCGTTCGACTCGTAAATGATTGCCCCGCCAGCCGTCGCACGAAGCAGCGTCGTGACCGTTGGGGCGAACGCGGTTCTCCCAGCACCCGACAAGCCCGACATTTGTCCGTGGAAGTAAAAGTCGTAACATCACCTCCCGCACAAGTCCTTGTAATTCCAACAATCTGCTTTCATTAATATTGTGCTTTCCCAGATCAGATCGAGAAGTAAATCTGTCTGCCAAGAAGCGGAAAAGCTCAGTGCCGTATGGGACCCGCTATCGCGCGCGTTTGCTGATGCATCTGGGAATTCCTGATGAGTGATACTTCAACGTTCTGGCTAGTCGGTGTGAGTGGCTGGTTGAGTATCTGCTTGGATCCGTTCCGTTTGAGGCGGTGGTGCCAAAAGTAGTATATGAGGAACACCGTTGACGCCTGAGATGGAAGGGGAATAGACTGACGCTATGCACGTACGGTTTCATCACTCCAGTTCTATTCTAGCCTGCACGCTCATCGTGCTCTTTTTCGCGTTGAGCTTCAATGCCTATGCCTGCCTCTTGCCTGTGAGTGGCATCACGGAAGCTGCAATGGGTAAAGGCTGTTCGACTCCAGAGGAACCACCGGTCTATCAGTTCTGCGATGCGTTTAAGACGCTCGGTGTGCAGTCTGCCGATAAGCTCCACGTCGACAGTGACTCTCAAGCGCTCTGTCCGGAAGATACCGCCTCAATAGCTCTTCGTGTCGCCGTCCTCTCGCACAATAGCCGTGTGGATGATCATTCTCCGGACGGTCCTCCCCGGGATCTCCTACTCAAGATTTCCGTGCTTCGCATCTGATCTTCCCAGCCCTCATCTCGTAATCGTTCCATTGCAATAACCTGTGCTGCTCGATGCTCGGTTTCGGCGTCCGGCCTACCGTCTCATTCTTTCTTTTGGACGCGTACGACCGAGCAGAGACTGGGCATCGAACGTGGGGGAACTCTGGGAGGTCTTACAATGAGACAGAATAAACGACGTCAGTGTGTGGCGGTTGCGTCGGTGCTGGTACTGTGTTTCAGCAGCGGACTATCGAAGGCACAGGACCCCAACTCATTACCCGGTAACAGACTGGCGTTGCCAGAATTGATTCAGGAGGTCCTGGCCAGGAATCCTGAGCTTGCGGCGGCGCGTAAACAATGGGAAGCCGCCACGAATCGGATTACACAGGCGCGGTCATTGGATGACCCCACCCTGTCCGTCACGTTGTTTAATGTCCCCCAGACCTTCAACGTCACGCAGACGCAGAACAGTATCTTCGGTCTCTCGCAGAATCTCCCCTTTCCCGGCAAACTCGCGCTCAAAGGCGACGTAGCGAGTCGTTCGGCCGAGATGACCGAGCAGGCGGTCCGTGGAAAGGAACGGGAGCTCGTCGCCCGCCTCAAGCAGGCCTACTACGATCTGTTCCTCACACACAAGGCGATCCAGATTCATCATGAACAAGTCGAGCTGCTCGGACAATTCGTAGAGATTACGACCGCGAAGTTCCGTACGGGCAAGGGAAGCCAAGCCGATGTCCTCAAAGCCCAGGTCGAGCTGTCCATGCTGTTCCAGCAGCTTCCCGTCCTGGAACAGCGTCGCGAGACCGCCGAAGCGATGCTGAATACCCTGCTGGATCGGGATTCCACCTCACCCTTGGGCATCCCTCAAGAGCCGTCTCAGATCCCACTCGACAAAACTCTCGACGATCTCCACCGTCTCGCACTGAACGACAGGCCGGAGCTCAAAGCCGCCGAGCTGGCCGTGCAACGGAACGAGCAGTCCCGTGCCCTGGCCCAGCGGCAGTATTACCCGGATTTTAATGTGGCGTTCCAGCGCTTCCAGAACTTTCAGGCCAACGACGGATTCGGCGCCTACGTGGCGATGAGCATCCCCTTCGCGTTCTGGACCAAACCGAAGTATGACGCAGGCGTACAGGAGGCCGCGGCAGCGGTTTCGGCCGCGCGGGCGCAACACCATACCTTAGAAAACCTGACCCGGTTTCAGGTCAAAGATCTCCTGGCCAGGCTCCGGGCCACTGATCAGGTGGCCACGTTGTATCGCACCACCATCTTGCCACAGGCCGAGCAAAGCCTGGACGCGGCGCGTGTCGGGTATCGTGCGGGCAAAGCAGGGTTTCTGGATCTGATTGAAACCCAGCGGGCGTGGCGAGGATTTCAGCTTGAGTATTTCAAGGCCCTCGTGGACCGACAGCATCGACTGGCTGAACTCGAGCAGGTCGTTGGGGTCGACCTCGATCGCCAGAGCTAATTCAGACCTAAAGGAGAAACCCTCATGAACCGGCAGACACTCAAAAACAGTTTCGTAGTTGGCGTCGTGGCGAGCGCTGTGATCGCCGGAGTCGCCGTTGGCTTCTTCACTGCTCACAGAATGATGACGGGTGACTTGAAGCAGAGGGACATGAAAGGGATGCCGATGGAGGGCACGATGCCCATGAAAGACATGGGCCGCATGGGAGAAGCGGGCGCCTCAGCGCCCGTGGGGCGGGCGGGTGAGATGCCCGGCATGTCCGGAGCGCCATCGGGGGCGGTGGTGGTTCCGGCTGTGATGAGACAGTTGATCGGAGTCCGGAGTGCCCCGGTCACCTACGCGTCCTTGGGGCAAGAGATTCGCGCCGTCGGCACGGTCGGCTATGACGAACGTGGCTTAACTCAGGTCACAATGAAAATCTCCGGGTGGGTGCGAGAGGTCTTCGTCGATTCGATCGGTCGCCCCGTACGCAAAGGCGAACCCCTCTTCACCCTCTACTCACCGGACCTCCTGGCCACGCAAGACGAGTATCTTCTCGCCGTGAAAATGCAGGGCCAACTGGCTGCGAGTCCGCTCGCTGAGGTCACAGCCAACGCGGCGTCCCTCGTGGCGAGTGCGCGGGAGCGCCTGCACTTGTGGGACGTGACCGATCTGCAAATTGCCACGCTGGAGCGTCGAGGGACAGCCACGCCGGAGCTCACGGTCTATGCCCCGTCCTCCGGGATCGTCCTGAAGCGAGAAGCCTTGCCTGGGAAATATGTGGAACCAGGCACGACACTGTATGAGGTAGCGGATCTCTCCACGGTCTGGATCTCTGCCGACATTTATGAATCCGAGGTCGCGGCGGTAAGGCTCAATCAGCCGGCTTTAGTGACGTTCGCCGCCTATCCAGGAACAACCTTTCGCGGCAACGTGTCGTACATTTACCCGTCGTTGAATACCGACACCCGTACGGCGCGCGTGCGGGTGGAATTGCCGAATCCTGGGCTGAAACTGAAGCCCGGCATGTACGGGAACGTGACCTTGCACACGGATGCGATCCACACCTTAGTGGTGCCAAAGGAAGCGGTCCTGGAGACTGGGCTCCGCCAACTCGTGTTCATGGATCGGGGGCAAGGCCGTTATGAGCCGGCGTCGGTCAAGTTGGGGCGTCGGAGTCAGGACTCTGTGGAGGTGCTGGAAGGACTCAAGGAAGGAGATCGGATCGTGACCTCAGCCAATTTCTTGTTGGACGCAGAGAGCAAGTTGGCCTCGGCGTCGAGCATGCAGGCCATGATGGGTCGGATCGGCATGGCCGATTGGCAGATGCGCGGCGCCCATGAGGGCAAGATGGAAGATATGCCGGGCATGGAGATGGGGAGCAAGAACGGGATGACAGTGGCTGAGACTCGTCAGATGGACGGATTCACTCTCTCCCTCGCAACGGTGCCGGAAAACCCCAAGGCCGGTGACGTGCTACTTCGGCTTAACGTGAGGGATCAGGCCGGCAAGCCGGTGACGAATGCGCAGGTCGTCTTTGTCTATACCATGCCGATGCCGGGCATGACCGATTCCAAGGCGCCGGCTCGCCACACCAAGGACGGGTTCTACGAAGGGACGGTGAGGTTCGGCATGGGCGGCACCTGGATGGTGACGGTCAACCTGACGGTCCCAGGGCGACCCCCCATTGCCGAAAAGTTTCAGTTCTCGGTCGTCGGGGGAGGCCTGTAATCGATCATGATCGCGCGACTCATTGAAGGAAGCGCCCGCAATCCAATCCTGGTCATCCTTTGTGTGTTGATGCTGACAGCCTGGGGGGCCTGGGCGGTATTTCAGGTTCCGCTGGATGCGATCCCGGATCTGTCCGATGTCCAGGTGATCATCTACACCGAGTGGCAGGGGCGCAGCCCCACGTTGATGGAAGACCAGGTCACGTATCCGATCGTCACGTCTCTGCTTGCCGGGCCGAGAGTCAAACGAGTGCGGGGGGTCTCGGAATACGGGGTCTCCTACGTGTACGTGATCTTCGAAGATCGGACGGACTTGTACTGGGCAAGAAGTCGTGTGCTGGAATATCTGCAGAAGTTGACCGGGAAGTTGCCCTCCGGAGTCACACCGACTCTAAGCCCTGACGCGACCGGCGTCGGGTGGGTGTATCAGTATGCACTGGTCGATGAGTCTGGCGCACACGACCTGGCGCAGCTCCGCAGCCTTCAGGATTGGTCCCTGCGCTACCAACTAGAAAGTGTGCCCGGCGTGGCAGAAGTGTCGGCGGTCGGCGGGTTCGTCAAGCAGTATCAAATCGAAGTGGACCCGAACACGTTGGCCGCCTACCGATTACCGATCAAGACGATCATTGAAGCGGTCCGGAACAGTAATGCGGAGGTGAGCGGCCGTGTCTTAGAAATGGCCGGCACGGAATACGTGATTCGAGGGCGAGGTTACCTGCGATCGATTGAGGATATTGAGCTGATCCCCGTCGGGACAGATGGTCGTGGCTCGCCCATCTTGATCCGGGACATTGCCCATGTCCACGTCGGGCCAGACCAGCGTCGGGGCATCGCCGAGTTGGACGGCAAGGGCCAGACGGTCGGCGGTATCGTGATTATGCGGGCCGGAGAGAACGCGCTCGCCGTGATCGAACGAATCAAAGCACGGCTGGCAGAAATCACACCAGCCCTGCCTCACGGTGTGCGCATTATTCCCACGTATGACCGGTCTGATCTCATTCATCGGGCCATCGCCGTGCTCCGCGAGAAGCTGTTGGAGGAGAGTGTCATCGTCAGCCTGGTCGCGCTGGTCTTCCTGTTTCACCTCCGCAGTGCATGCGTGGCCATCCTCATTCTGCCCGTGGCCGTACTCCTCGCGTTCATTCCGATGGCCTACTTGAAGATCACGTCCAACATCATGTCGCTCGGAGGGATTGCCATTGCCATCGGCGCGATGGTCGATGCCGCCATTGTGATGGTGGAGAACGCGCACAAGCGGTTGGAACAACATCCCCATTCGGACAGGATCGAGACCATCATTGCAGCGGCCAAAGAAGTCGGCCGTCCCTTGTTCTTCTCGCTGCTGGTGATCGCCGTGTCGTTCCTGCCGATCTTTGCACTGGAATCACAGGAGGGCCGACTGTTTACACCGTTGGCGTATACCAAGACATTTGCGATGCTCTCTGCCACCGCGCTGTCGGTAACGTTAGCTCCTGTGCTGATGGTCCTCCTGATCCGGGGGCGCATCCGGGCGGAAACCAGGAATCCGTTGAACTGGCTGCTGATCGCGCTGTACCGGCCCATCCTTTCAGGCGTACTGCGCGTTCGCTGGCTGACGCTGGCGCTGGCGGTGGCGGCGGTCGGGCTCACGGTGCCGGTGTTCATGCGCCTGGGGGCGGAGTTCATGCCTCCGCTGAACGAGGGGACGATCCTTTACATGCCGACCACCGTGCCTGGCCTTTCGATCCCCGAAGCGGCCAAGGTGTTGCAGGTCCAGGACCAGTTGCTCATGACTTTCCCGGAAGTGGAACGGGTGTTCGGCAAGATGGGGAAGGCCCCGACGGCCACCGATCCAGCCTTCGTGGGAATGGCCGAGATCACAGTCACCCTGAAACCGGAAGCGCAATGGCGCGCCGGCCTGACCTGGGACCGGTTATTGGATGAGATGGATGCCAAGCTGCGCATTCCCGGCTTTCCGAACATCTGGTGGATGCCGATCCAGACCCGCACCGAAATGATCACGACCGGCGTCCGGAGTCCTGTAGGGATCAAAGTCCTGGGACCGGATCTGAAGACGATCGAGCGAATCGGAGTGGAAATCGAGCAGGTCTTGGCGAGCGTGCCAGGCACCAAGAGCGCCTTCGCGGAACGGCTCAACGAAGGATATTACCTGGACCTGACCGTCAACCGACGCGAAGCGGCCCGCTATGGTCTGACGGTGGGGGATGTGCAAGCGGTGATCACCTCGGCCATCGGGGGAGAAACCGTGACGACCACTGTCGAGGGGCGGGAGCGGTATCCTGTGAATGTCCGCTACAAGCGCGAACTACGCGATGACCCAGACCGACTCAAGCGGGTGCTGATCCCCACGCCAAGCGGTGCGCAGATTCCGCTCGGACAAATTGCAGATCTCGTCATCACGCAGGGGCCGACGTCGATCGCGGATGAGGCCGGGGCGCTGGCCGGGCTGGTGTCGGTCGCGGTCAGTGGACGCGACCTGCGCGGCTATGTCGAAGATGCCCAACGCGCGGTCCGAGACCGAGTGACATTACCCCCTGGGTACCGGCTGATCTGGACCGGTCAATACGAGCATCTGGTGCGGGCCGAAGAGCGATTAAAGCTAGTCGTCCCCGTGACCCTGGCCTTGATCCTCTTGCTCCTGTACCTCAATTTCCGCTCGCTCGCGAAATCGCTGATCGTCTTGCTGTCCGTCCCCTTCGCCGCGATCGGGGCCATCTGGTATCTCGACTATCTAGGCTACAACCTCAGTGTGGCGGTCTGGGTGGGGATCATCGCGCTGGCCGGTGTGGCGGCAGAGACGGGGGTCGTGATGCTCGTCTATCTCGATGAAGCATGTGAGCGGCGAGTGCGCGAAGGCCGCATGGTGACGGTTCATGACTTGCGCGAAGCCATCATGGAAGGAGCCGTCCAGCGTGTGCGCCCGAAAATGATGACGGTTGCCGCGATTATGGGGGGATTACTCCCGATCATGTGGACCGCCGGCACGGGCGCCGATGTGATGAAACGGATTGCCGCACCGATGATCGGCGGCATGGTGAGCTCAACCATCCTGACGCTGGTGGTGATACCAGTGCTGTATGCTTTGTGGCGGGGCAGGGCTCTTTGGTTGAACCCAAAGCCTTGAAATGGTCTGTAGAGCAAGGTTGCACTTTCCTGCAACTGGACTAACCTACAAACCAAGAACTCGGATGGAATCACATATGCTCACCATTCTGCAACTTAATAGAAGGACCGGAGTTTCCTCAAAAACCTTGCGATACTGGGAAAGCGTGGGACTACTTCCGCGGCCAGATCGCAATTACAGCAACTATCGTCTCTATAAACCAGAAGCCGTGCAACGGGTCACATTCATCCAAAAAGCGAAGAGCTTGGGGGTTCACGCTGGTTGAGATTGCACGCCTGTTCGATACAGCTCAGAGGGAAGGTACATCTTGCTCCGATGTGGTGAAGTGGACGGAAAACAAAATTCAGGCTTTGGAGGAGCGGATCAGGCTCCTTTACTTGCCTTTCTGACTAAGATCTGGTCGGTGATCGGGAATGCGACAGGGTATGGCTGCCTACCCTGTCCGTTTTGTCTGGAGAGCGAATGTAGGAGCCATGAATTTGATCATCCGGATTGGGAATCCCGAGTAAACCGTTTAGGAGGTGATACCCCATATCCCTTGGAAGAGGAATTGGCTGTCTCTGGTCGGCCCTATTTAGCCTTTGGCAGCGGGCTGATACCTAATCACGAACCCTGCATCGGAAGGGGCAGTTGATCCCTTCAGCCACCCCTTCTTGATTCGGTGGATTATTTTGCAATTTAAGAAAAGGACAGAGGGTTCGCAGTTAGATGACCAGGAACACCACACGATCATAGGCTCGCTTTATCATGCGGACCTCGGCGCCGTGATCATGAAATGGATCGCCTCGCCGATCACCGGTTTGAAACCAACTGTTACTCGCCACCAACGAATGTACTGTTTTTTTGCGAGGATCGTGCTATATTTTGACCAGGAAGAGGTAGTTGCGGGTGAAAAGACAGAATTCACATTTACCGCTCATCGGGCTGGTTCTTTTGCTTGGAGTCCAACTCACGGGTTTCGCTTGCCTCGGTGAGTGGCCACTCGGGCCCGTCGCAGCTCAGGCCGAAATGACGGACGATTCTCCGTCTCCCGATGGGGCCGTGATAGATGATGGGTGTCCTTGCCATCTTCTGTTCCAGTCAGTGTCTCCTCCTGCTCCTGACATCATCTCTCCGTTTGCAGTTGATGTCATCCTGAACTCTCCATTGTATGTGCCGACCTTCGTCAAGTTCCTTTTCCACCCTCCCCTGAGTCTCTGACTCTTCGCAACTTAGCTGTTCTCATAACTTAGCAACAGTCGAAGCATTGCCCAGGCATGCGGGCAATGGAGGGAGTTCTCATGCAATACACATCCATGCGTTTTATCGCCATTGCCTCGCTGGTAGGAAGCATCTGGAGCGGGGAATCAGCGGCCGCCAACACAGATGCTCGTACCTTCAAGCTCGATGACGTGATTGAATTGGCACTTAATCGCAATCCGACTCTGGCTGCAGCGGAGGGAGCAGTGGAGCAGAGCCAGGGGCAAAGAGTCGCTGCGGGAGCATACCTCAACCCATCGATCATCGGAGCAGCTGGGCCAGGCGCAATTCGAGATCCCAGTACCGGCACTCGGATTATCGAACGGACAATCACCGTAGAGCAACCGCTGGAGTGGCTGGGCAAACGCAGAGCCCGACAACGCGCTGCTGACGCGAGGGTGGCCGGCGCTCTCGCTGGCATGGAAGAAACCAAAGTGATGGTCACGGCCGAGGTCAAAGAGGCGTTTTTCCACTTACTCTTCGCGCAACAAGACGCACAGCTTGCGCGGGAGAACCTGAAGACCGTCGAAGACCTCGTGAAAGTGGTGAGTGCCCGCGTCAGCACGCGGGAAGCGGCAAGGTTTGAGTTGATCAAGGCCACCGTCGAACTCCAGAAGTCCAAAAAAGATCTGGCGAGGGCGGACAACGCGCTGCTCGTGGCGAGAGGCAAACTGAATACAGTGACAGGCAAAGCCCTCGGAGAATCATTTGTCATTCAGGGGGAGTTTGAAACGGTAAGGTCGGGACTGGAACTACGTGTCCTGACGGATCAGGCGCTCGACCGACATCCGGCACTTCGTCGACAGCAGCGAGTGGTTGAACAAGCCGAATTCACCATCGAGCAGGAACGCGCCTCACGCATGCCGAACGTGGCGGTGTTTGGCACTTATCATCGGGAAACCGGCGATGAATCCATGACGGCAGGATTGAGCGTGCCGCTGCCTCTTTGGTATCGCCGACAGGGAGAAATCGGTAGCGCGATGGGAATCCATCGCCAGGCCCAAGCGGAGCGAGATCGCCTTCAACAGGAATTGGAGCAGACCATCACGCAGTATTTTCAGGAGATGCAAACGGCGCAGGCACAAATGCAGGTCTTTGAGCAGGGGCTTCTCCATCAGGCCCAGGAAGCCCTCGACATTGCGCAGTTCAGCTTTCGCCGTGGAGCGACCAGCCTGCTCGAGGTCATTGACGCGCAACGTGTCAACCGTCAGACCCTCCTCGAATATGCCCAAGCGCGAGCCGATCATTCCATTGCGCTGGCCCGATTAGAACGGGCGGTGGGAGGGTTGACATGAATAGTCGCTTCGGGATGTCTTCATCAAGGCTCCCTCTACGGATCGCCGTGCTGCTGTTGGTCGCCATCGTTCAGATGTCTTGTGGGTCGAAGCAAGAGGATCAGCCGAAGCCGCCTTCGGAGACAGCTAGGACATCCGCTGAGCCGGGTATCCTCGAACTGTCGGAAGGGAGCCTGATCCTGGCACACCTTCAGACGGATCGTGTGACGCTCCGTCCGATTCGGGCGACCCTCAAAGCGCAAGCGGGGAAAATCTTGCCCAACGAGAATCGCTTGGCGCAGCTCAGTGCGCGAGTCCCCGGTCATATCGTGGCCGTGTACGCGAACCTTGGCGGTCGAGTGAAGGAAGGTGATCGGCTGCTCTTGCTCGATAGCCCTGCTTTTGCCGCAGCCCAGTTGGAATACCGGAAAGCGAGAACCACGCTGAGCGTGATGGAAAAGGCGCTCGAACGGGCCCAAGCGCTCCTCGATCGCGGCGCCATCGGGGGGGGGGAACAGCAGCGGCGCGAGGCCGAGTATGAGAACGCGCGAGCCGATCTGCATGAATCGGAGGAGAAGCTGCATTTACTCGGCATGACCGAGCGGGAGATCCAGCGGCTGGCCGCCAGGACCTTACCCCATGCGGAGGTCGCGCGCGTCTCGCTCCGAGCCCCCTTTACCGCGGAGGTGATCGTGCGGAACGCCACGATCGGCGAAGTCGTCGACCCGAATAAGATCCTGTTCACAGTGGCGGATCTCTCAACCGTCTGGGTGCGCGCCGATTTCCCGGAGCAGCAAGCCGGTCGGCTGAAGACGGGGCTTCCCGTCGAAGTGCGGGTGTCGGCGTATCCGGACACCATCTTTCGAGGCGCGATTACCTACGTCGGGGCCGTGATCGATCCCGCGACACGGACGGTGACGGCGCGTGCGGACGTGGCCAACCCTGACGGCCAGTTGCGGCCCGAGATGTTTGCCGAAGTCACCTTGGTCACGGACGAGCAATCCGTCTTAAGCGTGCCGCGCGCGGCAGTGCAGCAGGTCGGCAGCCGGACGGTCGCCTTCGTGGTGCGGGGACCGCGTCGGTTCGAGTCCCGCGAGGTGACCCTCGGTCAGGCCTCAAGCGAGTACATCCAGGTCGTCGCGGGGCTCACTTCTGGAGATGAAGTGGTCACGGAAGGCAGTTATGCCCTGAAGTCAGAGTACCTTCGCGAACAGATACCGGGTGAGCCATGATTGAACGACTGATCCGCACCGCGCTCGCACAACGGCTCATCGTGCTGCTTACGGTTCTCGGACTGATCGTGAGCGGCGTGGCGGCGTTCCGCCATCTGCCGATCGATGCCTTTCCCGACGTGACGCCGGTCCAGGTCCAAGTGATTACCAAGATGCCCGCGCTTGCTCCTGCCGAAATCGAACGCCTCGTGACCTTTCCCCTGGAAATCGAGTTCACAAACCTGCCGGGCAAAAAGGAACTGCGGTCGGTGTCGCGGTTCGGGCTCTCGGTGATTACGGTGGTCTTTGAAGACAAGATGAATATCTATTTCGCCCGGCAACTCGTCTTGGAACGAATGCTCGAAGCGCGATCCAGTCTTCCCCCAAGCGCCGAACCTGAGCTCGGACCGGTCAGTACGGGATTGAGTGAAGTCTTTATGTATCTCGTCGAGGGCTCGACACAAACAAATTTAATGGAATTGCGGACCCTCCAGGACTGGGTCATCCGTCCGATGCTGCGCGCGGTTCCGGGCCTTGCGGATGTCGATACGTTGGGCGGCCTGGCGAAGCAGTATGAAGTCCTCGTCGATCCCAATCGATTGACGAGCTTTGGGCTCACGTTGCGCCAAGTCCATGTGGCGGTCGTGGGGAACAACCAAAATGCCGGGGGCGGGTACATCGAGCAGGGGGGAGATAAGTTGGTGGTCCACGGCGTAGGTCTCGCCCGCTCTGCAACGGATTTGGAACAGATTGTCGTAGCGGCGCACAAAGGCACGCCCATCTATCTCCGAGACGTCGCCCAGGTTCGCCAAGGGACCGCGATCCGCTTGGGGGGCGTGACGCGAGATGGGAAGGGCGAGGTGCTCGAAGGCATTGCCGTCATGCTCCGCGGCGGCAATAGCCGGGAGGTGGTCTCAGCGGTGAAAGACAAGGTCGAGCTGATCAACCGGGTCTTGCCGTCCGGCGTCTCGGTGATCCCGTTCTATGACCGCATCGAATTAGTCGCGCGGGCGCTGGACACCGTCGAGCGGGCCTTGCTGGAGGGTATCGCAGTCGTGATCCTCGTGCTGTATCTGTTTCTCCGGAATCTCCGCGGGGCGCTCGTCGTCGCCCTGACGCTGCCGCTGGCCATCCTGGCCACGTTTCTGATTATGCAGCAAGTCGGCCTGTCGGCGAATCTGATGTCCTTGGGCGGCTTGGCCATCTCGCTGGGGATGATTGTCGATGCGGCGATCGTGCAAGTGGAAAATGTGGAGCGCCATCTGAGCGAGCGGACCCAAGGGCGAACCCTCGTGATCGCCGAGCGGTTGCCCGTCGTCTTGCGCGCTGTTCTGGAAGTCCGGAAGCCGAGCCTCTTCGGAGAGTTGATCATCGCCTTGACCTTTGTCCCGCTCCTGACGCTCCGAGGGATGGAAGGTAAGATGTTCATTCCGCTGGCCCTCACGGTGGTGATCGCCCTCCTGAGTTCCCTGGTGCTGTCAATGACGGTGGTCCCGGTACTCGCGGCGATCCTGATGAAGCCGCGTGCGGCCACCGAGGGCGGGCGTTTGTTGGACCGAGTCAGGCGGCGGTATCGGCAGATGTTGGAGGGGGCGATCCGCAGAACCCGTCTGATCGTGCTGGCGGCGGTTGGCGTGCTTGTCGGCGGGGCGGCATTGGTCCCGTTCATCGGCCGGGAATTCGTGCCGAGCATGGACGAAGGCACCATCGTGGTGAATATGATGCGGCTCCCGAGCATCAGCCTCACTGAATCGCTGAAAATTGCGGGGGACGTCGAGCGGGTGTTACTGGAGATCCCGGACGTGCGCTCCGTGGTCTCGCGCACGGGCGCTAACGAACTGGGGACGGATCCGATGGGGATGGAACTCAGTGATATGTATGTCTTGCTCAAGCCCACCTCCGAGTGGCAGGCCCCATCCAAAGCCGATATTGAGGAGCAGGTCCGTCACCGGATGGAACAAGTGCCCGGCATCGCGTTCGGATTGTCTCAGCCGATTGCCATGCGGGTCGATGAACTGGTGTCGGGGGTCCGATCCCAGGTCGCCATCAAATTGTTCGGCGATGACCTGGAGACGTTACGGATGAAAGCGGACGAGATCGCGCGGGAGGTGCGGCAGGTGCGGGGCATGACGGATCTCCGGGTCGAGCAGGTGTCGGGTCTCTACTATTTGAAGCTCGACATCGACCGCGGCAAGATCGCACGCCATGGGATCAACGTGGCCGAGATCACGGAGGTGATCGAAGCCGTCGGGGCTGGGATTGCCGCCGGGGAGGTATTCGAAGGGCAATGGCGCTTTCCGATCCGGGTGCGATTTCCGGATGCTCAGCGCGCCGATGTGGACACGATTGCGGCATTGTGGGTGACGGCGCCGGACGGGTCCCGCATTCCCCTGCGCGACCTGGCCGACATCCGAATCGTGGAAGGGCCGGCACAGATCAGCCGTGAGCATGCGAGCCGCCGGATTGTGATCGAAGCCAATGTGGTCGGGCGTGACCTGGTTGGCGCCGTCGAAGAGGCCCAGACGGCCGTAACCCGTCAGGTGCAGCTCCCCCCCGGGTACTATGTGACGTGGGGCGGTCAATTCGAAAACCAGCAGCAGGCCATGGCACGCCTGGCCGTGGTCGTCCCCCTGGTCATCGGCCTGATCTTTCTGCTGCTCTTTTTTACGTTCGGGAACCTGAGACAAGCGGCGCTGATCCTGCTGGCGATTCCGTTTGCCATGGTCGGCGGGCTACTGGGACTGATGCTCGGCGGACTGTATCTGTCGGTGCCGGCCTCCGTCGGCTTCATTGCCTTGTTCGGGGTGGCGGTGCTCAACGGAGTGGTGAAGATCGCCTATATCAACCAACTGCGGGAACAGGGCATGGCACTGGACGAGGCGGTGCTGACCGGTATGGTCCTCCGGTTGCGGCCTGTGCTGATGACCGCGATCGTGGCCATGATGGCGCTCATCCCGCTGCTGCTGGCGACGGGTCCCGGCTCCGAGATCCAGCGGCCGCTTGCGACAGTCGTCATCGGGGGGTTGTTCTCATCCACCGTTCTGACCCTGGTCGTGCTTCCCGTGCTCTATCGCTGGATGGAACAGCGAATCACACAGCGGCGCGCCGTGGAGGCAGCCGTACTCACACCGGCTTCTGACAGAGAGGTGGCCACATGAGGTTCAATTGTCGTAATGATCTTCGGTGGTTCCTAATCAGGATGCTCGTGATTCTCGCCCCGGTCACGATCAGCGGCTGCGTCGAGACACTTTCCTCTCGCCATATCACCGCCAAGCAAGCGCTCCTCGGCAAATCCGAGTCGGAGGTTCTGGCCTGCGCAGAGGCACCGCGGACAGTCTCGTCGCAGGATCGCCTGAGAGTCTTGAGCTACTACAAGGAGGGAGGCTTGCTCGAAGGCTCATTCCCTGGAACCAAAGGCAGCCGTCCGGAGGGCGTGCGGCATGGCTGCACGGCAATCGTGACATTGGAGAATGGTCGGGTGACTCAGGTGCAGTACGAGATGACGCCGGAATCGACGGCCACGCATGAGCATTGCGAAGAGATCTTTCAGCGTTGTGGACCGTAGACCTCATGGTTTCTTCACAAGGAGGGGCGGTGCAAGGGAAAGAGGGGATGACAGTCGTAGCAAGCGATGAGGGCGTGGCGTCCGGAGCCATTAAAAGCGCGCGCGGGAGGCCCCGCCTGCTCGCTGCATTCACCCTGATCCTATTCAGCCTGACCGGTGGATGTGCCGGCTGGTGGTCCAGGAAACTGCCGCCGCCGGATCCCCCGATGACGATCATGGTGGCGCAGGTCAGGCTGGAGGCGCCTATCACGAAGAGCACGCAGGTGCACACGTTCGAGGAAACGCCGCCCGCAGAACTCGAACCGATCGTCCGGGCTCAGCTCATCGAGGAGGTCGAACTCAAAGCGCAGCGGCTGTTGACGGAACAGGTGGCCGCGCAACCGGGATTCCGGGTCGTGCCATTCGGCGAGACCAGGCGTCTGGTCGGCAATCTCGGCGTTCGGCGGGACCGGTTCAGTGAAGCGCAACTCCGTGCCCTGGCCGACGAGAGCGGAGCCGATATCATTATCACGGGACGCATCCCAGATTATGGTGCCGTGCGCTGGCAGTACTGGGTGGGAGGTTGGGCGATGACAGCGACCGCTCATCTCATGACCGTCGGGTTCGCCTCCGGCTGGAACCCGGCCGTCGTGGGCGGCTTCATGGCGCTCGATCTGTCCACGGATCTGCCATTTTGGTGGGGCGGGGCCTATGCCTTTGGCTGGGCCTTGCGCCCGGTGCGCGTCGAAGTCGAGGCCGTGCAGACAGGACCCTGTGGCGGACCGCTGTGGAGTACGCAGACGGTCATGGTCCTGATCCCCGGGAAAACGCTTGCCGTGTTCCCTTCCGAAGAGCGACGGCGGAAAGAGGTCCAGCTTGGGGTGAATCTGGAACGCGCCATCAGAGACATTGCGGGTGCAGCGGGCCAGTCGCTTCGGCTGAAGCCTTGTGGGTCCGAAGAGGTACCCGGAGACACGCGGCATGAGGAGTTATTGCAAAGCTGAAGGAGACAGCCATGCACGAACCAATGATGGGGCTTTGGGGCTGGGTGGGCTATGCTGCGATGGTTCTGTTCTTGTCGGCCGGGGCGATCGCAGCGATGTTGTGGGTCAAGTCCTGGTTGGAAAAGGGATTTGGGTCAGCCTCTCGCGAGCCGGAATCGGCCTTGGAGATTCTGAAAAAGCGCTACGCCCGTGGGGAGATCAATAAGCAGGAGTTCGAAGAGAAGCGGAAGGATCTTCTGTAGAGACTTCGGATCGCGCAGATCGGAACGTTGGACAGCGCCCGCATCGCTGGGGCTAGCGAGTCTCGACAGGAAGAATCCCTGAGCTTGACCGGTCGTCTGAGTGATCAGTGAGGGAACAACATGTGTGAGAGCAGAATGAGCCCCGTGATGCCGGAAGGACGTGATCACCGAGACGGCTTTGACGGGCCATGGTGGCGCTATCCCGTGCTTCGCAACGCGCTCATAGCGGGCGCGCTGGCTGGTGCGGGATTCGTTCTCGCCCATCTGGGACTGATCTCGTCGCAAGCCGAGCGCCTGTTCTACTTCCTTGCGATCCCCTTAGGCGGGTATCACTGGAGTCGCGAGGCGGTGGAGGCACTGGTGCGCGAACGGGTCGTGGGGATTGACCTTTTGATGCTGGCGGCGACAGTCGGATCCGGCATCTTGGGTCTTTGGGATGAAGCGGCCTTTCTCGTTTTTCTCTACGGGGCCGCTGAGGGCTTGGAGGAGTACACGTATGCCCGGACGCGGTCGGCGATTCGAGCTTTGCTCGATCTTGCCCCCAAGGAAGCCCATGTGCTGCGGAACGGAGAGGAGCTGACCATCCCGGCCGAACGCCTCCAGGTGGGCGATCGCTTCCTGATTCGCCCTGGCGAGACGCTTCCTACCGACGGGATCATCCGATCGGGCAGTTCGAGTCTCGATGAATCCCCGATTACGGGAGAATCCATTCCCGTGGACAAGGGTCCAGGAATGAAGGTCTTCGCCGGATCGCTCAACCGGCACGGCCTCTTGGAAGTCGACGCGACGGCCTCGTTTAAGGATAATACCCTAGCGAAGATCATTCACCTGGTTGAAGAAGCGCAGGAACGAAAAGGCGCGGCCCAGCAATGGATCGAGCGGTTCGGTCGACGATACAGCCCGCTGGTCCTGCTGGTGTCCCTGGGGTTTCTTCTTGTGCCAGGACTCCTGGGGTTGCCAGTAGCCGACTGGGCGATGCGAGCCGTGGTGCTCTTGGTGGCAGCGGCGCCCTGCGCGCTGGTGATGTCCACGCCGGTTGCGACTGCCGCCGCCATCGGCACAGCAGGCAAGCACGGCATCTTGATCAAAGGAGGCGTGCATCTGGAGCACCTCGGCCGGATTCGCGCGGTCGCGTTCGACAAGACCGGGACTCTCACCTACGGGAGACCAGTGGTGACGGATCTCATTCCGTTCACCGGTTCCGAAGAGGAACTGCTCGCATTGGCCGCTGGCATGGAATATGGCTCGGAGCACCCACTGGCCAGGGCGATTGTGGACCGAGCGCAGGGCGCCGAGATCGTTCCGGTGGAGGTGCGAGCGTTTCACGCGCTCATGGGTGCGGGAGCGACCGCGGTCGTGGGAGACCAGAGCTGGTACGTGGGGAGTCCCGATCTATTCCAACAGCTCGGCGTGGACCTGACGACGATCGAGGACCATGTGCGCGCGCTTCAGGCAGACGGGAAGACCGTGGTGCTGGTGGGCAATCAACACATCCTGCGAGGCCTGCTCGCGCTGCAGGACCGTATCCGTGAGGGCGCGCGCGAGGTCATCGCTGGCCTGCATACCATGGGCGTCCGCGTCGTCATGCTGACAGGGGACAATGCGCGAACGGCGCGGAGCGTCGCCCAGGCGCTGGGAATCGACTCCTACCTGGCGGATCTCAAGCCGGAAGACAAAGTCCGAGCGGTGCACGACCTGGAAGCCCGCTATGGCGCTGTGGTGATGGTGGGGGACGGGATCAATGATGCGCCGGCCTTAGCCGCCGCCACCTGCGGGGTGGCAATGGGGGCTGCGGGGACCGATGCCGCCATCGAAGCCGCCGATGTGGCCCTGATGGCCGATGATCTCTCGAAGGTGGGTGAGGCGCTACGGCTGGGAGCCAAAGTGAGGCGGATCAGCACGGAGAACATTGCCTTCTCCCTCTTGCTGCTCGCGGTCCTGATTCCCTTGGCGGTCGGCGGCTTCCTCAGCGTCGCCGTTGCGGTCCTTGTCCATGAGGTGAGTGAACTTCTGGCCGTGGCGAATGGGCTCCGGGTTGGCTGGCCAGCAGCCCGCGTCTCAATCTCGGAGTAGCCGATCGAAGGAGGAATCGATGCTGAACAAGACGGTGGTGGTTGTTGCGATCGTGTTAATCGTGGAGAGCGGATGTCAGTCGGCATCCCCGCCTACGTTGTTGTCCGCGCCGACAGGTGTGAGCGCAACGGCAGCCCAGCACAATGAAGAAGGGATCCTCGCGTACAAGCAGAATCGGTGGGCCGAAGCTCAGCAGCATTTCGAAGCCGCCATCAGCGCCGCGTCGCACCTGGCAGAAGCACATTACAACCTCGGAAAGACACTCTACAAATTGAAGGCTTTCAAGGAAGGCGATACCCATTTTATTGAGGCGGCCAACTTGGCACCGGGGAACAAAGTGATTTGGGATTCACCGGCCCTCAAGCATGTGACGGTTCCGGAGAAAGAGCCTCCAGGGGGGGCCGACGGGCACGGCCATGGCCACTAGCGCTCGCCAAGTCGGCGTTCATGACGAGGCTTCGTACGTCGTGCACCGCTTGGAAGACTATCGGCAACATAGAATGACGAGGTTCCATGCATATCAAATCAGAGAGTAGACCCACGCAGCAAAAGAATCTGCTACGTGTCTTGCTGATCACCGGGACGTTTATGATCATCGAGGTGGTCGGCGGTCTGCTCACGGGCAGTTTGGCGTTGTTGGCAGACGCAGGCCATATGTTGACAGATGTGGCCGCGCTTGGACTCAGTGCCTTCGCCATGTGGATGGCAGCAAGGCCATCGACGCCCGAGAAAAGTTACGGGTATCACCGTGCCGAGATCCTTACCGCTGTCACCAACGCCGTAGTTCTGTTGCTGCTGTCCGTCTGGATTCTCTATGAAGCGTACCGGCGTGTCTTCGAGCCGGCACACGTGCTTGGCATTCCCATGTTGTTCATCGGGCTCCTCGGTCTCGCCGTCAATGTTGCAAGCATGAAGCTGCTCGCTGACGAATCCGCGTCGAGTCTGAATGTTCGCAGTGCCTATGTGGAAGTGCTCAGCGATGCGATCAGCTCGGTCGGAGTCATTCTTGGTGGGGTTACGATCTGGCTCACTGGGTGGTATCTCATCGATCCTCTCCTGAGCGCGGGCATCAGTGTCTTTATCGTCTGGCGCACGTGGGCACTGCTCACTCAGGCCGTGCATGTGCTCATGGAAGGAGTGCCGACGCATCTGGACGCCAAAGAGGTCGGACAAGCCATGGCCGGCATGCCTGGAGTGAAAGGGATTCATGATCTTCACATTTGGACCATTACCTCCGGCCTCGACGCCCTCAGTGCCCACGTGGTGGTCCTCGTCGGGGAGGACCGGGATGCAGTGTTGGACCGCCTCCAACAGCTTCTACGAGAGCGCTACGGAATCGATCATGTCACGCTGCAGATTGTGGAAGATCGATCGGACCGGGTTCAGGTGGAATAGGAGTCAGCGAAAGTGCTTACTTATGAGTTTTCCTTTCCCATCTAGCCCAGTTCGCTTGGCGTCAACGACAAGAGTTGTCACCGGGGTCTATCACTGTTGCTGATCCTACTTACTCTCCAGCAGCGTATTGAGCAAACCCCTAGGAGATCGAGCAGAACAAACACTCTTTAGAAGACTGCGGGAGGACATCATGAGGCTGCCGATTGTTCTTGGATTATTAGTACTCGCCGGTCAGTGCGAGATTTGAGGCGGGTATCTTGTGTGGCTCTGGTTCCGCGAGGGAAGGCCACTTGGTTACGGGATTGCTGGAGCGGCCCTTCTTATTGTCTACGGTATCATTCCGACATATCAGACGGCCCACTTTGGTCGGGTCTATGCCGCCTATGGCGGCATGTTCATTATACTGTCGCTCCTCTGGGGATGGACTGTGGACAGCTCTCGTCCGGACCGATTCGATATTATCGGGGCCACCATTTGTCTCGTAGGTATGGCGGTCATCATGTACACACCTCGCGTGACTGTGTGAAATAAGTTCCTCTCACACACAGTCATACGCGAAAAGGCACAGACACCGGCAGGACTTATCGCATTGCACTTGGTAGGCGTGAACTATGAACACCGATTTCCTGATCCGACTAGTGGCATTTGCAGGAGTGCTGGTCTTGATGGCGTCATGGGAGCTCCTTGCACCACGACGCAGGTTGGCGACGTCAAAGCTTCGACGCTGGACAGCTAACTTCGTGGTTGTTGCTCGAAACACCATAGCTGTTCGGCTCGTCTTCGGAACCGTTTCGGTAGGAAGTCATGAACAAGAGTAAGTGTGCTTCGCCTGAATTCGGGAAGCCACAGAAGGGCGGCATATTGAGAAGCCGCCCTTCTGCCCTCTCAGCGGTCAGCTCACGAGGTTATGCACCCACTGCCACGCCTTGGATGCGGCCTCATAGGGGCAAAAGCCGAATTGGTCTATCCAGGGACACATGGTCATCACCTCCCTTCGTGCACGCTATCCTACGGCCTATACCGTGGTACTGGGTCAAGGGGTATCAGCTGTTTGTTGAGGCGCTTGACTCTATACCAGAGTACAAGGTGTAGACTGTCTCCCATGGTGGTGACATGGCTGCTCAACTAACGATCGGTCAGCTTGCCAGAATTGTTGGAGTGAATATCCAAACAATCCGTTACTACGAGCGTGTGAATTTGCTCGCTCCATCAACGCGGAGGCCTTCGGGGTACAGACTGTACAGTCATGAAGAGGAACGACGTTTGCGGTTCATCAAGAACGCCCAAGCGCTCGGCTTCACGCTGCGCGAGATCGCTGAGTTGCTCGCTCTCCGAGTTGCCTCAACGGCTCGCTGTGGTGAAGTGCAGGAAAAGGCTCGGGCGAAACTGGTGCAGGTCGAATCCAAAATTGACGACTTACAGGCACTGGCCCGTGCGCTGGAGAGTCTGATCCGGGCTTGCAGCGTTGGCCGGCCCACCGGCCACTGTCCGATTCTAATGAGCCTTGAAGAAGAAACAAAAGCCGGCGAGAAGAAGGGAGCGGCAAAAAGATGACAACAGAACGCGAGAGTCTGTTCGCGGAATTACGTCGCTTGAGTCCCAAGGTAACCGGTAGCTTACTGCGCATGCGCCAGGAGACCTATCGGGATGCGGCTGTCGCCGCCAAATATAAACTGCTGGCGGCCATGGTTGTCTCCATTGCGATTCGTTGCGAGCCCTGTATCAGGGCGTATGTGAGAATGGCCTATGATAAGGGTGTCTCACAGGAGGAGCTGATTGAATTCCTTGAAGTGGCCATGACGATGCAAGGCTGTCCTGGGGAAGAGTGGGCGCAAAAAGCTTACGCGGCTTTCAAAGAATGTGTGAGCGGGCAGGAGCAGGCAGATGCTGTGTGCTGCGCTCACTAAATGAACCAAATCTGACGACGGGTCCTGCCAAACGTGCAAGGGGCTCGGCTTGAAACGGAACAGCCATTGGTGAGACCAGTTTCCCCAGCTTAATGATCTTCCCATCGACCTTCTTGATCGAGAGGGGCCACTTTGAATGATTCCAGGTGGCCACATTCCGTGATTGTATTCAGACCTGCCCACATTCATTTTTCATCCAGAACAACAGCATCGGAATACTCGCGGCTGAATCCTTTAACAGGATCTCCTCAGCTGACGCGATTTGCCACGGATATCGATATGGAGACTGACCCGAAATGCCTCAGTGGCATCCAATTATGAGGTTCGAAGCGCGGCCTGCTAGTTTGCATAAGCTCATGAAATCATATGGGGCTCCTAGAAGATCTGGCAGCCGTTCTTTCTGGCACCGCCGATGCTTAGACAATATTATGGGTAATCGGTGACACTTGACGTGTCTGCTGCAGTTGATAGAGACTGGGCATCGAAGTTGACAGGTCTCAGGTCTTGTAGGAAATGGTCAATCCCATGATTCGACGAGTCAATACGCAATATTTTGCCCTCGTGCTCTTCTTCACCTTGTGCCAGGTAATCGGGGCGGTGTGTGCGTTGCCCGATCTCTCGGTGGCGGAAGGTGCGACGCTGCTCGTGGAAGAGGGAATGGCTTGCCCCATGGACGGAACTAGCATGTGCCCGCCATCCGCAACGTCCTCGCCGGAACGCCAAGTGAAGAATGGCACAGCCATAGACCTTGATCATGGGCCGATCCTGCTCAGTCCTGCTGCCGTGCTCACAGTTCCCTCGGCCCCGACGCGGTGGTCCTGGAGCAGCGCGTGTTCTATTGTCCCCATCTCCATCGGTTCTTCCTCGGTCCTTCGAATCTGATTCCACACCTCCAGTGCTTGTGCTCGCCGCTCGACTGCTTGGGTTGAGCGGGCGATGCCCGCTTTCGTTCTTCAATACGGTCTGGAGGTGCTGCCATGCAACGATCACTCGTTCATATCCCGTCGTGGATCTTCTCTACCCTCACACTCTCCGTCTTGGGCCTCACCCCGCTGTGGGCCAGCGGCGCGCAAGAGACTGGTGGTGGCACGCGCTCGAATGCCGCAGTCCATACGGTATCTGGTGATGATCGGATCAATGTCCAGAGTCTCATCGAGGAACTGGTCGCCCGGAGCCCGGAAATCAAGGCGGCTCGCGAACGATGGGATGCGGCCAAGGCCGTTGTGCCGCAAGTCCAGACACTCCCTGATCCGAGGCTCCAATTAGGGTATCAGCGCATGCCGATGACCGATCCGCTCCAGGGTGCAATGTATGGATTTGGCCAGGAGATTCCGTTCCCAGGGAAGCTCAGATTGAAGGGCGAGGTGGCGCAAAGTGAAGTCGACCGGCTGGAGCAGGAATTCAATGCCACGCGGCTGAGGCTCATCGCGGCGTTGAAGGAGGCGTATTTCAACCTCCACTATGTGCACAAGAGCATCGAGATCGTCGAAAAGAACAAAGTTCTCCTGATGCAGTTCGAGAAAACTGCCAAAGCGCGATACAGTGTCGGGCAAGCCGCTCAGCAGGACGTGTTCCGCGCCCAGGTTGAGATTTCACGAGTTCTCGACCGACTGGCGGTCTTGGACCAACAAAAAGAGAGTCTTCACGCCGCGATCAATCGTCTCGTGAATCGACCGCCGGCTGACCCATTGGGGACACCGGAGGAAATTCACACCACGATTTTGACGATCCCTCTTCAGGAACTCAGCCAGCGCGCCGATGAATTCTCCCCCGCGCTGCTAGCCACGGCTAAAAGTATCGATCGTTCCGAAAGATCCGTCTCGCTCGCCAAGCGGCAGTATTACCCTGATTTCGATGTCACGGCCTTGGGACTCCGCAACGATCGGATCAACGACAACGGGTACCAGGTGATGGTGGGGATCAAGATCCCCCTGTTTTATGAGACCAAGCAGAAGCAAGGCGTGCGGGAAGCCCTGGCCGGTCTGGAGGGCGCGCGTGAAGACTTCTCGGCGGCCCGGCAGGATGTCTTGTTCCAAGTGAAGGATAATTTCGTACAAGCGCAGCGCGCCGAGCGGCTGATTACGATCTTGCGCGACGCCATTATTCCGCAGGCCACACTTGGGTTACAGGCTGCGCAAGCCGGGTATGCGGTGGGGAAAGTGGACTTTCTGACATTGCTCAATAGTCTCTTGATCCTGCAGGACAGCCAGCTAGAGCTGCACGGCGAGATGGTCAACCACGAGAAAGCGCTTGCCCGACTCGAAGCCGTGACCGGTGGACCATTAGGTGGCCCGCTGTCGGAAAGGAAGCCGGGATCATGACTCGTCAGCGTGTCATCGGTCTAGCAGCGGTCCTCATCATAGTCGCTGCCGCCGTCGTCTGGTTGATGGCGAGGCCGGTGGTGCTGCCACCGGCGGATTCCCGACAGGACGAGATGGCCGCAATGGACATGCCGGGGATGGGAAAGGAGCAACAGAGGAAGCCGGCCCCGGTGGAAGAAGCGGTTGGACCAGAGACTCCCCTCGAGTCTGACGGTGTGCCAGGCATCGTGACCATTGCACCGGAACGCCTTCAAACGATCGGCGTGAAGTATGAGCCGGTGGCGCGTCGTCCTCTGGAAAAGATCATCCGGACCGTCGGGCGCGTTGCCGTGGATGAGCGTAAGCTGGCCAAAGTCACGATCAAGTTTCACGGGTGGATCGAGCAGCTGTTCGTCAGTGCGACAGGAGATCATGTCAAGAAAGGGCAGCAGCTCTTCACGATCTACAGTCCTGATCTAGTTGCGACTCAGGAGGAGTATCTCTTGGCGTTGCAAGGTCGCAAGCAAATGGGGGAGAGCGAATTCCCGGAAGTGGCGCGGGGTTCACAGGATCTGCTGGAAGCGACCAAGCGCCGCTTTCAGCTCTGGGATATCACGGCCGATCACGTTCGTGAGCTCGAAAAGACCGGGAAGGTGCTGAAGGCCTTGCCGATCCATTCGCCCATCACCGGCACGGTCATCAAGAAGGAGGCTCTCGCCGGGGCGCATGTGGAGCCTGGCCAGGAGCTCTATACCATTGCGGATCTCTCGCGCGTCTGGATCTTGGCGGACATCTACGAATACGAGCTGTCGTTCGTCAAAGCGGGACAGCAGGCGGCCGTCACCCTGTCCTATGATCCGAGCACGGTCCTGACCGGGCACGTGAGCTTCATCTATCCCACCTTAGACCCGAAGACCCGCACGGCAAAGGTGCGGTTCGAACTCGACAACCGTGATGAAAAGCTCAAGCCGGACATGTATGCCAACGTGGAATTGCGGGTAACCCTGGGTACCAAGCTCGCAATCCCGCAAGAAGCCATCATCGAATCCGGTCAGAAGCAAGTCGTGTTTCTGCATCACGGCGGAGGCAAGTTGGAGCCGCGCTTGATTAAGACCGGGATGAAGACCGGCGAATGGACGGAAGTGTTGGAGGGACTGAAAGAAGGTGAGCATGTGGTGACCTCGGCCAATTTTCTGATCGACAGCGAAAGCCGGCTCAAGTCCGTGGTCGAAGGCATGGGTGGCATGCCGGGCATGAAGATGAAGGATTAACCGTCCATGGTCGAACGGATCATCGAGTTTAGTGCGAGAAACCGCTTCATTGTCTTTCTGCTGGTCTTTGCATTCTCAGCGGTCGGACTCTGGGCCATGTGGCAGACTCCGATCGATGCCCTGCCGGATATCTCCGACACGCAAGTCATCGTCTACACCACCTGGCCGGGACGCTCGCCTGATCTCGTTGAAGATCAGATCACGTACCCAATCGTCACGGCACTGCTCTCCACGCCCCAGGTCACCGTCGTTCGAGGATTCTCGGACTTCGGCTATTCTTACGTCTACATTCTCTTTAAGGATGGTACAGACATTTATTGGGCCAGGTCGCGCATCCTCGAACGGTTGAGTCAACTCTCAGGCCGCATGCCGGAAGGAGTGATGCCCCAGCTCGGTCCCGACGCCACTGGAGTCGGCTGGGTGTTCCAATATGCTCTCGTGGATGAATCGGGACAACACGATCTCGCCGCCTTGCGTAGTTTCCAGGATTGGTATCTCCAGTACTGGCTGCGGGCCGTGGAAGGCGTGGCCGAGGTGGCCAGTATCGGGGGGTTCGTCCGGCAGTACCAGGTCAATCTGGATCCGACCAAGGTCCAGGCCTATCGCCTCTCCCTCCCGTCGATTGTCGAAACGATTCGCCAGAGCAACAACGACGTGGGTGGCCGCGTCGTGGAGTTTTCCGGGATCGAGTACGTGGTCCGTGGCCGCGGCTACATCAAGAAGGCGGAGGACATCGAAAAGATCGCCGTGGGGGTCAACGAGAACGGCACGCCCATTCTCTTGCGCGACGTGGCGACGGTCCGGCTCGGGCCGGACATGCGACGCGGGCTGGCGGAGCTCAACGGTCAAGGCGAGGTTGCCGGCGGCATCGTGATCATGCGGTTCGGCGAGAACGCGTTGACCGTGATTGAACGGATCAAAGCCAAGCTCAAAGAACTCGAACCCTCCATGCCAAAAGGCGTGAAGGTCGTCCCGGTCTATGACCGGAGCGACTTGATCCACGCATCCATCGCCACGGCCAAGGAAAGCCTGCTGGAAGAACTGATGGTGACGGGCGTGTTCATTATCGCCTTCTTGCTGCATGTCCGCTCCGCGATCGTGCCGATCCTGACCCTTCCGTTGGCCGTGCTGATCGCGTTCATTCCCATGTATCTCATGCAGATTGGCATCAACATCATGTCGCTGGGCGGTATCATCGTCGCGATCGGCGACATGGTGGACGCCGCCATCGTGATGGTGGACAACGCCCACAAGCGTTTGGAGGACTGGGAGCGAGACGGACGAGCGGGCGAACGGCTGCAAGTCCTGATCGATTCCGCCAAGGAAGTCGGTCCGCCGATTTTTGCCTCCGTCCTCGTCATTGCCATTTCGTTTATCCCGATCTTTGCCCTCGAATCTCAGGAAGGGCGCATGTTCAAGCCGCTGGCCTGGACGAACAATCTCGCGATCGCCATATGCGCGGTGTTGGCCATTACCCTGGTGCCCGCCTGCTTGCCGACCTTCATTCGCGGAAAGATCTTTCCGGAACAACGGCACCCCGTGAGTCGGAGCCTCCAACGCCTCTATGCGCCGTTGTTGAAATGGACGTTACTGCATCGCGGAACCGTGGTGGCCCTCGCCATCGGACTCCTGATCAGCATTGTCCCCGTCTATCAGCGCATGGGGTCGGAGTTCATGCCGCCTCTGTATGAGGGCACGATCCTCTATATGCCCACGACCCTGCCAGGGCTCTCGGTCACGGAGGCCAGTCGACTGCTCCAGATGATGGACCGGAAGCTTCGCTCATTCCCCGAGGTGGAGCATGTCTTCGGCAAAGCGGGACGGGCGGAAACCTCCACCGACCCGGCGCCCTTCAGCATGATGGAAGTGGTCGTCGAGCTGAAATCGAAGGAGCAGTGGCGACCAGGTCTGAGCTATGAAGGACTTGTGGATGAGATGGACCGCGCGCTCAAGATTCCTGGTGTGACGAACGCCTGGACCATGCCAATCAAGGCGCGGATCGACATGTTGACCACCGGCGTCCGCACGCCGGTGGGGATCAAGATCTTCGGTCCCGACCTCAAACAGATCGAACAGATCGGTGAATATCTGGAAATGGTGCTCAAAGACGTACCAGGGACACGGAGCGTCTATGCAGAGCGGGTGTCCGGCGGCTACTTCATGGACTTCGACATCAACCGTGACGAGATCGCCCGCTACGGCCTCAAGCTGATGGATGTCGGCAAGGTCATCGAAACGGCCATCGGGGGTGAAAATATTGCCACCACGATCGAGGGCCGTGAGCGCTATCCCATCAACGTCCGTTA
The DNA here is from genome assembly GCA_902500715.1 of uncultured Nitrospira sp. Classification (GTDB taxonomy): domain Bacteria; phylum Nitrospirota; class Nitrospiria; order Nitrospirales; family Nitrospiraceae; genus Nitrospira_A. Next base: position 288 of record CABVRO010000021.1, on the reverse strand, counting down.
TCTCCGTGAGTTGCGGGATGATCCTGAAAAGCTGAAGCGTGTGCTCGTGGATACGCCAACCGGCGCGCAAGTGCCGCTCGCGCAACTCGCGACGCTCCGATTCGTCAACGGCCCGCCCATGATTCGGGATGAAAACGGCATGTTGGCTGGCTACGTTTTTCTCGACATGACGGGACGTGATGTCGGCGGATACGTGGAGGATCTTAAACGGGTGGTGGCAGCCAATGTCGCATTGCCGCCGGGCTATACGATTGCCTGGTCCGGTCAATATGAGTTCATGGAGCGGGC
>CABVRO010000020.1:2514-38138 GCA_902500715.1 uncultured Nitrospira sp. | reverse complement strand
AGGGATTGTTCGATACCCTGTCCGGTTCCGAAGGGGAGGGCCGTTCACCCATCAGTGTCTCGGCGGCATTTGTCCAATCGTTCCTGCAGCTGACGAAGGTTGAGGCGATCGCCGTGTACGTGCGTGATGAGCAGACACGCGAGATGACCTGTCTGGCGGAGGCCGGGAGCAGCGATGCATCTGTGGCCGAGAAATGGCGGGAGGGCCTGGTCAGGGCGGAGCAGAATTCACAAGTCAGCAGTGGCGACTTGTATGGCCTACCGTTGCACCGGATCGGCCGGATGGACGGCGTCGTCATGTTCCAGACCGGGAAGTCCCAGCGGTTGCCCTCGCGGAAGCTGCTGGCGGTCCTGGCGGCGGTCGAACCCTGGTTGGCGGTCCTACTGGACCACGCGCGACTGACCGTAAAATACGCGGCGAAGATTCTTCGGATTCAGCATATGGAGCAGGTAAGCGACCTCTTGAATTCGTCGCTGGCCGAAGAGGAGAAGTTGCGCCGGGCGCTGGATGCCGCAGTTCGCCTGGTGGAGGCGGAGGCCGGGGCGTTGTTCCTCAGTGCCGGTGATGGAACATTGACACTCTGCACGGTCGCCGGTGAGCGCGCAACAGGTCTCTCGGCCCTTCACTCGCCTATCGCGACCGGCGTGCATCGCACAGGTCAGGCCGTGTTGATCACGCGAGGAGAGCAGGATGCACGATTGGTTGCCGGTCAGGGATGGCAGGTTGCCTTGCCGGTGGCGTCTCTCGTCTCTGTGCCGGTTCGTATGGGAAGGCAGGCTGTGGGTGTGCTGGAGGTGGTCAATCGCCGAAGCGGCAAGCCGTTCAGCAACTGGGATGTGCTGGAACTGGCGAGTCTCTCGAATCAATTCGGGCTGGCGATCGACAATCTGCGCAGAGGAACCGTCGAAGAGGGCGGTCCGAAACGGGCCGGCTAAGGCTACCGTTTTTCCGGCGGCATGTACTTGATCATGTCCGTCGCCAGCTTCGTGGCAAGATCCCGCATGTCCGGACGGATGAAGAGGTAACTTTCCTGCACCTGGTGACGTGCCTTCCAGACAATGGCACCGTTCACGGCATCGACGAGCCGCATGCTCAGGCCCACGCGGGCGATGTTATCGCCTTCCTCTCTCGTATATTCCCAGGCATTTACCTTGACCACCAGCAGAGAGTCGGCACCCAATGCGTGCCCGATCTTGATCGCGGAATTCTTGTCCGATTGGCCCGTTGTTTCCATGCGTGAGAAGTAGGTTACGAGCGCATCGAACGCATCTTTCGTGGTCTGAAAAGTATCGGTGACCTGATCGGGGGGGACCACTTTTTCGACGCGGCGGCTCTTGATTAGCACTTTCGCCACCACTTCCTCGACGTCTTCCCGGGCGCTATCGTAGGTGCCGGAAATCGGGAGAATGGCCATGGTCTTGGGGTAGAACCCTCTCGCGGCAGGCCCTTCCCACATCTCTTGCAGGCCTCCGCAGCCGGTCAGGAGGCCGGTCATCACGAGGCAGAAAACAACGCTGATGGAGCGTACTGTGTGTCGTGTCATGGTCGATATAGCAAGTGTAGCAGATTGATTTAGTGCGAATGTGACCTTAGAAGGTCACGGCTATAGACCCGGATGCCAGAGCAGCCTGATCTCTGAAATCATACCCGCCGGCAATATCGATGCGCAAGGCAAGGACGCGAAGTCCGAAGCCTGCCGTCGGAATAAACGGTGTCTTGGCATCCTGCATATTCTTAAATGCGCCGACCCTGAAAGACAGGAGTTCGGACAAGATCGTCTGCTCCGCACCCAGGCTCAGGACCTGGCTATACACGCCGGGAGTGAGCGTATTGTTCTTCGTAATATCCACATCGGCAGACAGCGTCAACGAGTTATAGGGGTTGACGGCCACGCCGGTGCGGACCTGCGGGAGCAATTTGAATTTGTCTCCATTGGGCGCATCGAAAGTCGGCGCGTTGATGTCCTTCGCCACGATCCCCATCCGCAACCAGGACGAAGGCCGGAACATCGCTCCCACGTCGATCCCGATGGCGGTCGAGATCTTCGCGCGCCCGATGTCTTCGAACACTCTCACGTCGTCGCTGGCGCCACGGATGTTGGTAGACCCCGTATAGGCCGCGCCCTGGATCACCTTACCGGTGACGCCGATCGAAAACATCCGGTCCATGAAGGCGTAGGCGTAGGAGAGGGCGGCTTGGCGGACTTCCAGCCCGTTCATGGCGAACTGCCCGTTCACGCTGAGATTGGTGCCGTTATTCGTAAATCCGACCGGGCCGCGCAGGAAGCCGCCGGCGGTGGCGACGTCGGAGACGTTGAACCCCAGTGCATGTTCGCCGAAGTTGCCTTTGACGTACAATCCGCCGGAGGCAGCTGCGGTGAGGTTGGTGCCGGGACGGTTGATGCGATCGATCTGTTGCTGGAGGCGGGCGATGTTGCCGGCCGACGTATCGTTCAAATTCAGGTTGTTGATGTCTTTCAGGGAATCGAACACGTCGCCTCGATCGACGACCTGACCGCTGCCCTGAAAACGGATATCGAATTTCTTGCTCATCGCCATGCCGGCCGGATTCCAATAGGTGGCGAGGGAGTCGGATGTCGTGGCCACTCCGGCTCCGCCCATGCCCATTTGGCGCGATCCGACAAACACAAATTCGACCGCTGCCGCCTGAAGAGGCAGGAGGATGGCCATACAGAGGGTCGTGAGCCGGACGTACGGTGCGAACGATGTCTTCATAAACCTGGTCGAACTCCCACGTGAATGCAAGGATGGGTCAGTCTACGAAAAGATGCTGGCGCCGTCAAGAAATCCCGGTCACGGTCGAACGATTCAGCCGCGTCGCGTCAGTGGGCGAGCGCCATCCACCGATGGTCTCGCGTTATGCGGACACGATCATCCCGTCCTGCATGGAGACGATCCGGTCGGCCTGGGATGAGAGCTTGTCGTTGTGGGTCACGATGACGAACGTGGTCCCACGGGAGCGGTTCAACTGACGAAGCAAGGTGAAGAGAGCGTCGCCGGTATGGGAGTCGAGGTTGCCTGTCGGTTCATCGGCCAGCACCAGATCGGGCTGCTGCATCAAGGCGCGCGCGACGGAGACTCGCTGCTGTTCGCCGCCTGAGAGTTCGCCGGGCTTGTGGTGGAGTCGATCCGCCAGACCGACCTCGCCGAGGAGTTTCGTCGCTTCGCCGACGACGTCGGCCATGTCGCGTTTCTGAATCATCGCCGGGAGGCAGGCGTTTTCCAAGGCCGAAAATTCCGGCAGCAGGTGATGGAATTGAAAGACGAATCCGACACGTTTATTCCGGAACTCGGCCTGCTCTTGTTCCGTGAGTGCAAAAAGATTCTGGCCGTCGAACGACACCGTGCCCTTGGTCGGACGATCCAGGGTCCCGAGGATTTGCAGCAGGGTGCTCTTCCCGGCTCCGGAGGCGCCCATGATCGCGATCAATTCCCCGCGTGTGATGTGCAGGTTGATGTTATTCAACACGACGAGTTCACGCCCGCCCATGGGAAACGATTTGTAGAGATCGACGACGTCAATCATGTCGGTGCTGCACTCTGCAATGGTTCACGTTCAATCGTGCTGCTGGGAAGTTCCGGACTCTCTTACTCATAGCGCAAGGCGGCCGCCGGATCCAGTTTGGCGGCTTGGAGCGAGGGGTAGAGCGTGGCCGCGAAACTGATCAGAATCGCAGACCCGGCGACCAGTAACACATCCGAACCGAGCACATGGACCGGAATGCGGGAGATGTAGTACACGGTCGGGTCGAAGGTCCAAAAGGTCTGGATCAGCCAGAGAAACGTATACCCGAGCGGGACGCCGATGGCCGCACCGGAACAGCCGATGATCAGGCCGTTGAGCATGAAAATACGCATGATGCCTTTGCGCGTCGCGCCCATCGCCTTGAGAATGGCGATCTCGCGCTGCTTTTCCGTCACGATCATGGTCAGGGTACTGACGATATTGAAGGAAGCCACGATGGTGATCAAGACCAGCAGGAGGAACATCATCGTCTTTTCGAGTTTGAGCGCCGAAAACAGATTGCGGTTCATCTGCATCCAGTCCCGCGCCCAGAAGGCGAATCCGAGATGGTGCTCGATCGCGCGGGCAATGTCCGCCGCGCGGAACACATCGGTGACTTTCACCTCGATACCCGTCACGCTGGCTCCCATGTTGAAAAACTTTTGCGCCTCCGCCAGTTCGATATACGCGAGGGAGGAATCGTATTCGTACATGCCGGATTGGAAGATGCCGACGACGACGAACTGTCGGATCTTCGGCGTCATGCTGGCGCCGGTAATCGGCCCCACCGGCGAAACGACGTTCAGTGTGTCGCCGGGGAAGGCACCGAGTCGTATCGAGAGTTCTTTGCCGAGAATGATGCCCGGCCGCATGGCTGTGTCGGGACCGTTCGGCTCCCGTTCTTTTTCGGGAATGGTCACTTTATTCGGACGCGCGAGGTCGTCGAGGTTGCCGTTCACGAGGTTGTGGGCCAACTCGGTGACGGTACCTTCCCGCGTAGGATCGATCCCGCGAAGAATAATGCCCTGGACGCCGGATGGAGAAGTGAGCAGGACCTGGCGGAAGATGAATGGGGTGGCGGCGACGACGTCAGGAACGGCCATAACCTTCTTCACCTGTTCCTCGTAGTCGACCATCGATTCCTTCATGCGGTCGTTCACCAGGATGTGCGCAGTGGTGCCGAGAATCTTGGCCTGCACATCCTCCTTGAACCCGGTCATGATCCCGACCGTGCCGATCAAGGCGGCGACGCCGAGCGTAATCCCGGCAATCGAGACGATGGTGTTGAAGGAGATGGTGCGGTTGCGTCGCTTCGCGCGCAGGTAGCGCAGGCCGATGAAGATTTCGTAGGGCAGCGCCATGTCTACTTTTCAGGCCTCAGCTGCGGGAAGAGGACCACATCCCGGATCGAGGACTGATTGGTGAAGAGCATGACCAGCCGATCGATGCCGATCCCTTCGCCCGCAGTAGGCGGCATGCCGTATTCGAGGGCGCGCAGGAAGTCTTCATCGACGCGGTGGGCTTCCTCGTCTCCGGCCGCATGTTTCGCCGCCTGAGCCTCGAAGCGCTCGCGCTGATCGAGCGGATCGTTCAACTCGGAGAAGGCGTTGGCGATTTCACGTCCCGCGATGTAGAGCTCGAACCGGTCGGTGAGCGACGGATCGGAGTCTTTCCTTCGCGCGAGCGGGGAAATTTCGATCGGGTAGTCGGTGATGAAGGTCGGCTGTTGGAGGCGCGGCTCGACGGTCTCTTCGAAGATCTCGTTGAGGATATTCACCAGTGATTCTTTGGGAGAGACTTCGACACCGAGGCGTTGGGCCGCCGCAAGGGCCTCATCGCGATTCGTGAGGACGGAGGGCGGCAGGCTATTCACTTCCAGAATCGATTGGTGATACGACCATCGGCGCCACGGCGATCCCAGATTGATCTGTGTGCCTTGATAGTCGATGGTGGTGGTGCCGAGAATGTCCTGGGCCAACCGGCCGAAGAGTTCTTCGGTCAGCACGATCAAGTCGTGGTAGTCGGCGTAGGAGACGTAAAACTCCAACATGGTGAATTCAGGATTGTGAATCGTCGAGATGCCTTCGTTCCGGAAATTCCGGTTGATCTCGAACACGCGTGGGAAGCCGCCGACGATCAGCCGTTTGAGATAGAGTTCAGGGGCAATGCGTAGATAGAGCTCGGCGCCCAGGGCATTGTGATGGGTGACGAAGGGTTTGGCGGCTGCGCCGCCGGGAATCGGGTGCATCATCGGCGTTTCGACTTCGAGAAAGCCGCGTTCGATCAGAAACGCGCGAATGCCTGAGATGATGCGACTGCGCAGCGCGAATATCTGGTGAACCTGGGGATTGGCAATGAGATCGACGTAGCGCTGCCGATACCGGGTTTCGACATCGGTGAGTCCATGCCACTTTTCGGGAAGCGGGCGTAGCGCTTTGCTCAGAAAGGTGAGGGTCTTCACCTCCACCGTGAACTCGTTGGTCTTGGTGCGGAACAACACACCCGTGACTCCGATCCAGTCGCCGAGATCCAGTCCCTCGGAAATCTGGTGAGCCTGCTCACCCAAAGTGTCTTTCTTCAGATACACCTGCAAGCGGTCCGACCCATCTTGTAGTACTGCAAAGGCGGCCTTCCCGAACCGGCGTAGTCCGACGATGCGGCCGGCGATGGTGCAGCCGATCTGCTCCTGCTCGAGCACGTCCTTGGCTTTTTCACCATGCAGACGTGTGAGTTGTCCGGCCCGGTCCTTGATCTCGAAGCGCGTGCCATAGGGAGCCACCCCGAGTTGCCGCAGGTGATCGAGTTTCTTGATGCGTTGTTGGCGTTGATCGTTCAGTTCATCCATGATCACACGGAGCGTATGGCTGCTAGCGAATAGCTGAGGGTCCGGAACAGCTTCCGTTTCCTGCTATCTGCCGTAGGCCATAGGCTATCAGCTCCCTTTCTTTACAGGTCATCATCCTTCATGCCGACCGGTTCCGGGGCTTTCCCGCCGGTCAGTTTTCTCTGGAGATAGGCTTCGATGAACCCGTCCAGTTCACCATCCATAACGGCGGAGACCTGGCCGACTTCGTATCCGGTCCGATGGTCTTTGACCATCTGGTAGGGCTGGAAGACATAGGACCGGATCTGGCTGCCCCAGGCGATGTCCTTCTTTTCGCCCACGATGGCGTTGAACTCGGCTTCTTTTTTGCGCTGCTCCACTTCAAACAGGCGCGCTCGCAAAATTTTCATGGCGCCGTTGCGATTTTGCAGTTGCGACCGTTCGTTCTGACATTGCACCACGATGCCCGTTGGAATGTGGGTGATCCGGATGGCGGTCTCGACCTTATTGACGTTCTGACCGCCGGCGCCACCGGCACGGAACGTATCGACCCGGAGGTCTTTGTCGTCGATCACCACCTGCACATCGTCCTCGAGTTCGGGATACACAAATACCGACGCGAAGGACGTATGTCGACGTTTGTTGGCGTCGAACGGGGAGATTCGCACAAGGCGATGCACGCCGGCTTCGGCTTTGAGATAGCCGTAGGCATAGGGCCCGCTGACGGACAGCGTCGCGCTCTTAATGCCGGCCTCGTCCCCCGCGAGCAGATCCAACGTCTCTACCTTAAATCCCTTTTGCTCGGCCCATCGCACATACATGCGCAGCAGCATCTGCGCCCAGTCCTGCGACTCGGTTCCGCCGGCTCCGGGATGGATCGCGAAGATGGCGTTGCTCGAGTCCAATTCGCCTGAGAGCAGCAACTCGATGCGGAATTGGGCGACGGCTTTTTCGAATGGTTCGAGTTCGGCCAGGAGTTCCTGCTCCAGCCCGGCATCGCCGGATTCCAGCGCCAGTTCGAGGAGCGCCTCGATGTCGTTCTGCCGGCGTTCGGTGTCCCGCCAGCGCGACAGTTCCCGATCGAGGGCGGCTTTGCGGCGGTTCACCTTGGCGGCCGCCTGCGTATCTTTCCAGAAATCAGGCTGGGAGGTTTTGACTTCGATGTCGTTGAGTTCAGCGGTCATCCGAGCCAGGTCAAAGATGCCCCCGTAGTTGAGCCAACTGTTCGCCGAGGGTACGCACACGGGTTCGGACATCATCTAACATGGCACGGTCCTTTCTCGCTCAGGCTGGTCGCCCGGCTGGTTCACCACCGGCGGGTTCTGTGTCGTGTGAGAAGTAGCCGGTCAGGCACAAAAGCGCGATGAGTATAGCACAGGCATACGCAAAGAGATCACCGTATTGCGAGTAAAAGGTCTGCTGATGGCTGACGGCAATCGTTCCTCTGAGCGCTTCCTGCGTGAAGATCGGTGACTGTTGCACGACACGCCCGTAGGGGTCGATGAATCCGGAGATGCCGGTGTTGGCCGCTCGCGCGAAGGCGACATGATTTTCCACGGCACGAAAGACTACCATGCCAAAATGTTGATAGGGCGCCGACGACGGACCGAACCAGGCATCGTTCGTGACCGTGACCATGAAATCGGCTCCGTTCGCCGCAAATTGCCGCACGAGGTTGGGAAAGATCACTTCGTAGCAAATGACGACGCCGAACTTCACGTGGAAATCGGTGAGGGTAGCCGCGGGCGCCACGGGCGGGGCCTTCTCGCGGGGCTTGAACATCAACAACGTCGATCCCGGTCCGGCTTCGAAGTCACCGATGCCTTCGACGAGTTTGTCCAGGAAGAATAGGAACGAATTGTGGAACGGAATGTATTCGCCGAAGGGAACCAAATGTTGTTTGTCGTAGCGACCGAGGATCTGGCCGTCGGTGGCAAGCAGGTAGGCGCTGTTGAGCAGGAACGGGCGGCCGTCCGGATGGCGTCGCAATGCGGGACTGCCGAACAGCAGCGGGGCACCGGCGCGGCGAGCCATGTCGTTCACGACCGCGCGGTATTGCGGTTCCGTTTCAAAGACAAAGGGCGTGGCGGCCTCCGGCCAGACGATGAGATCCAGATTGCCGCCGAGTCCCGCCGTGAGCCGATCGTAGCGCGCCATCGTCTCCTGGCGAAATGCCACATCCCATTTCTGCGCCTGTTCCACATTCGGCTGTACGACTCCCACCGACAACGTGCGGGTCGGGACATGCTGGGCGGAAGACAAGAGGGTGGTGCCATAAAACAGGGCGACGCCGAATCCGGCAGTAGCCGCGACCGACGAGGGCCAGGGAAACGAACGAATCTGAAATCCGCGATAAGCCTTGAAACCCCAGATAATTGTTTCGGCCAGCGCGGCGTTGACCAGCACGAGGAGGAAGGAGACGCCGTACACCCCGAAATGGTCGGCCAGTTGGATGATCGGGAGCCATTGGTATTGGGAATATCCGAACAGCGCCCAGGGTAAGCCGGAGAGAAAGTAGGTCCGGATCAGTTCCAGTGTCACCCAGAGAAAAGGCGCGGGTAGGAATCCAAGGGTCGGGAACGCCGTCCGGATCCACGAAAGTCCGCCTGCATAGACGGCCATGTAGAGTCCGAGGTAAACCGTGAGCAACAACATCACCAGGGTGGCGATCGGGAACGGGACCTTCCCGTAGACATTCATGGCGGTAATGACCCAGAACATGGAACCAGTGAAGGCCAGCGTGCCGGACAGCCAGCCGATCCGGAACGCACGTCCTGGCGACAGATATTCCACGGCAATGTGTAGCGGTACCAGCGCGAACCAAGCCACCATACCGAGGTCGAACGCGGGGAAGGAGAGGGGATAGAGAAGACCGCTCGCGCAGGCAAGCAGGATGAGGCGTGCGCGGGAGATGGTCATTGACCGTAACTTAACGAAAGACCTGAAGAGATTCAACCGTGCTCTTTGACGGATGCGCTTGGGCGAGGATCACCCTAGGCTGGTCGTTCGACCGGTTAACGCCCCGATCGCCCGCCGAAGGCGCTGTACCCGCCTGGACTAACGGATGAGGTGGGGGGCTGTGGGTATGGAGTCGCCATACCTCTTGGTTGGAGCGGCAGTACCGGCGCCGGTGTGACCAGATTCGGCGGTGTCGGTGTTCCGAATGGTGTGACCGATCCGGGCACTCCGCCATGGGGCGAACTGAAGGTGTGTGACGGAAGTCCGGACCCAAGATGGGTGACGTCCTTGCCTCCATGCGCGTCGGAATAGATGGCGTCTCCTTCCCCCAGCGGGGTCAGGGTGCTGGTGGTTCCGTCGCGCTGCTGAAGAATCGACGGCTGCGAACCGGCGATGGAAACCGGGCCTAATAGCGTCCATGCGATAAGTAGCACCAGCAGGCTTGTAGTCGGCATAGAATGCTCCGCCTGTAGATACGTGGGGGGATTTCTGTCCACATTGTACCGAATGTTCGTCCCTGATGGGTGAACCGCCACATTGAGACATTCAAGAATGCGAGAGAGTCCCTGCCCGGCAACCCGCGTCCGCTCTAGGTTCTTGCCATATTGACTGCTTGTTGAGCGAGGCATAGACTAACGGGGTCATTCGATGCCACCCCCTCTGCAGGTGGTCGCATGGTCTTCTGTGGCGAACATGACCGCCGCTCTGACCAAGCCAGCCTTGTCCCGTCCTATCCGGCGGTAGCCTTCTTCAACGACTTTCCGCATCAAGATCTTCTGCCCGTGTTTTGTGTTTCGCAAGGCCGGGAATACAGTTCCGTTCTACGGATGCGCCATCACACACCAACTACACCAAGGAGGATTGCTTTATGCTGAGACGACCGCGATCTGGTGCGGCTCAGATTCCGGCGCGCCGGCATCCTGCCTGTTTGCCCCGCGCTGAACTACTCGAGGCAGGATAGGAGGATATCATGGGACGAAAATATGACCTCATTGATGTCGTGGCCGCCATTGGATTGGTGGCCACGCTGTTCGGAGGATACCTATTGGTGACGGCTGCCAACGGTTTCTGGCAGGCACCGATCGTTCCCGCCGCGAACATGACCACCGAAACTCACGATCCTTTCACCGGCATGCAGTATCTCCAGCCCGTTCTGGGCCAAGCGATTCTTCACGATGTTTTGCTCGACCGGGAAGCCGATGCCGCCCTCTCTGCTTCCGCGATGGAGTTAAACCGGGCGGTGAGTGAGTCTCAGCTGCTCTCAACGACGTTGCTGAGTCCTCTGGTGTTGGCAGAGTTACGCGCGTTTGGACAGGAAGCCGATCATCGTGCGCGGATGCAATATGTCATGGGCAAGTCCGTGGTCAATCAGACCCGTCGTGGGCTTGCAAGCGGAGTCCTCTCTGCCGGCCAGTATGCCAGCGAATTCAACACGAACCTGATCCAGAGGGCCGAATTGATCGGGCAGCGCATGCATGATCAGTTCGAGTCGACCAGGCAGGCGACACTTGGCTGGTCGATCGTCGACGCGATTCAGGAGGAGGATCGTATGACGTCGATGGTCCAGGAGCGAATCGGTCGGGCCGTCGTGCAAGTGACACAGGCGCAAGAAGGGTATGCGGAGGCGAAGGCGGCAGGGCAGATTCAATTTGCCAGTGCGATGAGCGCGGCCGTTCGTACGGATGCATTGGTGGATCGGTTGGCTCTGCTCGAGGAGATGCCGGCTGGACGCACGATGGTCGCATACCACTCCACTGCCACCGCCGATATTTCGCGCGGGGCCTTGGTGCTGGCCTGTCTGGGCCTGATTGCATTGTTCGTCGGCGGGTTGGCGTTCAGCAGCAAGAGGGAGGCGGACAGTATTCCGCTGTGGAAGCTGGAGACGTTGCTGCAGTTGCACCGTTCAGGTAGATAACGCTGCTCCCGGTGAATCGCTCGACTATTTTCAGGGGCAAGAGGAGGTCGGACATGTCGTGGGAAAACTGGGCCGTGGCCATCGGGCTGGGCGCACTCCTCATGATGTTTTTTGGGTTGATGGAGTTGTTCTTTGCCGGTCCGCCGCAGCCATTGGATCGTGGGCGAAGAAAATGAGATCCCGGCGGAGTCCATCTCGAATCGAGGGAGCGACGTAGCGCTCCCCGTCGGTGCTGAGGATTTCCCGAGCTGGTGAAGCGCCTGTTAGTTAAGACAGGACCAGAGGCCAGGCAGCATCACCTTCGCCATCGCCTTGAGTTCGGATTCAGATTGCGGAGGGACGCCCGAGAGGGCGATGCCGAAGTTGTGGCCCTTCGACCAGCGGACTGTGGCCCGACGGATGAGCATGGGCGTCTCAGGGGTCGGCTGGATGACGATCACCACCAGCTCCATTCCCACGCTCACCTGTTCTTTCCCCCGAATACGCCCGCCTGCTGAGTTGAAGTCTTCAGTGACGCCGATGGTTTGAAATGTGCCGTTTGAATAATAAATGGGGTACTGGACGGGAATACGCCTGGCCCCGCGTTCACGATAGGCAGTGTTCATCTCGACGGCGTTCCTTTCTTTAGGTGGTGGAGGTTCGCTTTCAGAGCCGGCACGAACCGAGCAGTCGGTGTGGAGGTGCTGTGTTGCCACAGCATCAGGGCGCCGGCCATCAGGGCTCCCCATAGATCGTTCAAGAGATCGTGGAAAGAGGCTTCGCGTCCCGGGGCTGTTCCCTGTGCCACTTCCGTCCATAAGCCAAACATCCCAGAAAATACGATTCCAACGAATAGGGCATAACGAAGCGGCCAGCCGCGCAGGCGGAACCCAACCATAGCCAACCAGGCCAGGAGGCCATAGGCCGGCACGTGCGCCGCATCACGCCAGTTGTCCGGCACAAGGTGTAGGAGCGAACCGGTGAATCCGATGCCGGGCGAAGCGACGGCAAGACCGGCTAGCAGCAACATATAGCCGGTAATCACGGGGACGATGAGGAACATGGAGGGAGGTCCTTTCGATAAGTTCACCTGACCCCGCGCAGGGTACTGTGCAGAGTAGGTGAATCACCATCGGTCCTTCGGCGAAGAGGCCAGTGCTTTGGAGGGGCGAGGAGTGTTCGGCAGGGGGATTGGCCGATGATCGGCGGGTGCCGCGAATGAACCGGGTCAGGACTTTTTGTCGGGTTTCTGATGTTGCCACTGTCCGGGGGCGCTTGAACGGGCCTGATAGGCCTGCCCGAATCCGAGCACGAGGTGAGCATCCTGCATCCGTAGCTCCCACAAGGCAAAGTCGCCGAAACTGAACATCATGTGTGACTGTGGGAACTTTGCGAGATAACGCTGCTTCACCGGTTCATAGGCCAGGTCGGTCGGGGAGAGGATTGAGGCCGTTCCCTGCAGGTTGATGCGTTGCAGAGCCAGCGGGTTTTTATCCGGCTTGTCCGGCTCGGAGAGAAACAGGCTGACACGGGCGTCTTCAACGAGATGCTGGGTATGTAAGGCCAGCCGGCTGAGGTGAAGATACAGGCGGGACCAATCGTCTCCGAGCAGGTAGGGTACATGGGAACCGAAGGGATGCCCGTTCCGGAGGGTCAGTAACACGCCTGTTCGTGTCTGTTCGACCAACGTTCTCCAGGCTGCTTCAAGATCATTGTTCGACATGGCATCCGGCATCGGCATTGTGTCATCTCCCTTTCAGCGAATTCTAGCGGCCTCCGGTAAATTATCCAAGCATTCGAAAGACGATGCTCGCAAAGGCTTGTGCCCGGGCAGATCGCCCTTTGCCTCGAGATTGTCGGCAGGATATGATGGGCCAGCGGCGGGTGGATGTGGCCATGCGATGAAGGGAGACGGACACGATGAGACACATGCGATGGGGATTCCTAGTGGTGGGACTGTGCGCGCTCATGGGCGGAACCGGATGTGGCGGTCAACAAGCGGAGATCAAAGAAGATCGATTGACGGTCGGGCGCGTACAGGGCGAGGTGAAAGTCGGCATGTCGGCCGCGCAGGTGGCCGAGCTCCTCGGGTCGCCGAATATCGTCACCACCGACGACAAGCGGCGGGAAGTGTGGATCTACGACAAGGTGTCGACCGACCGGGTAGATACGGCGAGCTCTTCCTACGCCGGCCTGATCATTCTCGGTACCAACTCCAGCGACCGTTCCAGCTCGCAGCGTCAACGCACCCTCACGATCATTATCAAGTACGACGAAGAGAAGAAGGTGCGTGACTTTGCCTACAACTCCACTCAATTCTGAGAGTGCCGGTCGATTGATGCAGCGGCTCCCTGCAGCCGTTCTTCTTCTCATGGGGCTATGGGTCTTGCTCCAGGGCTGCGTGCAACAGACGCCGCCGGCGGAATTGTTTCAACTCACGCCGGAGAGCAGCGCCAATCGGGCCATGCAGACCCGTTTCTTCGACACGGAGAACGATCAGGAATTATTGTCCGCCTCCGCGGCGGCGCTTCAGGATCTCGGGTTTCAAGTCGAAGAAAGTGTGCGGGAAGTCGGGTTCCTGCGAGCCGCGAAAGAACGCAGTGCCCGGGAGTACGGTCAGTACAGAAATCGTTTCTTTATCTGGCTGCTGTCACTCGGACATGTCGTCATCCCGATCGATCTGCACCAAAAAATTGCGGCCAGCCTCGTGACCCGACCGGTCAATGAGGCCCATTCGCGGCAGGAAGTCCGGATTATCTTCTACCGGGCGGTGTGGAAGGGGGACGGGCAGGCCGACCGCAATTACATTCCTCCCGGCGAACAAAAAATGGAAATGATCCGGGACCCTGAAATCTATCAGCAATTTTTCGCGAAGCTCTCCAAGGCTGTATTCCTGGAGCCGCATTCGATTTAACGACGAGGACTCATGAACCGGACACAGGTTGTCGGCGCAGTTGCGGTTATGCTGGGAAGTGTCATATTGCACGGCTGCGTGGCGCCGGAGCCGCGGCAGGAACTCTTCGCGCCGACCGATGCGCAGATGAAGATCCGCAGCGCGCAGACCCGCACGTTCGAGGTCAAGGAGCAGACCGTCGCCATGCGCGGCGTCATCGCGGCTCTGCAAGACCTAGGATTTATCATCGAACGCGCGAACGAACCGCTCGGGCTGGTGACGGCGGCCCGCTTTGCAGAACCGAACTATTACGATGTGCTCGGTGTGACCGTGACCGTGCGCCCGCAACAGGACGGCAAGACGATGATCCGTGCCAATGCAATTTACAACAGCAAGCCGATCGAAGATCCCAAGGTGTATCAGAACTTCTTCGCAGCGGTGGAACGTTCATTATTTTTGGTAAAGGACTAACCGGTGTCTCGCCTCGCCATCTATGGGTGCCGCCGGTCGAACAACCGTAGGGTCGTGATTGGCCTCGTTCTGCTGGCCTCCTGGACCGCCGGCTGTTCGCCCTATGAATGGCGACATGAGAACCAATGGGAGTCGCGCGACCAGATCTGGCTCGCCGAGGCCAGCCAGGTCAAGGTGCGGGCGGCTCAAAGTCGCGTCTTCGACACCGCTGATCGTTTGAAGACGATTCAGGCGGTCGTATCCACCTGTCAGGACTTGGGTTTTGCGGTGGAAGTATTGGATGAAACTCTGGGCATCGTCTCCGGCAAGAAATTTGACGATTACGAATCCACGCCATGGGGCGATCCTTCCTACCACCTGTATCGGGACGACGGATTGCTGATCCTGACCCGGCACTTCCGAAGTTGGGGGCCGTTTTATCACCGCAGCAACCTTGTGCGGCTCACAGTCACCGTTCGCCCACGCGGTGAACAGCAACTGATTGTGCGCGCCAGCGCCCAGTATTACCTCAAGGCCATCGAGTCCCCGGATCCCTATCAGCAATTTTTTCGTGTGCTCGAGCAGGCGCTCTTCATTCAGGCGAACGCGCTGTCGTAGCGAGAGCCGGAGCGCACAATGCGTATTGCCTGAGTGGGAACTTGCGCAGGTTGGGGCGATGGCCCTCTCACCGGCGTGATCCGCCGAGGGCATCCGCGTGAGCGCTGCTCAGGGGGCCCTGCTGTAAGACGGGATCGAGATTGAACGCCACACTGATTCGGGGCGCCGTTCCACGATACGTATTCACGGCATGGAACAACCAGCCAGGGAACAGCAGGCATTGTCCGGCCGCAGGGGAGTAGGAAATGCTGGTTCCGGCATCATGTAATTCGGTCATGCTGTACTGGAGATAGGGCGCCAGCATACGCGGCAGACAGCCTCGCGGGTCGTAAATCTGCAATTCGCCTCCCTTTCCCAGGGTCGGGCAGACCTCGCCCACATCGACATAATAGACGCCTGCCCAAAAACTTCCGGGGTGAGAGTGGGCTGCATTGGTCCCGCCGTTTCGTTGAACGTTGGCCCACACCTCGACGACTTCCCAATCGGGTCGACGGGCAGCATGGCGGCATCGGTCGGAGAGGGTTGTGACTTGTTTGGCTACTTCGATGACGGGCGCAAACAACTCGCGCAGGGGGCTTCCTGCCCAATCCATCATCGACAGGTCGTGAGGCGAGGACCACCCGATCACTTCGGTGTCGCAGTGGTTCGGGACGGAAGCCTCGCGCGTCAGAATCAATTGAGAGAGCTCGGCGTTGATGCGTTCGTGATGCGCAGGCGTGAACACCAGCAGAGGCGTGGAGAAAAGGGGCGTAATTTGAATCTCGATCTCGGTCGGCATGGAAGAGGCTCCATCCTGTGTAACGACCGTCGATGCGGAGCAGGCTATCCTCGGATGGACGACAAGTCAACCTAGGTGTTTTACCAGGCTGTCGAGATTGAGCCGTCATATTCACGTGCCGCTGCTGAGGCAGGCCCTTCACTGCGATGCAGGCTTGACAGGGTTCTATGGTCGGCCTAGCCTGAGGTACCGAGTGTGGTATCCACCATTCAACTCGGGAGGCTATCATGTCTGTTGCACGCGTGACGGAAATCATTGCCGCATCCCCGAAGAGTTTTGATGATGCCATTCACAGTGGAATCGCTCGCGCGAACAAGACGTTACAGAATGTGAAAAGCGCCTGGATCGAGGATCAGAAAGTGGATATCGAAGACGGAAAGATCACCCAGTATCGTGTGGCGTTGAAGGTCACATTCGTCCTGAAGGATTAGGGGAGCATCATGAAAAATGTGGAAATGACCTTCGAGGGGACTGTGCTGACCATCAAGGTGGATTTGTCGAAAGAGTTTGGGCCATCGGCATCGGGAAAAACGACGATTATTGCCTCGACGGAAGGAAACGTCACCATTCCTGGGCGAGAGGAAAAAATCGGCCTGAATGTCTACCGGAAGAAGTGAGGCCCTCTGAGGTGAAATGGTTCATCGGATAATCGACCGGTGAAGGCCGGATGAGGTCTTTCCTGTGCCTATCCGATGAGCCATTCAGCAGCGGCTCACTGGACATCTGGATTCTTGTCATCGAAAGGAGGACAATGACAGCCGAGGCAGCTGACCGGTCGTATGACGATACCCATGGTTTCGTTGACCGCCATGTCAAAGACCACGCCCAGCGTGACCGAGCTTCCACCTCCCACAATCCTGATCGTAGACGACGACCCCGATATCGCACTCGTACTACATGATCTCCTGGAGCACGTCGGCTACCGTGTCTCAGTCGCCGGCACCGGCGCCGAGGCTCTTGCCAAGGCAAAGGCGGAATCTCTGTCCGCGGTGGTGCTGGATCTGATGCTGCCTGATATGGACGGACTCTCGGTTCTCACCCTCCTGAAACAAATCGACCCGGTGCTTCCGGTCATCATGCTGACGGCGTTTGTCGAGGTGGCGAAAAAGCACAGCTCCCTCACCGAAGGAGCGTTCGGGTATTTGACGAAGCCTTACGATGCCGAAGAATTAAAAGCGCTGATCCGGCGTGCCGTGGGAGTGAAGCATCTCTCCATCGAAGCTGCGGCGACCAAGCAGGCGTTGACGGCCAGCGAAGACCGGTTTCGGGAAGTTGTGCAGACCGCGCCCGACGCGATTGTGCTCGCGGATGGGGAGGGAAAAATCCTGTCCTGGAACAGCGCCGCCGAGCGTCTGTTCGGGTATCTGGCCGGGGAGGTGTTAGGAGAGTCCCTGACGATGATCATGCCCGAACGGTACCGTGCCAGGCACGTACAGGCCTTAGCGCGAGTACGTACCACGGGCGATTTACGCCTGAAGGGCACGGTCGTGACCATGCACGGGTTGCACAAGGATGGCCGGGAATTTCCGATTGAGATGTCGCTGAGCAGTTGGATCTCCGACGGTCAGCGTGTGCATTGCGGCATCGTGCGGGATATTACGGCGCGGAAAGAGGCGGAAGCGCAATTGTTGCAGCAGCAGATCGAGCAGCAGGTCCTGCTGGACCTGATCCCGGCGATGGTCTGGTATAAAGACTCGCACAACCGCATCCTGCGCGCGAACCGTCGCGCGGCGGAATCCATCAAGAAGACCGTGGCCGAGATCGAGGGTCGGTCGACCGATGAGTTTTATCCGGAGGAAGCCGAGCGGTATCATCAGGATGATCTGGAAGTGATCGTCTCCGGGCGGCCGAAGCTCGGGATCGTCGAACCGTATCAAACAGGGGCCGGTGAGAAACGCTGGGTGCAAACCGACAAGGTGCCGTACCTGGACACGCAGGGGAAGGTGCTCGGGGTCCTGGTGTTCGCGCAAGACATCACTGAGCGGAAGCAGACCGAAGAGGCGCTGCGAGAGAGTGCGGATTGCCTTCGCCTGGTGATGGAATCGGCATCGAACGGGATCATGATAGCGAATGTCGATGGAAAGATTCTGTTGGCGAATACTCAGGTCGAAACACAGTTCGGTTATGAGCGAGGCGAACTGCTCGGTCAGCCGGTTGCATGGCTCATTCCGGTGAGACTGCGTACGCAAGGCTCAGACCCTCCTACCGTCTTTCTGGTCCGTCCGGACGATGGATCGATGCGCCCTTGTGAATGCGTCGGCTTACGGAAAGACGGTACGGAGTTTCCATTCACGATGACACTGACTCCGTTAATGACGACGAACGGACTGTATTCAGTGATTGCCGTCAACCAGGCACCAGGGACCGCATGAACCTTCGCCTTGTGTTGACGGTCGGCGCACTGTGTTTCCTCGCTCTCCTGTTGGCGATCGGCATCCGTACGGCTATCCGGTGGTTGAAGATCCATTATCCGCAACGGGCCAATGCCGTGCTTTTTGGAGTCTGCCTGTTCCTGGCCGGGGCAGGCTTCCTGATCGCCGCCGAGATGAAGGATCGACCGACCTTCCGGCCGAATGACTTGCTCACGCTGCAAGAGCCGGTGGTGGCGAGGACGATCGTGAGTGATCGAGAGTCGCGCAGCATGACCTGCGTCGTGGATCGCCATGAGCATCTGGGCGTGTTGGAACTCGAGAACGAACGAGACACCATGAGGGCTCGCGTCGAAAGTAACAATACGTCCGAGCTGCTGTATTGTCCGATCGGAGTCGAGGTCCGGATTGAGGCGGCCTGGCTCCATCACCCGACCATCACCCATCGCCAGGCGGGCGCAGACAGCCCATAAGTCACTTTCCCCATGCTCTTGACTCATCGGCGCGCGGAGGCCTATCGTAACCGGGTGGGGGGAGTTAACGCCCCGGGGGAATATGTACAAAAAGGGGATTGAGTGTTGAGGATGGTGTGCATGCCCAGCTTGTACTGGGAAGCCTGAAATCCTCCCGAGATCTCCGCCGTATCTACCTCTCCTCGGTAGGTGCGTCCTCCTCCCACCCAAACATCCGTCGCCACCCTGCATCGTTGTTCCGTATCACCCCCGGTTCGATCACCACGCATTTCGTCCACCGTTGCACCGTGTTTTCCCGCATCGAGATGCAGACGAGAATACTCTCAAGGCTTGACTCTCCTGGTTGTTCCCTGTAAACGACGAAGAGTGTACGTATTGGTCGTGTGAATTCCAACGAGCCGGTCCGGTGTGAATTCCTTGCGTGAGAGGTTGAATGGCCATCAAGACATCATTGCCACGTGCTCAGTCTTCCGCTCCTGCGCCCCTGTCCGAAGCCACCGTGTCTGAATCACTCCCGCCCCGAAAAAAAACCGGCTCCAGAGAGGGAGCGTCCGCTGCGGTGACCGCGGTGGAAATGGGGGCGCGGCAGCGGGAGATTTCCGTTTCCGAATTTTTTACGAAGAACCGGCATCTCCTGGGTTTCGACAATCCCCGCAAGGCGTTGCTGACCTGCGTGAAAGAGGCCGTCGATAACTCGCTGGATGCGTGCGAAGAGGCGGGCATCTTGCCGGAGGTGACGGTGAGGCTTGAAACGGTCGCGAACGGACAGGCGCCGGTTGCACCCAGTCAGGCGACTCGTTTCCGGATCACGGTGACCGACAACGGGCCTGGTATTGTGAGACAACAGATCCCCCGTGTGTTCGCCAAATTGCTGTATGGTTCCAAATTCCACCGCATGCGGATGAGCCGGGGACAACAGGGCATCGGCATTTCAGCGGCCGGCATGTATGGGCAATTGACGACCGGCAAGCCGGTGAGAGTGATTTCCCGCACCGGGCCTCGCGCGGCGGCGCACTACTTCGAAGTGCAAATCGACACCAAGAAGAACGAGCCGTTGGTGCATGAGAATAAACAAATCGACTGGGCTCAGCCTCAAGGCACCGAGGTGGCGCTTGAAGTGGAAGGACGTTATCAGAAGGGCCGCGCGTCGGTCGATGAGTGGCTGGAGCAGACGTCGATCGCCAACCCGCACGTGCGGTTGGTCTATCACACGCCGGAAGGGGAAACGAAAGAGTATCCCCGGACCTACCACGAACTGCCGCCTTCCCCGAAAGAAATCAAGCCGCATCCCTATGGCATCGAATTCGGGGCCTTGCTCAAGATGTTGCAGGACACCAAGAGCCAGACGGTGGCCGGTTTTCTCGCGAGCGACTTCTGCCGGGTCTCGCCTGCGTTGGCCGAGGAGATCTGCAAAGCGGCGAAGCTGTCGCCCTCTACCAAGCCTCGCGACGTGAAGCATCAGGCGGCCGAAACGCTCTACAAGACGATTCAGACCACCAAGATCATGGCGCCGCCGACGAACTGCATTTCACCGATCGGGGAGAAGGCGATCCTCTCGGGGCTCTATAAACAAATCAAAGGAGAGTTTTATACGGCGGTGAGTCGTCCACCGGCCGTCTATCGCGGCTACCCCTTTATCATCGAAGCAGGGCTCGCCTTCGGGAAAGGTCCGGAAGAAGCCGCCAAGCCGCAACAGGCGGCCGTGCCGTTGGCCGAGGGGGAAGACCAGGGCAACGATACCGAACAGGCGCGGGTGATTCGGTATGCGAACCGGGTGCCGCTGCTCTATCAACAATCGGCCTGCGCCACGTTCAAAGCGGTGCTCAGCACTACCTGGCGAAACTATGGGGTGTCGCAGTCTCGTGGCGCGCTGCCTGCCGGTCCGATGGTGATTTTTGTGCACATGGCATCCGTATGGGTGCCGTTCACCAGCGAGTCGAAAGAAGCGATCGCCGACTACGACGAAATTCAGAAGGAAATTACGCTGGCGCTTCGTGAGGCCGGTCGGCGGCTGGGAATTTTTCTGCGAAGAAGAGAGCGGGCCGCCAGTGAGTTTCGTCGTCGCAATATCTTCGAGCTCTACATAGAAGAGGTTGTGGCCGCGTGCAATCGCCTGAAAGGCGGAAACCTTCCCACCGAGAAATTGAAGGAACAGTTGCACAAGATTGCCAGTTCACGGACGGGCGGGCTCAAGACCGATGAGGCGCTCGGGAAAACCGGTGCCGGACCGGAAGGGTTGCCCCATTCGATCATCGTGACCGCCGAGGGGATCGAGGGAGAGACCGAGATTGCTCAGCAAACGTCTGGATCGCCTGCCCTTTCCGCCCATACGGCGAAGGATGAGCCGACCACGAAGACGAAAAATCGGGTGAAAGCGAAGCGCGGCCCGAAGGAGACACCGAACGTCGGGAAGGGCAGGTCTGCCGGGGCAACGAAGGCGAAAGCCGAACAGCAAGCCCTGTTCGGCGATGAGCCATCGTCAAAGAAGCGGGCGGCACCGCTCAAAAGAAAACCTGCGCGGACAACCGCCACCCGAAAAAGGACATAGGACAGGGTATGGCACAGGCAAAGACGAAGAAGAACGGGTCGGTGGGGAAAAAGCTCGTCGGGATGGCCGATGTGGTCATTGCGGCGGCGCAACGGGCCAAAGACCCGACGTTTGAGATTCCGATCCGCGCGTTGTCGAACGTGTCGTTCAATCCCCGCAGGGGGCTGATCGAGATGGGCGAGAAGAAGCAATCCCGCTCGTTTTTTAACGTCGGGATGGCGAAGAAATTCATGCAGACGATGCTGGTGGCCGATGCGCTGGCCGAGCTGCAGCAAGCCGATCTGACCACTTCGCTCAGGGAAATCTATTATCGTACGAAACATACGATTCAGGACTCCCATGAGAATACCTTCGATACACAGGACGAATCCGACCCCATTATCGAGGATCTCGAAGTCTCGCTGGTGGCGCTTCGGGAAGAACTCCATGTGCGGGCGGAAAACAGTGGTAGCATTGTCGGGCCGGTCGTGTTCGGGGACGACGGCGACCGGGTGGATTGTGCCAAGCTGGGCAAGGGCGGATATTCCGTGCCCTCGATCGTCGAACCGGAATATCTGGAGATCCGCCGCTGTACAGCCGATTTTCTTCTGCTGGTCGAAAAAGGCACGCAGTGGAATCGGCTCTCGGAAGATAAGTTCTGGCGGCGATACAACTGTGTGCTTCTGACGGGGAACGGGCAGCCACCGCGCGGCGTTCGACGGCTGGCGCGCCGCCTCCATGAGGAGCATAAGCTCCCCGTGTATGTGCTGGTCGACAACGATCCATGGGGATACTATATATACTCGGTGGTGAAGCAGGGCTCGATCAACCTCGCCTTCGAAAGCCAGCGCATGGCGATTCCCAAAGCGAAATTCATCGGGCTTTCCAGTGCCGATCCGGAGCGGTATGAGTTGCCGCGTAATGTGGGCATCAAGCTGAATGAAAAAGACATTACCCGCGCCAAGGAGCTGCTGAACTATCAATGGTTCCAGAAGCCGGCTTGGCAGCAGGAAATCAAACGAATGCTCACCAGCGGGCTGAAATATGAACTGGACGCGCTTGCGAACAAGGACTTTCAATACCTGACCAAGAAGTATCTGCCGCGCAAGCTGAAGGAAAAGGACTGGTTGGATTAGCGGCCGAACCTGGCGTTTCTTCCGACAGGGCCACGCGTCGAACGAGCCTCAGGACGCTCCTGGAGTTACGATATGAATATGCTGATGTTGGCCTTCCGGTCCTCGTTGAAGGAACGGGTGCATGTGTTACTCGAACAGTGCGATGTTCGAGCCTACACCGAAATGCCTGAGACGACCGGTGCCGGACAGACGGGACCCGCTGACGGTGTCTCCTTCTATCCGGGCGTCAACAATGTGATCATGGTCGCCGTAGACGATGCGCAAGCCGAGCGGGTAGAACGAGCCGTGAAGGCGTGGTGCGATGAGGTGCTTCAACGTCCAAACGGACAGAAGCCCTCCATTAGGGTATTCAGCTGGCCTTGCAGGCAGCTGGTGTAGTCGAAGAAACGGAGTCTCTGTGAGTCGGCGCGACAGATCGTATTCGAGACGGGTTCAGGGGGGTATCTGTGTCCTTGGCCTCAGTGCGGCCATGATGCTGGCCCCCTCGTTCGTGACGGCCCAGACGTCGCCACCGACCTCGACCCCACAGAATCAGCCCGGACAAAACCTGCAATCCCCGGGAACCCTTCCGCTCCAGAATCCCCTCGCACAGCAGTCGTCGATTACGGCCACGGCCTCCGGCGCCAGCGCGCCGCAAAGTAACACCATTCCCTCCAGTCAGGGTAAGTCGTTCGGCACGATCGGCAAGGGGCTGCCCGGCATGACGGGTGGGCCGGCGCTCACCGCTCCGATGGGGTCGCAAGATCCGTCCTCACGCTACATGCGGCCTATCGTGATTCCTCCGCTCTTCTGCGATCCGTCCATCAATATTCCTTGCTAGCGATCACCGGCCGCTCGGATAAATGTTTGTTGGCGAACAGGATCTCACTCTCGAGGTGCGGTTCGAGGCAGGCATGCTCCGCAGTGCGGTGTTCGGTAGCCATGGAGAGCCGGGAGAGTAAATCAGACCTGTTCCCGGCGCGGGCCGATTCGATCGAGGCGGAGTCAGGAGCTGCGTTTCGAGGCAGAGGGTTCGATGCGGATGCTCCCGGTGGGAGTCATGGCGCCTTGTGGATTGTCGGCTTCGAGCCAGACGTTGAAGCGAACGGTCGTGGGTTTCGAGAAGCAGAGGCTGACGTACTGCATCGGAGCGATCGTCACGGTATCCTGCAGCATTCCGAGTGCTGAAAACCCCTTGTCGCAGGCGATCAACTCGGGATTAGTTTCTTCGAGCATCCGTAGCCGGACGGCGTGGGAGTTCAGGTTTTGCCAGCGGATTTCATCGCCGACCTGCACGATCAAATGGCGGGGCGCGACTTCCGACCGAATATTGAAATAGCGAACCGCACCGGTGAGGCGCGGGCCGGATGGGGTGCTGCAACCGGCCTCGACCACGAGCAGGCCGAGTATAATGAGAAGCGACAGCGTTCGAAGCATGCGCGATACTACAGAACTATATCGTGTGTTGGCTACTAGGATTGTTACCAGGTAGGGCGACGGGCAGAAACCCTGTCAACCTGGTTGCGACGGGGCCGTTGTCAGAGAAAGCGCCGCATTTATTGTTCGAAGAGTTCACGCATGAGTTTGACGTTCGACGAGGCCCGCCACTTTCTCTCCCGCACGGCGTTCGGTGGAACGCCTGAAGAAATCCGGCGTGTGATGCAGCTGGATCGTGCCGCTGCAGTGGAGCAGGCGTTGGCGATTCCCACGAACAAGGCGCAGACAGCGCCGCCTGCCTGGATTCATCGCCTCCCTCCGTTGCCGAGGGTGCGCAAGCACTGGAGCCAGGCGCAGAGGAAGACGTTCCACGAAGGACTGAAGGCGGACGGGCAGGAACTTAAGGCCTGGTGGTATCGGGAACTCCTCTCTTCGCGATATCCGCTGCTGGAGCGCATGACGTTATGGTGGCATAACCACTTTACGTCCAGTTTGCACAAGGTGAAGTGGCCGCCGTTTCTGTATCAACAGAATGTGCTGCTGCGGCTCTATGCATTGGGATCTTTCCGGACGCTGCTCAATGCCATCTCTAAGAATCCGGCGATGCTTCTGTATCTCGACACCCAGAGCAACCGCAAGGAACATCCGAATGAAAACTTTTCCCGTGAGTTGTTCGAACTCTTCACGTTGGGGGAAGGCCACTATACCGAACAGGACATCAAAGAGGCCGCACGGGCATTCACCGGGTGGCATCTCGATTTCCATACCGGCGCGTTCCGTGTCGACCTGCGTCATCATGACGATGGCCGCAAAGTCGTATTCGGAAAGTCCGGTCCTTTCGAGGGCGGCGATATTCTGTCGCTGACGCTGGAGCAGCCTCAGGTGGCTCGATACATCGTCGGGAAGCTCTGGCGTGAATTTATTTCAGACCGGCCCGACTCCTTGGAAGTGGAAAGACTGGCCGATGCGTTCAGAAAAAAGAACTATGAGATTGCCGGATTGCTCCAGGACCTGCTCCTCAGGCCGCAGTTCTGGGCGCCTGAGAATCGAGGCGTCCTGATTAAGTCCCCAGTGGAGCTCATCGTGGGCACCACAAGGCTCTTCAACTTGCCGCTCGAAGACACGTTGCAACGGATCGCGATTGCCCGCCGGCTCGGTCAGGACCTCTTCGACCCTCCCAACGTGAAGGGTTGGCCGGGTGGTACGCGATGGATTACGACCTCGACCTTGCTGGATCGGACGCAGATGCTGCATCGTGCGATTCGCGGCCACGAGACCGGTCATGCGCACGGGATGGCCGTCATGGGCCAAGGGCCCGGCGGGCTGTGGCTTGCGACGGAACCCATCGAAGTCGTGCAGGCTACGCTGCTCCCGTTTTCCCCGGTACAGTCCCTGATGGAAGCGGAAGAGCGCGGCCAGGCGGTGCACCAATTGGTATTGGATCCGGTGTATCAACTCAAGTGAGGCCGCCATGAACGGGAACGGGTTGGATCGACGAACGTTGTTGAAAGCTGCAGCGGCTCTGCCGCTCGTACTGTTACGTCCACAGTGGTTACCGGAACTCCGGGCAGCGGATACGAACGAAGCTGGCACCCGAGTAGGCAATCGGGAGCGTATGCTGCTGTTGATTGAATTGCATGGCGGGAACGACGGCTTGAACACGCTCATTCCTTACGGAGAGGAGGTCTACTATCGGGCTCGCCCTCAACTGGCCATTCCGCGCGACCAGGTTTGCCAGCTCACCCCTCAGTTCGGGCTCCATCCGGCGCTGTCCCCGCTGATACCGTTTTGGGAGAGCAGGGAGCTGGCTTGTCTCCATGGTGTCGGGTATCCTCGACCGAATCATTCCCATTTCCGATCCATCGAGATCTGGGAGACGGCGTCAGACAGCGAGCAGGTGCTGGACACCGGCTGGCTCTCGCGTGTGTTTGAGCGATATCCGTTGCCGGCGCAATTCACAGCCGAGGGGATTGTTCTGGGCAACGGCGATAGCGGTCCATTGAACGGGGGGAAGACACGCACGATTGCCTTGCACGATCCGGGGCGGTTTCTGCAGCAGGCCGGGTCCGTCAGACCGGCTTCCCTGGCGACGAAGAACCCGGCTCTGGCCCATATTCTGGAGGTGCGACGGGAAATCTCCCTGGCGGCTTCCGATCTCCAGGGCCGCATTCGACAGGCGCCGTTACTCACGGTTGACTTTCCGGCGAATAAGATCGGCAAACAGCTGGAGGTTGCAGCCAAGCTCATCGCCGCACAAGCGCCGGTCGCGGTCATCAAAGTGACGCAAGGAAGTTTCGACACCCACGCCGGGCAGTCGGCGACACATCATCGGTTGCTCGAGGAACTGGCGCAAAGTCTGACGGCCTTCCGTACGGCAATGAAGCAGCTGGGCTCCTGGAAGGATGTGCTGGTCATGACCTATTCGGAGTTCGGTCGCCGGGTCGGAGAGAACGCCAGCCATGGAACCGACCATGGTACGGCCGCGCCGCACTTTTTCATGGGCGGGCGGGTGAAGGGCGGCTTCTACGGCGCACCTCCCTCACTGAGAGATCTGCAGGACGGGGATCTGAAACATACGCTCGACTATCGGGCTGTCTACGCCACGGTCATTGAGAACTGGTGGGGATTGCCTGCAGTTCCTCTCGGAACCGGACGTTATCCGGCGCTCGACTGTCTTGCTTAGCCCGCATTATTCATGACGGTTCGTCGCGAAATTGCCGAGTCACGTGGCGAGACCGGCGCGCGGAGCCGGGAGGACCCGAAGCGTACTCGTGCAGTACGTTGAGGATCCGAGGGGCGAGCCCGCCGGCCAAAGGCCCGTCGCAGCAGTGAATCGGCGATTGCAGCAGAAGCGCTCATGAATAATGCGGGTTAGTGAGTCGAGACTTGATTTTCCAGGCTGTTCTTCCTATTCTGCTGCCGTCTGAAAGGAAGGTGAAGGCATGACACATTATCTATCGCGACGCATGGCTGGGAGTGTAGTGGTTCTGCTGGTCGTCCTGTTGATCAGTGTGACTGCGCCGGTCAGGGCAGAGCAAGCTGGCGTCGAGAACATTCCAGCGATCACCCAGGCACCGGACAATCGTGGCAGCATCCTTCAGCAGACCCAGGCTCCGGTGGCGCCGTCATTGCCGCTGCTGTTCGCGGAAGGATCCAATTCCTGCGAGATCGTGTCCTGCGGCATGGGGATCAAACAGACCTGCCAGATTACCTGCCCGGCCGACAAAACGCCCAAATGCAGTTGTGATTGCGAACGAAGCATCGGCCCGATGTGCATGGACTACAAGGCGAACTGTCGCTGCGAGTGACGAGTGGCCGGGCCGGTCACTCGTTGTCGGGAGAAGACGATTCCGATCCTCCCACCGTTAGTCTCGGTCCTGCGACTCGGTACTGCTCTCCTGCCCAAGCCCCTAAGTCGATCGTTTGACACCGTTCCGAACAAAACGGACGCCAGGGATTGTCCTGCCACGTAGTGGGCTGGTGGCATTCGGGGCAGCGGGTGGTACGCAACGGAGCAGGGGACAAGGTGTTTACCGTCTGTCTGGTGATGAGGCTGACTCTACCACCCTCGTGCCGAAGGCGGCAAATAACTCCCCGGTCAGGTAAGGCGTCTGTTCGCCATCCCGCCAATGCTTCCGCCGCATGTAGTCATTGAGCAAGCGGCCGTCGGCGGTGCGGTGAATGTGAGGATGCGCCACATTCATCCGGTAGCGCTCGATCGCTCCGGCCACGCGGCTGATAAAGACAATCGTGCCGTTGCTCTCCACCCTCTCCACGATTCCCACATGGGTCAAGGGATCGTTGACGAGGCCGTCTCCGTTGTAGTCCCAGGTATTGTCGAAGAACACCAGATCGCCCGCTTGCACGACCGGACCGCGGTGGAGCTGTCCGTGTTTGCGCAGATGGTTGTAGATCAACCCCACGCCGTTGGTCTTGCCGTCGGCAGCACCTCCTTCAAACAGATCGATGCCATGGGCAAGGTAGATGGCTCGGGTCACTCCGGCGCAATCATAGGAGATGCGGCGGCCCTGGCTTTCGATCGTTTTCGCGCCGACCAGGTTGACGGCGGTTTGTACGATCGCCTGTTTGCGAAAGTCGGCTTGGGTCGTACGGCAGCAGTCGGGAAGCGGGGTGACCGCTTGGCGGAGACCCTGGGCTGCCGGTGCGGCGCAGGCGCTCAGGGCGGCCCCGACAAGTAAGGTGCACAGCCTGTGAGAGAATCTGGACATACTGACATAAGTATAGCCGGTCTTCGGAGGCATGGGATGCCGTAGTGCGTTGCTCGCGCTGGGTTACTCAAAAGGTCGATTGGTTGATTCGTCGGCCGGATTCCATGATTCGCGAGATACGCTCCACGGATCTCACACCGGAGGCGACAACCGCCTCAGCCATCGGCTCGGCATCCGGTCAGGCTCCGGCGCTGGAGAAGGCCTGCTTGATCAACGCTTGCGCATCTTCCTGAATCCGCCTGAGATGGGCCTGGCCCTTGAAGCTTTCCGCATAGAGCTTATAGACGTCTTCCGTTCCGCTGGGGCGCGCGGCGAACCAGCCGTTGGCCGTCGTCACTTTCAACCCTCCGATCGAAGCCATGTTGCCGGGCGCTGCCGTCAACATGGCGGTAATCGGTTCTCCCGCGAGTTCCCGACTCTGCACCTGCTGCGGGGAGAATTTCTGGAGCGCGGCCTTTTGCGCTCTGGTGGCCGGGGCATCGATCCGTTCGTAGACCGGCTCGCCGAGGCGGGCCGTCAAGTCCGCATAGAGTTGCGCCGGATCTTTTCCGGTGACCGCCAGCATTTCCGCCGCGAGCAGATCCATGATGATACCGTCCTTATCGGTGACCCATGTGGTGCCGTCACGACGGAGAAATGCCGCCCCCGCACTTTCTTCACCGCCGAATCCTAACGAACCGTCTCGAAGACCTGCGACGAACCACTTGAAGCCGACCGGCACCTCGACCATACGACGTTGTAAGTCATTCGCTACCCGGTCGATCATGCTGCTGCTGACGACGGTCTTGCCGATTCCTGCGCCGGCGTTCCATCCTGGGCGATGGGTAAACAGATACGAGATCGCGGCAGCGAGGTAGTGATTGGGGTTCATCAGACCGCCCCCGGGTGTCACAATGCCATGGCGATCGGTATCGGTGTCGTTGCCGAAGGCAAGATCGAAGCGGTCTTTGAGTTTGATGAGCGAGGCCATGGCGTGGGGGGAAGAGCAGTCCATGCGGATCTTGCCGTCCCAATCCAGCGTCATGAAACGAAAGGTCGGATCGACGGACTCGTTGACGATGTGCAGGTCCAATCCATACCGTTCTGCCAGTGGACGCCAGTAGGCCACGGCGGCGCCGCCCAACGGATCGACGCCCAGACGCAACTTCGCCGTTTTGATACGTTCGAGATCCACGACGTTGGCCAGATCGGCAAGATAGCGGCCGACGAAATCGTGTCGCGTGGTGGACGCGGCCTTCAACGCCTGGTCATAAGGGACACGTTTGACGCCGTGTAGTTTGGCCGCCAGTAATGCATTGGCGCGCGTCTCAATCGCCTTCGTGACCTCCGTGTCGGCCGGACCGCCGTGAGGCGGGTTGTACTTGAAGCCGCCGTCCTCCGGAGGGTTGTGCGAAGGAGTGATGACGATGCCATCGGCAAGACCGGACACGCGGCCCTGATTCGTGGTCAGAATTGCGTGCGAGATGACCGGCGTGGGGGTATACCCGTCGTCGCGATCCATGTGGATCTGAATGCCGTTTGCGGCCAAGACTTCCAGCGCACTCCGTTGAGCCGGTGCGGAGAGGGCGTGTGTATCCTTGCCGATGAACAGGGGGCCGCTCGTTCCGGCCTGAGTTCGGTATTCGCAAATAGCCTGGGTAATCGCCAGAATGTGCGCTTCATTGAAGGTGCGACGCAGGGAAGACCCACGATGTCCGCTCGTGCCGAAACTCACCCGCTGTTGGGGATCCGACGCGTCCGGTACGTCGCTATAGTAGGCCTGTTCAAGTGTCTCGAGATTGACCAGTTGTTCCGGTTGTGCCGGTTGTCCGGCGCGAGGGTGGAGAGCCATAGATTCCTCAGCAAACGATGATGGGTGGATGAGGCGGTTCTGAATGATGCCTCGCTCAGTATATACGGCTCGATGAGCAATGTCAGGCATGCGTTTGCTTGCGCGGTCCTCCGCGCGGGTGTTAAGATCCGCTTACGTTAAGGAGAGGGGTTGTCCATGCCGAATATTACCTTATTGCACTCACCGACCTGCGGAGCCTGTCCATCAGCGAAACGCCTGTGGAAGGAACTCAGGGTAAAGTATAGCTTTAGCTATCGCGAGGTCGATATCACAACCCCCGATGGTCAGGAATTGGCGAATCGACATTCGGTCAGGGCCGTGCCCGCGACCATTATCGACGGCCGTTTGACCTTCGTGGGCGTGCCGCCTCGTCAAAGCGCCGAGAAGGCGTTGCAGCTGAAGATGAAGCCGCAGGGCGCGTGAGACTGGAGAGATATGACCGTTCCCGATGATGACGATTTTGAATTGCCCATTCTTCCGGTGATCGATAAGGGACCGCCGCCTGAATGCGGGACGTGCGGAGACCCGATGAAGTTCATCGACGGCGATTGGGCCTGCGTCGATTGCAACGGTGAGCTGCTCGGTCCGGAAACCGGCTAGCAACCAACGGCGTTCTTCTCCTCTTACACGTGAAGTGCGGAGCGTCGCCGGGATATTTTCTGCGGCCTTCCGCTCCGCGCTTTACGATTAACGGTCCACGGTCTCCATGCTCCGCCTCGTCACCGGCCCGTTTCATCCCACGCTCGAATCGCAACTCGTTCACGATCTGCGTGTGCTCAAGTCCGGCAACCCCCAAGTGGCACTCGCGCTGGTGGTGCCCTCGGATCAGTTGCGGCGCTCGCTCAAGCGGCTGCTGGTCGTCAAGCGGGGGCTGGCTCTGCTGAACGTCCACATTCTCTCGTTTCACCAGCTGGCGTTACAGTTGCTGCGCGAGCGCCTCACTATTGCAGGAGCGGCTGGTGCGGTGCGGCAGATTGAACTCGTCACCGACACGTTTTTCGAGCGCCTGCTTCAGCACCTCGGGCAGCGCAACGTGCCCCAGACCGGGGCGCTTCGTTTGCCACAGCTGCCGTCCGGAGCCTGGCCGGCTTTGTGGGCCAGCTTGCGAGACCTCAAGGATGCCACGGTGGATTCCGCCCTGGCGTTACGCGCGGTGGAGGAGGGTCAGTTTCCGCCCGAAGACGGTGAGAAGCTGAAGGGATTGTTTACCTTGTATGCCGCGCTGCGCGACGGCAGTGCCGCGCTGGGTGTGGGATCTCCGGATGACCTGGCCGCGCTCGTCACCGATTGTGTACCCAGCTCTCCCTTTCTCCGCGGTCTCAGCGGTCTCTGGTACTACGGGTCGTACGACCTGACGCAAACCCAGCTGACTCTCCTGGAATCGCTCAGCGTTTCACTGCCGGTCACGGTGTATTTCCCGCTCAGCGAACGACCGGCTTACGGTTTTGCACGACAGTTTCTGGAGCGGCACCTCTACCCGATCGCCGGGGGGGCCGACGAGCGAGCCGGGTCTGCCTCCGGTGATGCTGCACATGACCCTCATGAAGTAAATGTATCGGTTGAGGTACGAAATGCCGCCGGAACCGACGATGAACTGACGCTGGTCTGCAAGCAGATCCTGTCGCTGGTGGAAACCAACGGCTTCGCCTTCGATGAGATCGGCGTGGTGGGTCGCACCCTCGTGCCGTACCAGGCCTCCCTGAAACGAATCTTCGACCAGCATCGGATTCCGTTTCTCTCCACCGCGACGGTGCCGCTGTTACAGGAGCCCTCCGTGAAGACGCTGCTTCACCTGGCCCGGCTCAAGGGGAGCGGTCTGTATCGATCGGCCATGTTGGACGTGATTACCTCCCCGTGGAATCGCCGCTTGTCGGCCAACCGCGGCGGAGTTGAACCGCGTCCGGACCTCTGGCGAGTGGCGGTGCTGGCGCTTGGGATTACTCGCGGCGAGGAGGAGTGGCGACGGCTCGCGCAATTAGGTCGTCTGGAATCCTGGTCGTCCGATGGCGACGAGACCGTGACGGAAGAGCTCGCTTCGCTGTCGATCGATGGCGTGCAATTGGCTCTGCTGTGGGGCTGTCTCTCGCCGCTGATCGAGGATGTGAAGCGCCTTCCCGAGCAGGGCGGGTATGGCACCCTGACCGATGCCTTCTGCTCTCTCGCTGAGACCCATCTGGCCATTTCCCTCGGAGTCTCCACGTCCATTGACGCGACGGCGCAGTGGGACGATGCCACGGATGTGAATGAGGCGCTCTCCCGGGTCTTCGCCCAGCTGCGGGCGCTCGATCGCCTCGACGTCAACCTCACCTGGGACGAATGGACAGAAACGTTTGCGGAGATATTGGCGCGAACGTCCCGTGCCCTGGCGCCGTCCTCCCACCACGGCGTGCAGGTGTTGGATGCGATGGCGGCCCGCGGCGTGGGATTCCGTGCCCTCTTTCTTGTCGGAATGAACGAAAAACTGTTTCCCCGGTATATCCATGAGGATGGATTTCTCCGTGATCGGCACCGCCTGGTGCTGAGCGAAACCCTGGGCTACAAGATCGACCAGAAGCTGCAGGGATATGGGGAGGAGGCGCTGCTGTTCGAGCTGTTGCGAGCGTCGGCCGGGGAACGCCTGTATCTCTCCTATCAACGGGCGGATGCCGCCGGTCGCCCGTTGGCGCCGTCCGGTTATCTGGATGCGGTCGGGGTGGTGCCGCACCCGTCGGACCCTGAGTCTCTGTTCGCCCTTCCACGTCGGTGGCAGGATCGTGTCGATCTTCCGTTCTTCACGCCCCACCTGCAGACGAGAGAGGAACTGACCGTAAGTACGGTGCTGCAGGGGCGCGACGTGACAGCTCTGCTGGAGGCGGTCGGACGTGACGGGTTGTTGTTTTCCCATGGGCTAGGCGCGCAAGGGGTCATCGAAAGCGGTCATCCGGCGCTGAGTGCGTACGACGGGATGCTCGAACTTTCAGGCGCCCATTGGAATGCGGTCACTGAACGCGGATTGTCGCCGACGGCGCTGGAAACGTATGCTCGTTGTCCCTTTCAATATTTTTCCGGACAGGTGCTCAAACTTGAATCGGTGCGTCATATTCCTTCCATGGAACTCGCGTCTCCGGCGATGGGCCGACTCTGCCATGACGCGTTGCGACGCTGTTATCTGGCGATGATCCAACAGGGTTGGCCGGCGACGGCGTTGTCTGCCTCCGTCGCCACTGCGGAGGTGAATCGGGCTGTCGCGCAGGCCTTTGAAGCCTATGCCCTGACACATGGAACCGGGTACGCCCTGACCTGGGAGTTGGCACAGAAATCGGTCCGGCGGTTGATCGAAGCGACGATTATGCTCGATCGTGAAGCGGCGTTGGCCTCGGGGTTCCTTCCCGCTGAATTCGAATTGGATGCCAACGGGATGTTGCCGGATGGTTCAGGCGGGCAGGAAATTCCTCTCCGTGGGCGATGGGATCGGGTGGATCGGCATCCGGGGTCTGGCGCGGTGAGGGTCATCGATTATAAGTATCGAGCGAACGACCGCGTGGAGGCCAAGGATCGCAATCTCCTACAAGCGGCCCTGCGTGCTCAACGGCTGCAGCCTGCGCTCTATGCCTTAATGACCCCTGCCGGGTCGTCCGGTGACCGGGAGAAAGCTCTACCGGAGCAGGTCGAGTTTCTCTATTTGCTCCCGCATGCCGATCCTGCGGTTGAGCGTGTGTCCTTTGCCGCTTCGGCCTGGCAGGGACCCTCCGGTCCGATGTTGAGCAGGACGATGCAGGTGCTGCTCGATGGCATACGCGCCGCACAATATTTCATCGTCCCGGACGCCCACTGCACCCATTGTGAATTCTCAACCGCCTGCCGCCGCGCCCATCAACCGAGCTGGTGGCGGGCCTATCGGTCCTCGCAGGCCAGGACGTTACGGGACGTGCGATCGCAGAAGGTGGCGCGTGACTGAACCGGCGCAGATTCCGGATCAGGCGGCCAGAGAAGCAGCCGCCACCACGTTCGACAGGAATGTCGTCGTGATCGCCGGGGCAGGAACCGGGAAAACCACACTGCTGGTGAACCGGTTGTTGTACCTGCTCATGCGCCGGACCGATCCGTTGGATCTGTCGCGCATCGTGGCCCTGACCTTCACCAACAAAGCCGCCACTGAGATGAAACTCCGTTTACGAGAGCGGCTTCGCTCGTTGGTGAATGTGGAAGGCCGCGACAATCCTGCGGCCGGTAGTGGCACGGTTTCGATCGCCGACCTGCGCATGCGGTATGGCTGGACGACCGATGAGATCGTGGCCCGGGCCGATGCCGCGCTCCGTGACGTCGAGAAAGCGCAGATTGGAACGCTACACAGTTTTGCCGCGCATCTGTTGCGCCTGTATCCGATTGAAGCCGGAGTCACACCGACGTTTCAAACGGACGAAGACGGTTTGCGGTTTGAAGAACATTTCACCAGTGAGTGGGAGTTGTGGCTGGATCGTGAGCTGGGGGCGGCGGGGAACAATCACGGTCGCTGGCGGATACTCCTGGATACGTTCAGTCTGGACGAACTGCGCGAGTTGGCCTACAGCCTGCACAGCGATTTGATCGATCTGAATGGGCTGATGGAGCAGGTGGCCGAGACCGGCCTGAATCCGGGATTGCGTGACTGGTTTTCTATCCGGAAGGCGCAGGCGGAAGATCTACTCGCACGATATGACCGGCCGAAGCGACGCAAAATCGAACGGATGCTGGCCGCAGTTATGGACCTGTTCTCCCTCCTGCTCGCCGAAGGGTTGGGCGCCGTGCGATCTTTCTCAGGTGAGTCGCAGGAATTGTTGGCCAAAGATCTCGGCGCCGCCCCGACCGGCTGGGAGGAGGACGACTACGCGGCGGTGGAGTCATTGCAGCGGATCGCCGCACGGTTGCTCAGGGTCGATCATGAACTCCTGCAGAATTTGCTGGCTCTGCTCTCGCCTTTCGTGCAGTCGGTTCGGAAGTCGTTCCTGGATTCCGGCTGGCTCACCTTCGACGGCTTGGTCGGCAAGGCCAGGACTCTGCTTCGCGATCATCCGCCCATACGTGAACAGTTGAAACGGGACTATCGTGCGCTGTTGGTCGATGAATTTCAGGATACCGACCCGGTGCAGTACGAGATTGTGCTCTATCTGGCGGAGCGCCCCGGCACACAAGCTGGTTCCTGGCGTGAGACGGAGCTTGAGCCTGGAAAACTGTTCATCGTCGGTGACCCCAAGCAATCGATCTATGCCTTTCGTCGGGCCGATATCGAAGCGTTCGACCACGTCGTCGCTCGGCTGGAAGGCAGCGGAGCGTTGCGCTGCGAACTCGCGACCAACTTTCGCAGCCATGCGCAGGTGCTGGATCTGGTCAACGGCGTATTTAACCGGCTCCTGGTGGCGCAACCTGCCGTTCAGCCGCCGAACGTTCCGTTGACGGTGCAGCCCAATCGATCGAGTCAGTTCCCTAATCCCGGGGTGGAACTCCGGTTGGTCGCATCGGAAGACGACGGCGAACTGGATTCGGCAGCGGCCACGCGCGTGGAGGCGGAACAGATTGCACTGATGGTGTCGGGTTTGCTGCGGCCGGCCGGGCAAGGGGGCGAAGCGAGGGGACCGGAAAGCGGGCTTCGCTCCGGGCATATCGCGCTCCTCTTTCGAAAATTGACCCAAGCCGAGCACTATCTGGAAGCCCTCCGGCGGCATGGCATTGCCTACATCATCGATG
>CABVRO010000020.1:0-2414 GCA_902500715.1 uncultured Nitrospira sp. | reverse complement strand
GCCGAGCACTATCTGGAAGCCCTCCGGCGGCATGGCATTGCCTACATCATCGATGGAGAGAAACATTTTTATCGCCGGCAGGAGGTGATCGACCTGGTCAACATTCTCCGGTGCGTCGACAATCCTCACGACCGCATCGCCCTGGTGGGGTTGCTCCGGTCGGCAGTGGGGGGGCTGCCTGATTCCGCGTTGGTCGGCCTGCAGGAACGACAGGCGCTGGATTACCGCGAACTCGAGCGCCTGGCAGACTGGAGCAGTCCGCATGCCGAGCCGCTCCGTCGGCTGTACGGCCGGTTGGCGCGGCTGCATGAGCAGGCGCCCCGCTGTCCGTTGCCTGAGGTGCTGGACCTCATTTTTGCGCAGCTCCCGGTACTCGAACTCGCGGCGGCGTCCCTGCACGGAGAACAGGCCGTGGCCAATCTCTTCAAGGTTCGCCAGATGGCGGCGGATCTGGCGGATCGTCCGAATCTCACGTTGAACGGCTTTGTCTCGCTCATGCTGGATCGGCTCACGGAGCAACCGGAAGAAGCGGAGAGTGCGCTCTCGGAGGACACGCTGGATGCGGTGCGCGTGCTCACCATCCATAAGGCAAAGGGCCTGGAGTTCCCGCTGGTGATTCTGGCCGGGTTACACCATGGAGATGGCGCGGGGCGTGGTCCTGCGCGACCGCTCATTTGGCATGACTGGTCGACGGGCGTGCAGGGTCTCGACTTGGGGGATCGCTGTAGCCTGGGTGCGGTGCTGGTGGCCGAGAAAGCGCGTACTCGTGAACAGGCGGAACGGCGCCGGCTGTTCTATGTCGGGATGACGCGCGCACGGGAGTGTCTGGTGTTGTCCGGAGCCCTGCCGCGGCGGCGGGTGCGAGGGGCGCTGTTGGAATTGTTGGAGGAAGCGGCCGGAGCGGAACTCGGCCTGGCCGAACAGCAGGACATTCCGGTCGGGGCCGTCGGATTGCGTCAGATCGTTCTGGCGGGCGATGATCGTCCGCCCGCCAGGCAGCGCGAACGTCCCGTGGAATTGGAAGGCGCGGTCATGGACCGGGCGTTCTCCGAACGTTGGATGCTGCGCGACCGGAACTGGCAGGCGCAGCGATCGGAACCCTGGCTGGTCTCTCCGTCGGACTTCATTCAGAAACCGGCACCGGTATCCGAGAGGGAACCAGGGCAGGTGAGACGAGTGGCGCCGGGGAAGACCGTGGGGACCATCGTCCATCGGCTTCTGCAATACTGGGATTTCACCGCCGATGTGGCGTCACAGGTAGCGCTCATCGACCACACTTCGCTGGCGCTCGATGAACCGGATACGGCGATGCAGGAGGCTGTGATCGAGGAGGTACGGGGCCTGTTGCGAACCTTCGCCCAATCTGCGGCCTACGATCGACTGCAGCGGGCGACAGTGATCGGGCGTGAGGTCCCGTTTCTCGTTCCCTGGAACGGCGGTCGCCAGATCATGGAAGGGGTCATCGATCTGCTGTACCGGATCGACGGCGCCCTCTGGATTGCCGATTATAAGACGGATATGATCCCGGCGGACCAGGTGGCGGCAAGGGCTGAGCTCTATCGGGAACAGGCGCGCCTGTATCGGTCGGCGGTCGAACAGTCGCTGGGCGAACCGGTGGCGGGTTTTGAGTTTATTTTCCTGCGACATGGAGTGGCAGTCACGGTCTGAGTGCAAAGGAGGGCGCATGAGGGCGTTTCGATGGGCGGTGTTGGTCATGATGGCGGTCGTCGGCTGTGCGAGTCAACATAAGACGGAGGTGCGGCCGCTGCATGCGGCGGCCGGGACCAGCGCGGTGGTGAGTCAACAGTTGGAGCAGGGCAATCAGTTGTTTGCACAACAGGACTGGGCCGGGGCTCAGCAGGTGTATCTGGCGACGATCCAGGCCGACCAGACGCTGGCGGAAGCCCACTATAATCTCGCGTTAACGCTGGAGCGATTGGGCGAGAAAGCGGAAGCCAGGAAACACTATGTCGCCGCGGCGAACCTGGCTCCAGGGAACAAGGTGATTTGGGATGCCCCGCCGCTTCGGAAATATGACCGCGAGCTCGGATTGGACAGAAAATCCTGGATGGATGCCAATCCCAAGTAGCAGTGCCGTAACGGCCGCCCACGCTTCAGAGCGGGGCGGCTGTACCTGAGTCCGGCTGAAGCGGACGTTTCCGCTGGGCCGCGATCGCCAGGATCACCGCTCCCGCCACGATCATGGGAATGCTGAGCATCTGTCCCATCGAAATCGTACCGACGAGGAATCCAATCTGCGCATCCGGCTCGCGAAAGAACTCCACCACAATCCGGCAGATCCCATAGCCCATCAGGAAGGCGCCGAAGACGGTGCCCGATGGCGGCAGGCGTCGGGTGATCAGCCAGAGTACGGTAAAGAGCAGGAGCCCTTCCAGGAACGCTTCATAGAGCTG
>CABVRO010000019.1 GCA_902500715.1 uncultured Nitrospira sp. | reverse complement strand
CCGTCAGGATCGTCAACTGAGAAATGCCGGTACTGGCCGGGAGGACGGTAATGCCCTGCGGGCCGGCCAGTGCAATATCTTCCAGCCGGCAGGTCTTCGCGAGCACATGCTCCAATGTGTATTTCGGTGTCAGGCCAAGCAGAATATCGACATTCCCAAGCCCGAGATCCGCATCCAACACGAGCACACGCTTTCCGGTTTGGGCCAGGGCGATGGCAGTGTTTGCCACAACGTTGGTCTTCCCCACCCCGCCTTTTCCGCTGGTGACGGTAATCACCTGCGTGCGGGAGGGACCGACGTTGTCATCAAGCGCTCTCATCTGCGGATCCAAAATTCCTGGTTGCATCGCCATCGTCGCTCCCCTCTTGTTCGTCAGTCGCCTATCGCGCGTAGGTCTTGATACCAGGTACATCCGTCGGTGTCGTTTGCCCCTGCCATGCCTGAGCGGTGCCGGTCGCCGGCGTTCGTACTTGTCCTCCCAGCAGCAGGTCGCCCAGGCGATCGACTTGGGCCTGAACCAGGTCATCGGGCACCCGTTGACCGGTTCCCCAATAGGACAGAGGAATGCCGGTGCGATGAGTGGCTTCAAAGATGCCGCCATAACCAGCAGTCTCATCGAGCTTGGTGAACAATAACCGCAGGCCCGGCACGTCTACGCATTGACTGGTGCTGACCACAAGATCCGGAACTCGTGTGCCAGCCGCGAGGACCAGATGGACTTCCATCGGATAGGCCCCGTTCAGCAACCCTCTCCAACGTTGCGCCGTGATGGGTTCGTAGGGATTGAACCCTGTGGTGTCGATTAAAATCAGTTCCGCTTCACGGGCCTGCGCAATCGCCGCACGGGCCTCTTCGCAAGAACCTGCCACCGAAAGCTCGATACCCAGAACCTCGGCATAGAGGCGCAGGTGTTCCACCGCCGATGGCCGATACGTATCCATGGTAATCAGGGCCACACTCCGCTGCTCGACAATGCCGTAGTGCGTCGCCAATTTGGCAATGGTCGAAGTTTTGCCGACTCCGCTGGGGCCGACGAACAGCGCAATTTTTTGTTCTCCTGCCGAACTCAGCAACGGGCCGGCCGTGGTGACCCGATCCAACAAGACCGTCCGGAGCAACTGCAATGACGAGTTCCGCTGAGCGGACCCCTGCTCCACCAGCGTTTCCCTCAGTTCCCGCAGACAGGCTTCCGCCGTGACATGCTCGACTCCCTGCGCCAACAGGTCTTCATAGACGCGCTGGAAGGACTGGAACGGTGCTCCCTGCTTCTCCCCGCTATTGCGTGTGGATGTCGGAGTCGGGCGACCCTCCCGCGAAAGGCCGGGAGCCGGACGAGTTACAGGCCGGGAGTGCTCCGTGCCCGTTTCCATCGCTCCCTGCAGGGTTTTTTGAAAGCGCGATTCCTCTGCCGGCACCGTCGGCGCAGGAGTCGAGGCCGCACGCGTCTGCTCATCTTCACCGAGCAGCGGCGCGGCATCGGGAACGGCGACGTCGTCTTCAATGGCCGCCATGACCTCCAATACCGATCCGCCCAACAGCCCGAATCCGTTATCCCAGGACCGCACGCGTTTCGTGGACAGAATCACCGCATCCGGCCCTAACGTGTCCTTGATGGAGCGAATGGCCTCATGCATCGACTTGACGTGGAATGTCCGTACCTTCATGCCAAGCTCCTGGTTTCACCGACCTCGAGGTCGAGCCGTACGGTTTCCACTGCCTGCAAACGTGTCACGCTTTCCACCTCGTTCAATCCTAAAATCGGAACCGAGTGCAAAATTCTGTCCGTCAGTTTCCGCAGATGTCGTCGCAACGAAGGCGAGCACAAAATGACCGGTTGATGCCCGCGACCGACCATGCGTTCCGCGGCAGCCTTCAATGCAGTGAGCAGTTTCTGTGCCACCAGCGGATCGGGTACCCACTGGGTTCCCTGTCCGACTGCATTGGCTTGATCGGCAAGTGTGCGATCCAATCGCGGATCCAGCCCGATGATCGGCAACGAGCCATCTGGCGCGAGATATTGCTTCGTGATGGTCCGTCCCAGCGCTTGTCTGGCGACTTCCGTCAAAATATCGGCGTCTTTTGTGGTCGCCGCATGGTCGGCCATAGTTTCAAGAATCGTCCGTAAGTCACGAATTGGGACACCCTCACGCAGGAGATGCGACAAAACTCTGACGAGTGTGCCCAAGGGGATCAGATTGGGAATCACTTCCTCAACCAGCTTGGGGTGATTTTTGCCTAGTTGATCGAGCAGGCCCTGCACTTCTTGCCGCCCCAGCAGTTCATGCGCATGCCGCTTGATCAACTCGGACAAGTGCGTCGCGATGGCCGATCCCGGATCCACGACCGTATACCCTGCCATTTGGGCCTGTTCACGCTGCTGCTCCGGTACCCACATAGCCGGCAAACCGAATGCCGGCTCTTTGGTCGGCAACCCATGGATCGCTCCGCGCTGAGCCGTACCGGGATCGATCGCCAGCACATGCGCAGGCATGACCTCCGATTTGGCCAGTTCCACGCCTTTGAGCAACGCCGCATATTCATTGGGCCGAAGCTGCAAGTTGTCGCGAATATGGATCGGCGGCAGGACAAAGCCCATTTGTTCGGCGAACTGTCGCCGGAGCCCCTTGATCCGGTCCAGCAGGGCGCCACCCTGCCCTCCGTCCACCAGGCTGATGAGACCGTATCCGACCTGCACTTCCATGAGATCCAGGGGGACCACCTGGGTGCCGGGCTCTTCGGCCTTGACCTGAGGCGAGGCCGCTGTCGGAATGGCTTCCGCAGTCTTCTGTTGTTCGTTGATCTGATACGCCATCCATGCGGTCAGGCCGCCCAACGCGAGGAATGCGAGATGGGGAAGTCCCGGGACCAGGCCCAGCGTGATCAGAATCCCCGACGCCGTGCCGATCGCCTTCGGAGAGATGAGGACCTGACGGCTGATCTCAAATCCTAAGTTCACCTCGGAAGCGGCGCGAGTGATGACGATACCGGCCGCGGTCGAAACAATGAGCGCCGGCACTTGCGCCACGAGGCCCTCACCCACCGTCAGCAAGGTATAGGTCTGTGCCGCTGCGGCCAGCGTCATGCCCTGTTGCAACACACCGATCGTCAACCCGCCCAGAATGTTGACGAGCGTGATAATGACTGCCGCCACGGCATCGCCGCGCACAAATTTACTCGAACCGTCCATGGCGCCATAGAAATCCGCTTCCTGAGCGATCTCCTTCCGACGTTGACGGGCCTCTTTGTCGTTGATCAGACCGGCGTTCAAATCGGCATCGATGCTCATCTGTTTGCCGGGCATCGCATCCAAGGTGAAACGGGCCGCCACTTCGGCGACGCGTCCGGCGCCTTTGGTGATAACCACGAAGTTGATGATGACGAGAATGGTGAACACAACGAGCCCGACGGTATAGTTGCCGCCGACCACGAACGTGCCGAAGGCCCGGATGACCTCGCCTGCAGCGGCGGCGCCTTCATTCCCGTGCAGGAGAATCAAGCGGGTGGAGGCGATATTGAGGGCAAGACGCAGGAGCGTCACCATCAGCAGAATCGACGGGAATACCGAGAATTCCAGCGGCCGGCGTACTTGCATGCCGACCAGCAGCACGATGATGGAGAGTGTGATGTTGAAGGCGAGGAGCAGATCCAGAAAAAACCGCGGAAGAGGAATCAACATGACCATCAAAATTCCCACAACCCCCACGGACATCATAATGTCCGGGTGTTTGACCAAAGAGGTCGTGGATACGGATGTCTGCTCGTTCGTCATCTACACTCCGATCCGCATTACGCCGGCGGCAGTTTGCCGCGGACGCGATACACAAACGCCAGGATTTCTGCGACCGCACGATAGAGATCTTCGGGCACTTCCCGACCTACCTCGACCAGCTTAAACAAGGTACGTGCGACCAACTTGTTTTCGACGATCATGACTCCGTTTTGACGGCCGATTTCCCGGATCTTCTCGGCCACGAAGCCGGCGCCCTTGGCCACGACGATCGGTGCGCCCATGGCCTTGGCGTCATACTTCAGGGCCACCGCCAGGTGTGTCGGGTTGGTGATAATGACATCCGCCTTCGGCACGGCGGCCATCATGCGTTTTCGAGACATTTCTTTTTGAGTGCTCCGAATCTTCGCCTTCAACCCAGGATCTCCTTCTGCCGCCCGACTTTCCTCTTTGATTTCGTCGCGTGACATGCGGAGGTCGCGTTCCCATTCAAATCGTTGGAAGCCATAGTCGAGCCCGCCGATCACCAGAGCCGCGCCCCCCATCATGAGCGCCGCTTTGAATGTCGCCCACCCGACCGTCGGCAAGAGCGTCTCCATGCCGAATTGCGTCAAGGGAGAGAACAAC
Source organism: uncultured Nitrospira sp. (assembly GCA_902500715.1). GTDB lineage: Bacteria > Nitrospirota > Nitrospiria > Nitrospirales > Nitrospiraceae > Nitrospira_A. The sequence continues at coordinate 33,789 of CABVRO010000019.1, read as the reverse complement.
ACCATATCCTGCTTGATCGTGAAATAGCCGACTCCTCCGATGGCAAAGATTTTGAGCCACGATTTCACCAGCTCGCTGAAGGACCGGACGGAGAAAAGCCGCGAGAACCCGCCCATCGGGCTAATCCGGGAAAACTCCAACTGCAGTCCGTCTCGCTTCCAGAGGAAACCGGTTTGCATGAGGTTGGCGCTAACGCCGACCACCGCGATTCCGGCAATGACCGGGCCGAGCATGACAAACACATCGATTCCGATCTGTCTTAGGATTAAATGCAGATGGTCGAGACTCAGTGTGCGCTGTGTGGAATCCTCCATGGATTGGCTCAGCCATAACTCCAGGGACTGTCGAAGCTTGTTCAAAATGCCCGGCGTCAGCCAATAGAGGGCGCCCAAGCTTCCCAGCAATCCCACCGCCATGGCGGCATCCCGACTGAGAGCGACCTGACCTTTCGCCCTCGCATCCGCTTTGCGTTTCGGGGTTGCCTGTTCTGTCCGATTCTGTCCGTTGTCAGCCATGACCGAGTGCCTTCAGGAGTCCGAGGATGGTCTCCACCAGGGTTTCGAATTCCTTTTCAAACAACAGCAAGGTGAAGGGCATCGCAAGGCTCATCGCGAGGAAGCCCGCCCCGATAGTGATCGGAAAACTCGTGACGAACACGTTCATTTGAGGTACTGCGCGACCCAGGATCGCCAGGACGGTATTGACGATAAGCAAGGTCGCGAAAACGGGAGCCGCAAGCTTGAGCGCGACTCCCAACATGTTCTGCGCCAGATGAATGATATCCTGAGCGATGCCGTCGGATAACGAGGCGCCGAATGGCGGCACGTATTCGTAGCTCATGCCGATCGCATGCACCACCAGTAGGTGTGCGTTGAGGGAAAGAAATACCAGGGACCCAAGCGTGAGTTGAAATTGCGCAATGATCGGTGTGTTCTGGTGGCTCATGGGATCGAACATTTGAATGGCGCTGAAGCCCATTTGCGTGCCGATCATGTCGCCGGCGACCTGAAACCCAGAGAACAGCAGTCTCACGGCCAAACCAATCGTCAGTCCGATGAGAAACTCACTGCCGATCCCGGCGATGATCAGGACCGGATCCGTCGGCAGGCTCGGCAGGTGAATGATCGGCGCCAAGACCAGGCCCAGCATGGCGACCAGTCCCGTTTTGATCGGCATGGGAATCGTACGCGTATTCAGGATCGGAAAGACGCTGATAATGCCGGCAATCCGCACCAGCAGAATGGAAAAGGCCTGGAACTGAGGCAGGGCGAGATGCAGGGTTTGCGCGGCGCTCATCATGGTACCGGCCTATCAGTGAATCAGGGACGGGATACTCGTGATGATATGGGTCATAAACGCAATGAGGACGCCCATCATCCAGGGCAGAAACAAGAGCGTGGCGGCGAACACCGCCAGTACCTTGGGCACAAAGGTCAACGTCGCTTCGTTGATCTGTGTCATCGCCTGAAAGGTGCTGACCAATAACCCCACAATCAGGCTCAAACCCAAGATCGGCGCCGACACCAGCATGGTGGTTTCAATCGCTTGGCGACCGATTTCTGTGACAGTTTCAATCGTCATGCGTGCGCTCCTACTGAAAGCTCCTGACCATCGATCCGACGACCAGATACCAGCCGTCGGCCAACACAAACAAAATCAGCTTGAACGGCAGAGAAATCATGACCGGCGGCAACAACATCATGCCCATGGACATCAGGACGCTGGCGACGACCATGTCCACGATGAGGAACGGAATGTAGAGAAGAAATCCGATCTGAAACGCAATCCGCAGCTCACTCAAAACGAACGCAGGAATGATCACGTGGATCGGCACCTGTTCGACTTGCGTCGCTTTGGGCGCATGCGACAGCTCCATGAACAGTTCGAGATCCTTGTCGCGCATTTGTTTCAACATGAAGGCCCGGATCGGCTGAATCCCACGATTCCAGGCATCTTCATATCCGATTTGCTCGGCGAGCAGCGGCTGGAGGGCATCCTTGTAGACGGCCTGTCCTACGGGGGCCATCACGAACATGGTCAGAAACAACGCCAGGCTGATCAAAACTTGATTGGGCGGTACCTGCTGGGTCCCCATGGCCTGGCGAAGAAAGGACAGCACGATGACCATACGAGTAAACGACGTCACCATGATGAACAAGGCGGGCGCCAGGGAGAGGACGGTGAATAAGGCCAGAATCTGCAGAACGACGGCAGTCTGCTTGCTCCCGGCCTGGCCGAGATCGATCGTGAGCGAAGGCCCATCGGCGTATGCGGAGGTGGCGACGAACAGGCAGGCGAGGACGACTACACTCATGAGGCAGCCGGCCCACCATCCGGAACGTTGCGCGGCCGATGCCTGTCTCGGCCGGCTCAGGACACTATCTGCGTGCACGCGCGGTCTCCTCACGGTCGCCGGACTCGGAGATTCCGGTCGTTGTTCCGGAATGCAGGGCGGACGCCTCGGCGATGAGGCGTTTCGCGACGTCGGGATCGGCGATCTTTCCGAGCGGCACTAAGTCGGTTGCGGTGGTACCCAGGATCAACACCTCTCCTGCCACCGCCACCACCATCACGTGTTTTCTGGACCCGAGCGGACCACTTCCCAAAATCTTCACCAGCGGTGCGCCGTTCACAGGAAGAAACCGACGCCCGACGGCGGATCGCGACACGGCCAGCAGCCCCAGGATCAATGCTAGGACGACCCCGAGCGCCGACACCATGCGAACCACACTTTCCCAAATCTCCATGGAGACCGTTCGTTCCTCTGGCCGCCGGATCGGCGGCGTTGCCGCACGTTGCGCCGACTACCCGAGTTGCTGAATGCGCTGATTCGGACTCACGACATCCGTGAGGCGAATCCCGAACTTTTCGTTGACCACGACGACTTCGCCGCGCGCGACCAATTTGTTGTTGACCAGCACTTCCATCGGTTCGCCGGCCAGCTTGTTGAGTTCGATGACCGACCCCTGCCCCAACTGCAGCAACTCCCGGATCAGCATTCGTGTCGAGCCGATCTGTACGGTCACTTGCAACGGGATATCGAGCACAAACTCGATGTTTTTGTTGGCGGGTACGGCATTCTGATTATCGACAGGTGGAAACGAGGTCGGTTGCACGTTGATGTCCCCGGCGCCGGCAGTGGAAGCGTCCGACGGTGCAGTTGTGTCTCCGTTGCCCATGCGCAAATCTCCTTTAGTTCCGGGATGCTCTACCCCAATATCGTGGTCACGCGGCACGCATGATTGCCCTTAAAAATCCCGGGCTGTCCTTGAAATTTCGGATCACCTTCGACCAGGCACAGCATCGGATCGCCGGGATGTTGGTCGAGCATCAACACATCGCCGGGGTTAAAATTGAGCAAGTCCTGCACATTGATACGCGCCGTTCCCAATTGCACGGTCAGAGCCACGTCGCATTCCTGCAAGGAATCCTTGAAACGACTGCCCCAGTTACTGTCCTGTTCCACATTGTCGGCGAACAGTCCGGAATACAGTTTTTCTTTGATCGGCTCCAACATGGAGTAAGGATATGCGATAAATATTTCGCGGGAGATGTCGCCCAGGTGCACCTGCAACGTTACCACCACGACGATTTCAGACGTCGTCACGATCATGGCGAACTGCGGGTTGCTCTCGGAGCGTAAGTGCCCGAATTTGACAGGCATCACGACCTGCCAGGCTTTCCCCAAGTCAGCGAGTGCCTGCTGCACCAGTTTCTTGATCAGACGGAGCTGAATCGTGGTGAACTCCTTGCCTTCAGGCTTCACGTGCGTCTGCACTTTTCCGCCGAAGAAAAAGTCCACAATCAAGTACACCAGCATGGCGTCCATGACGAAGAGCCCGTTGCCGCGCATCGGCTCCATGGAGAAGAGATTAAAAGAGGACGGAACCGGAACTTTTTGAATGAAATCCCCGAACTTTATGATTTGGGTGCCGAGGACGCTGAATTCGATCTTCTCGCGCAACACGGCGCTCCAGGCGATGGATTGTTGGCGCGTAAAGCGATCGTTGATCATCTCCATCGTGGGCATACGCCCGCGAATAATGCGTTCCTGGCTGGTGAGGTTGTAGGCTTTGACTCCACCCGGATCTTCCTCCTCCTTCGGAGCCGTCTCGACTTCGCCGGACATGACCCCGCCCATCAGAGCATCGATTTCCTCTTGAGAGAGTATTTTGTCCATCACGTCCTCAACAAAAGCCGAGCCGCTACTGAATGACAAAGTCCGTGAAGTACGCCGTCTTCACCGACTTTTTAGGAAGGAGGCCGTTGATGCGCTGTGTCACGTCTTCGCGCAACTTGTATTTACCCTGCGGAGAACGCGCAGTCACGGAATCTAGACTGGTCAGCAAGACCAAGATGGCATCTCGAATCTGCGGCGTGCGGGCCTTGACGTCTTCGACGGCACTAGGGGCATCCACTTCGAGTTTCATCGTCACTTTGAGGTACCGCACTTCCGGCGAATCGGCCAGATTGACGATGAAGGGATCCAGGTCGGCGATCGCCCCGGCCTCGCCTCCCGCAGCGTGCCCGCCTTCTTTCGCCGCAGCCTCCCCATGAACGGCCGGTTTTTCTGCTGCACCTTCAGCAGCCGGTTTCTCCGAGGATCCGGACATCATTTTGAACATCATAAATGCTCCGCCGAGCGCGACGATCAGCGTCCCTCCCACAAGGATAATAACTATTTTCATGGGCATCCCCGCGGGCGGGGCGGGCGCCTTCTCTTCAGCTGCTTCTGACATGCGAACCTCCTGCTGACAGTGTTTGCCGGCGTTGGTCGGTTGTGCAATGCATATGCCACGCAAGGACCGACAACAGACCTATACACACTTTGCTTTCCAGACGAGCGTCTGCGATAACCTACTGATTTCAGGCCATGACCTCTCCAGGACGCGCGCGAATAAAGGCCGGGCATGAGACCATGTCAGTGGAGTGACGCGGGCAGCGCGGGAGCCGACAGAATGTTGACGACGGTGAGAAAACGTGGGGCAAGCAGCAGGTTGGCGAGGCGCTAGGTAGAAATTGCCGACCGTGGCCCTGATGCGCGCTCCAGCGAGCGGCATCAGGGCGGTCCTTACTTAGCGTTTGAGGTTCACGAGTTCCTGCAACATTTCGTCGCTGGTCGTAATCGCGCGTGAATTGGCTTGGAACGCACGCTGCGTGATGATCATGTCTACAAATTCTTTTCCGAGATCCACATTGGACTGTTCCACGGTCCCGGACAAGATTCTTCCCAAACCGTTCGTCGTCGGCGCACCGGACAGCGGCGCGCCCGACTCAATGGTTTCAAGGAAATGATTGTCACCGTTGCTGACCAAACCATCCGGATTCAAGAAACGGTTCAGAACCACTTGCGCCAGAGATCGAGTCTGCCCATTGGTGAACTGCGCCACCACGTGCCCCTGTTTATCGACGCTGATTTGTTCGAGCGTTCCAGAGGTAAATCCGTTCTGCGTTTGACTAATGATGCCGGACGCAGACCCGAATTGAGTCATTCCTGCAAGACTCACCGTGACGGTCTGTGGTGTCGTGGCCCCGTTGGTCAACGCTGCGGTTACGCTCTGCGTTCCTCCGGCCGTCAACGCACCGCTGGCATTAAATGTCATATTGGTTTGCGCGGCGGCCGTGCCACCGTCGATTTGAGAATACACTCCCCAGGCATTTGCCGCCGTCTTCCGGAAATACAACTGCATTTGGTGTGAGTTTCCGAGGGAATCGTAGAAGGTCATCCCGGTGGAGAAATTGTAAGAGGAGGTATCGGTGACGCTAAAAGCCGTCGTCGGCACCGAAGCATTGGCATTGAGGTTGCCGAGAATCGTCGCCGTGGTGGTCGTTTGAGGCGCCACCGCACTCGACGACAACGTAATGCCGCCGATCGTGCTCGTAATATTGCCGTTCGTATCGGCCTGGTAGCCTTGTAACAGAGAGCCACTGCTATCGACGACTTGCCCGAGATTGTCGACCTTGAACTGGCCGGCCCGTGTATAAAAATCGGCACCGGCGCTATTCCGCACAAGATAAAATCCATTTCCATCTATCGCCAAATCGAACGTATTGCCTGTGGTGGTGATCGATCCCTGCGTGAAGTTTGTTTGAACATCGTTCATATACACCCCGAGGCCCACTTGATCGCCACCGCTCCCACCGGCCAGACTAGACGAAATAAGGTCTGAAAAGGTCGCCCGGCTGGATTTAAATCCCGCAGTCCCGACGTTGGCGATATTGTTCCCGATCACCCCCATGGCGTTGCCGTAGGAACTCAAGCCGGTTACCGCCGTGAACATCGATGTTAAAATGCCCATTGTTTCATCCTCCTTGTTACCACTTCCTGAAACGGTTTCTCCACGCGTTCGCCCGCGCCGCAGGACGATGAGCGTTATGCGACGGCTGTCGTGCCGGCGGTTGCGGCTTTATTTTGCGCGTTTTCCTGAAGCGTCACACTCTTCTCCATCAAGGACACCAGCTTGGCCATCTGTTCCAGCTGTGAGAACTGCGCGGTCTGCGCGACGAAGTCCTCATTCTCCATCGGCTTCAACGGATCTTGATGTTGAAGTTGGGTGACGAGTAGCTTGAGGAAATCGTCCTTCCCTAGCGGCTTCGGACCATCGGTGGTCGGCGTGGATGAGTCTGGTGGTGTCGCCTGTGTAATCACCTTGCTGATATCCATGAGGCCTCCAATCATGCAAATATACTGACGCGTTCACTCGTGTATTCGCCGCTCTCTCCCCTCGCACTGCGCTCATCTTCTCCCGTCGTGGATCGCTGTCCGGGGGAGACCGTTGGGCGATTCTGATGCTGCTGTTGGAACATCCAGGCATTCTCGCTTCGCCCCTGTTGTTGATCGACCGTCACCCGCAACATTCCCATTTCCAGGCCTGTCGTACGAAGCGATGATTCCAGTGACTGCCCCTGTTGCAACAGGCCTTGTCCCAGTTCCCCATGTTCCGTCCGTATGTGCGCATGGACGGTTTGGTCGCTTATCATGACACGGACCCGCAAGGGGCCCATGTCCAGGGGATCCAAGTCCAGCATGACGCTGTGCGCCACAGGCGATGCCCCTCGAAGTTCGTTCCAGCGTTCGGATTCAGCTGCTCGAAGGACCTCAGCGGGCGCCCCCATCTCGTTGAGGCCGACGGCTTTTTCGTTGGAGGACAGGGCTGCTGGATTCAGCCCATTCATTCGCTCCAGAAACAACGCGCGATCGGTCGGCCCGTTGCTCATGGCTTGATTCGGCATTGAGCGATCGGGGTCGGTAGAGGAATTGGACAACGACTCTGACTCATTCTCGAGAAATTTTCCGGTGGTCGCACTTGCCTGCTCGACACTCACCGGGGTGTCCTGGGCGAGTTCTTCAGGAAATGCCTTCCGATCAACTCGATCCCCTTCAGCCTGTTTCGTGATTCCTGCCTCTGTCGTGCGTGTCGTGACTGCCGCAGCGACAGTCGTCACTTTCACCGGGTCGATCGTAGGGTCTGTGACGGCCGCATCCGTCCGATCTGCGCTTTCTTCCGGTACTTCACCATGACTCTCGGACCGAGCAAACGCTGACAGATCGATCGCTCCCTCGCCTAGCTGCTCACTTTCAGAGGATTGTTTTCTATCTGAATTCTGCGTTTGAGCCGGTGCGGCATGGCCGACGAGTGCCTCATCGGATGTCTGTATCGAGGGATTCACCGCTACGAGCTGAGCGGAAAGCGTCTCGGGAGATCCTGTAGCGTCTGTGGGCGCCACTTTCCCGGCGCCGTCCGCAGAGGTGCCCAATTCCGAATCCGGTTCAGCTGTAGTGTGTATGTCCGTCTGTACGCCCGTCGGCGCGAGAAGAAGCGACGCGGCCACAAGACTCTCCAGCCGTTGCGTGCTCTGATCCTCGGCCTGGTCAATATCGTCTTCGTCTCTGAAGCCCTCTAGTTCGGTGTCGGACACACAGTCGGCCTTCACACAAGACTTTTCATGCGGGCCGGCAGTTCGTTCCTGTCGCACGGCTTCGGTAGAGCGATCAGCTCCTTGGCTGTCTGCTTCCAGCTTGGAATGACGCGACGAACGAGCCGATAAAGCCGCTTTCGATCCGGCTCGAACTGAGGCCGGTTCCGGGGTCGTCGTTGCCTGATGGGCTTCTGCCCGCTCAAGCAACGAATTGAATGTGCGAGATGGCGCCGAACCCTGAACCGTTGCCTGGCCATCTCGTGCAGCTGGGGCGGCATGGGTGCCATGACTTAACATTTCATTCACGAAGGACTGCATATCAGTGGCCATAGGTGTTCCTGTCCGTTTCCAACCCATGCGTGGTCATGGACCAGTATTACAAAGGCCGTGCCATCCGCGTCGAACGAGAAAACCACGCATGACGAGGGATTTTCGCAAGGAGGACTACGATCGAGGACTGGAAGACGGAAGTTTCTGCAGGAGGTGACGGCAAAACCTGCCGAATCACCGGGATAAAGAAGGGCTGGTTACGGGGACGTCAACAATTGTTCGGTCAAGCGGGCGGCGCGCTCCGGTTTAACTTCAGCGAGGATCGCGCCGGCAGACTTCCCCTTAATGAGGCGTAGCACTTCGAGTGCCTTCCGATCCGGCATCCGCTCCAGGCGAGCGGCGGCTTCCTCGGCCGGCATCGTTTCGTAGATTTTCGCTAGCTGGGTCTGACTGACATTGGCCGCCCCTCCCGGTTTGGCCGTCGGCTTGGGTTTCTCCGTTTCACTCGTCGCCTTGCTCTGGGCTGCCTGGCGACGTTTTTTTTCGGCCTCAACCGCCAGTTCATGCCGCGTCACAATCTGTTCGAGTTCCGCTTTGAGCTCCAGAAGATGCATTTCGGATCCGCGTAACGCTGCCTCACGCTTATCCAGAGCACGTTTGCGCTGTTCCAGCATCTGGAAAATTTCACGCGGCGCGCTGATGGCAGGACCTTGGAGCTCTTTCTTGATCGCGTCGGCTTTCGGCTCTTCCTTTGCCGCTGCCGGAGCCTGAGCCGGCGTCACATCCTCAGCGAAGGCGGCCGTGCCCATACTTCCCAGCAGGGCCACACCGAAGGCAACCCTGAGGATCCCCCCTGTGCAAAGTGTGCGGACGTCACCCCTCGCCATCACGGTCATGCCCGTTCTCCCTTTTGTAATGGACTCCGTCGCCAGGCCCGTTCGTCCAGCAGCTGCTGATCCTGCCGTTCTCGTCTTCGACGTCGTTCCAGCGCCGCGCGCGCATCGAGGAGGTCCAACTTCTTCCGATACTGCATGGCTTCCAGGAGCTCTCCGCGTTTATCTTCCATTTTAGCCTGTTGATCCCTCTGCCTCTGCTCCATGCTCTTCCGTGCTGCGACGGCCTGATCCATCGCGTCGAGGTGACCGTACACCTGATTCACGCTGCTCCCCTGCCGGACCTGAAGCAAATATTGGTCGGCATCCGCTCTCGCCCGCGTATCCAACATCGTCATACGGTCGACGGTCTGCTGTAGCGCGCTCGCGAGCTCCGCCAACTCGAGCTTGGCGACCTCTTCGAGTTGGATCGCGTAGGTGCGGAGCACGGTCACGTTCATTGAATCGTTCCAGCCAGCGCCAGCAAGGCATCGATGGACTGCGACAACCCGACGGACTGCTTGGTCTCCTGCCGCAGGAACGCCGTGATGCCCTCGTGAGCAGACACGGCTTTATCCAGATCCTTGCTCGTGCCCGGTTTATACGCGCCCAGGGTGATGAGATCTTCAGATCGCCGATAGAGCGCCGTGCGTTCCAGGACCAATCGTGCCGCGGCATAGTGCGCCGGCGCGACAATGTCCCGCATCACCCGGCTGGTGCTCTGTAGAATGTCGATGGCGGGAAAGTGATTGCGCGCGGCGAGTTCACGCGACAGCACAATGTGGCCGTCGAGAATGGAGCGTACGGCATCCGCGACCGGATCATTGAGGTCGTCGCCGTCGACCAGCACCGTATAGAGCCCGGTAATACTACCTCCGCTTTGTGCCGGTCCGACCCGTTCCAACAACTTCGGCAATACGGCAAACACGGACGGTGTATACCCTTTGGTCGTCGGAGGTTCACCGATGGCGAGCCCGACTTCCCTCTGGCTATAGGCCAAGCGGGAAAGGGAATCCATCATCAGCAACACATGTTTACCGCAATCGCGAAAATATTCGGCGATAGCCGTCGCCACTAAGGCGCCTCGAATGCGCACCAGCGGCGGTTGATCCGAAGTCGCGACCACAACGATCGAGCGTGCTCTTGCTTCCGGTGTCAGGTCGCGCTCCAGGAACTCTTTGACCTCGCGTCCTCGTTCGCCGACCAGGGCGATGACCCTGACGTCCGCCTGCGTATATCGGCTGATCATGCCCAACAAGACGCTTTTTCCTACCCCGGAACCGGCGAACACACCGATTTTTTGGCCTTGGCCGCAAGTCAACAGGGCATTGATTGCCCGAATGCCAAGATCGACCGGCTGGGTAATTCTGGCGCGATGCAATGGATTCAGCGGAGGCGCATACAATGGAACCTGGACGTCGGTGCGCACCGGCGGCAATCCGTCCAGCGGGTGCCCGAGTCCATCGAAAATGCGCCCCAACATCTGCGGTCCGACCGACACCGAAGCCACGTGCCCTTTCATCACGACACGGCTGCCCGGTCCGATGCCCTGCATTTCACCCAGCGGCATCAACAACACACGATCCTCACGGAACCCGACCACTTCTGCCATCACCGCGCCATGACCATCCTCGCGGGTGATCTCGCAGACCTCTCCGACAGAGGTGAACGGCCCCGAGGCTTCAATGACGATACCCACGGCTTGGGCCACCCGGCCCGTGACGGATAGGGGTTCGATTTGTTCGAGACGTTCGCTAAGCTTCACCGGCGTCTCGCTTTCTCAGGGCTTCACCGAGTCGCAGCAGCTGGGTATCCAGCGTGGCGTCGATCAGGAGGCTCTGCGCCTGCACGAGACAGCCTCCTGGGCTCATACCGGGATCCGCTTCAAATTTCAGAGTCAAGAGCCCATGCGGAGTCTGACTCAATGCCGCCCGTGACGCTTCGAGCAGCGGCAAGTCCGATGGATGCACCCGGATCCGGACAAGCCCGCTTTCATGCAAATGGGCCAGTGCCGTGCGTACCTGCGTCACGATCACTTCACGTTTTTCCGTGACCAGTTCGCGCAGGACCTTCTGCGCGATCATGAACGAAAGTGATGCGACTTCTTCTTCCACCGTGTCGTGCAGGTTTCGCCAGCTGCCTTCCAATTGCGCCATCAGCGAGGTCACCAGCGCTTGCTCCCGTTGTCGCAACGCGCTGACCCTCTCCGTGACCCGCTTTTCCCCCTCCGCCACGCCCCGCTCGAACTCGGTCACATCCTCCGTTCCGAAGGGCCGATTGCCGCGGCTGAAATCCGCCAGCGGAACCGTCCGCAACTGTATGTTGCCGGAACGAATCAGGGTGCGCGTAAGGACCGTATTCTCCTGCCTGAGGCGGTACAGCTCCAGCAGTCTCGACACGGACTGCCTCACCAATTCGACTTCGAACGGCTTGGTTAAGAAGTCCGCTGCGCCTGATTTCATCGCTCGCACAGCCAGTTCGATGTTGCCGTGTCCGGTCATGACGATACTCAGCAGGCGGCTATCGATCTCCAGGGCCTGTTGTAAGAAGGCAATTCCATCCGTTCCGGCCAATTGGACATCCACGATCAAGACGGCAATCGGACGGGATTTTACGTGCGTCAGCGCCTCGCCGACAGACTCGGCCGTGAGAATCGGGTGCCCTGTGGACTGCAGCATTTCGGTCAAGAGGAAACCGATGGATGGTTCGTCGTCCACAATGAGAATGGCGCGCGGGGCGAGTTCCTTTTCACTATCCGCGGGAGACGTCTGCGGCAGGCGACTTCCCAGATCAACGGTACCCATCTACAGTAACTCCTCGCCTCCCCCGCCCCCGATCACGATGCGACCTTCCTCCTCAAGCTTGCGACAGACTTTGAGAATGTTCTGCTGCGCCTTCTCGACATCGGATACCTTGACCGGCCCGCGCGTTTCCATGTCTTCCTTGAGCATTTCGGCGGCGCGACTGGACATATTCTTGAGAAACTTCTCCTTGATCTCCGGCGTGGCGCCACGAAGCGCGACCGGGAGGTCTTCTTTACTGATTTCCTTCATGAGTTCCTGCATGCCGCGGGAATCCAGTGCCACCAGGTCATCGAAGACGAACATCAGCGCCCGGATACTTTCTGCTAGAGCCTGATCGCGCTCGGTGATCTTGGCCATAATGGCCCCTTCGGTATTCTTATCCACACGCGTCAGAATATCGGCCATCAGTTCGGCGCCGCCGACCGACATGCTCGACATGCCCATCGAGGCCGACAGAATTTCCTGCAAACTATCGCTTAATTCCGACAGCACCTCCGGCTGTACTTCTTGCATCGTCGCCAGTCGCAGCGACACGTCGGCGTGCAGGTGTACCGGTAACAACGCCAGCACGGCACTGGCCTGTTCGGCCTCCATTTGTCCCAGGCAAACGGCGATTGTCTGAGGATGTTCGATCTTGAGAATCTGCGCGACGGTTCTGGGGTCGACCCACTTCAGAGCGTCGATACCAGGATAGGTCTTCGTATTCAAGGATTCCATCATTCTGGCAGCCTTCTCTGGGCCCAGCGCCTTCTTCAGAATAGCTTCCATGAATTCGCGTCCCTCGAATTGCACTTCGCCGGACGAGCTGGCCTGTTCAAATTCGGCGATCACGCTGTCCTCTTCCTGCTTAGTAATGTTCGCGGTCTCTTTCATGAAACTCCCGAGCTTGCGAATATCTTTCGGGTCGAGAGTCTTCATGACCGCTGCAGCCGCTTCTTCACCGATGGCTCGAAGCAAGATCGCCGCTTTTTGTGCACCAGACAGTTCTTTATTCATGATCAGTTTGGTTAGGCGTTACTTTTCAGCCACTGTTTCACGACGACGGCGGTATTGGCAGGGTTGTTCTTGGCCATGTCGAGGATCTGCCCCGGCTGCTTGCCGCTGATGGCCGCTTCAACCTGTCCCACCGACGCGGGCAGCGCCGGCGTCTCCCCGCCGCCGGCCGCGGGCGCGGACTGAACCAGCATCACCATCAACGGGCGAACCACCATGAAGAAAATCAGGAAAAACAGGATACCGCCTACGGCGTAGCGCACGTAGGGCATCCAGACCTTGCTCGCATCCGGCGTGGCCTCGACTCCGCCGGTGGGCTCCTCCGCTCCAAGCCCGAACTGGATGCTCACCACTTCCACTTGATCCTGCCGCTCGGTCGAATAGCCCATCGCCTTCTTGACAATTTCTTCGATGCGTTTCATTTCTTCTTCAGAACGAGGCACATATTTCTTGGATTGATCCGCACCTGCTTCGCCCGGCTTGCCCCCGCCCTCATACGTGCCGTCGACCAGGACTGCAACCGAGAGTTTCTTGATGGTGCCGGTCGGCTCCACGATGCGCGACACCGTCCGGCTGATTTCATAGTTGACCGTTTCGTTTTTTGTCTGGTTGTTGTTCGAGCTGGTCTGTCCGCCTTCGGCTTCGGTGCCGCCCGGGACGTTCGACTCGACACCGGGCACGCCGCCCGAGGTGCCGTTCACACCGCTCGATTTTTCCTGTCCGCGCTGCTCACTGCGAACGACCTGTCCGTTCGGATCGTAGCGTTCTTCCGTGGTCTCGATTTTACGGAAATCGAGCACGCTCGACACGCGCACCACGGCCTTATTGACGCCGACAATCCGTTCCAACATCGTTTGAATACGGGTCTCGATGTCCTTTTCCAGCGTACGCTGATATTCCATCTGCGTTCCGGAGAGCCCGGCTGATTCATCGCTGGAGGTGTTGGACAATAAATTGCCGTGGCCATCGACAACGGTCACATCACGAGCTTGAAGCCCTTCGACGCTGCTGGACACCAGGTGCACCACGCCCTGAATTTGCGCCTTCGACAACGTTTGACTGGCGCGCAGAGACACCACCACGGAGGCGCGCGCACGATCCTGCTCGGTGGCGAACAGCCGGCGTTCAGGAATCGCTAAATGCACCCGTGCGCGTTCCACCTCCGGCATTTGAGTGATCGTGCGCGCCAACTCGCCTTGCAAGGCCCGTCGATAATTCAACTTCTGCACGAAATCGGACATGCCCATGGTGGTCCGATCGAAAATTTCATATCCCACGCCCCCGCCATGCGGAAGCCCTTGACCAGCCATCTCCAAGCGCAAATCATGCACCTGCGCGCTGGGCACCAGAACCGTGGTCCCTCCGTTGGCCGTCTCGTAGGGCACCTTCGCATCTTTCAGCTTGTCGATGATGCCTGACGCATCATCCACCGCCAGGTTGGCAAAGAGCACCTGCATATCCGGCTGTTGGGTCCAGAGGGTGACCGCGACCAGTCCTGCAATGGACCCGGCGAGCGCGAGCAGGATGATGAAGCGTTGGTTGATCGTGAACTGGTTGAATTTTGAAAACATACGGTGTGGAATCCTTTATGCGTGAGGCCGGCGACCGGGCAACAACCGCCTAAATCTGCATCCGCTGAATTTCCTCGTAGGCGGTGACCAGCTTGTTCCGCACCTGCATCATCAACTGAAAGGACACATCGGCCTGTTGCAATGCCACCATGGTTTGATGAATGTTGGAGCTCTGCCCGGTCACCAGCGCATCGACGGCCTGGCTGGCGCCGGTCTGTGCGTCGTTGATATGCCCGATGGCCTCCTTGAGAGAGCCCATAAAATTCGCTCCGCCGGCCTCTCCGCCTGGCCCCGCCTCGTGAATCTCAGGCACCTCAATCGGTCGGGCACCATTCGTTCCCGCAATACGCAGATCAGACATGGTTACCTCCCGATCTCTAACGCGCGATTCCACATCGTGCGGGTCGCGTTGATCGCCTGCACGTTCGCCTCATAGGCGCGCGAAGCGCCGATCATGTTGACCATTTCCTCCATGACATTCACATTGGGCATCGTGACGAATCCCTTTTTATCTGCATCGGGATGGCGAGGGTCGTACACCGTCTGTCCGGGCTTCTTGTCTTCGATGACGCGCGCGACTTTGACTCCGTCCAACGCTGGATGGCCGGGGCCGGACGTCACTTGCTTGAATGCCTTTTGAAACGCCGAGGATACGGGCGCGGCCTGAAACACGACATCACGACGACGATAGGGCCCCCCGGTGCTCGTTTTCGTCGACTGGGCGTTGGCCAGGTTACTGGCAATGACATTGAGTCGATGCCGATGGGCATCCAACGCGGAGACGGAGACCGCAAGGCTATCTGTGAATTCCATCACACACCTCTTTGTGGTTGCTTCCCGAAGTCATGAGTCCAGGGTTTCCCGCGATCGCGTCTACCGTCCTTCCCGAATGGCACTCAACAAACCTTTGAACTTCATCCCGATGATGGTCGCCGCGGTGTTGTATTGCTGAGCGTTATCCGACATTTTCGCCATTTCCAGTTCAATGTTGACGGAATTGGCGTCTAGCGGCAGATCCCCGGCCGGTACGTCTTCGAGCTGGCCGAGGACCCGTTGATAACCAGTTCCTTGCGGCCCGAAATGTTGAGCGTTGGTGGAAACCAGGGAGATCGGCAATTTACCCTGCTGCGCATGAGCCAACGCCTGACCGAAATTCAAATCCTTCGCGCGATACTTGGGCGTTTCTTCGTTGGCGATATTAGCCGCAATCACCTGCTGGCGAGCACCGCGAAGATCCAGCGACCGACTCAGCAACTGCATGGTTCTGTCAAAAATAGTCATGTCTGAGGCTCCTTATTTACGCTTCACCATCACAGAGTGTGCAATACATATACCGTGCTTGCGGCTCATGGAATTCGGATCACGTCCCCTCTATGGGCGGCGCTCCGGTTGGCACCCGGCAAAAATGTCCACCCCGGAGAATAATCTGCCCATCTCCCTGCCGGCTCGATCAGGACTTCTCCGCCTCGACCTGGTAGCCCATATCGCGATACTCCCGTAATTTATTCCGCAGCGTTCTGATGCTGATCCCCAATTCCTTCGCCGCATGCGTGCGGTTTTCTTTCACGCGAGCCAGGGTCTTAAAAATAAGGTCCCGCTCCATCTCCCACAGCGATCCATGCACCGAGGGAGTCATGATGGCGTCCATTGTCTCTACCCCTCGTACCGGCACCGTGCCATCGCCCGGCATCAAGTGATCCACATCAACCGCCCCTCCGGTGGCTACCAGGATGGCGCGTTCCATGACGTTTTCGAGTTCACGGACGTTGCCTTTCCAGGGACGCTGCTGGAGATCGGCGATGGCTCGCTCGGACAACGTCGGCATGGTGAGCCCGTTTCGCTGTGCCGAGGAGCGAAGGAAATGTCTCGCCAGAAGGGGAATATCGCCCGACCGATCGCGAAGCGGAGGCACCGTGACGGGAAACACGTTCAACCGATAGAATAGATCCTCACGGAATCGTCCCTGCGTGACTTCGTGATACAGGGAGCGATTGGTCGTGGCGATGACGCGAATGTTCACTGGAACGGGCTCGCGTCCACCGATACGATCGACTTCGCGCTCTTGCAAGACGCGCAGGAGTTTGGACTGCAAGCCCAAGTTCATTTCGCTGATTTCATCGAGAAACAACGTCCCGGTATGCGCCATTTCGAACTTGCCCAATTTTTTTTGAATGGCTCCGGTAAATGCGCCGCGTTCGTGGCCGAACAGTTCGCTCTCGAGGAGACTGTCCGGGAGTGCGGCGCAATTCAACGCCACAAACGGGCGATGTGCGCGAGGACTGCGCGCGTGGATGTAACGGGCCATGAGTTCCTTCCCGGTCCCGCTCTCGCCGCTGATCAACACGGTGGCCTGACTCGCCGCGACACCCTCCAGAGTGGTGAGCAGGCGGATCATGCCGGGGTCTTGCGTCAAAATCGCGCGCGCTTCCAGCGTGGCGGGCCCTTCTTGCTCGTCCGCCGCCGTGGTGGCCTGCAGATTGAGAAGCACTCGTTCCAACAGGTCCGTCGAGAACGGCTTTAAGAGGTAGTCATTCGCGCCGTATTTCATCGCTTCCACCGCTGTCTCCACCGTGCCATAGGCGGTCATCAGGACAATATAAGTCTGGGGGGATTTTTGTTTGATGGCCTTGACGAGTTCCAGCCCGGTCAGACGCGGCATCTTCAAGTCGGTCACCACCAGCCACGGTTTGATTCGTTCAATCTGCTCAATCGCGTCGACGCCGTCGATCGCTCCCCGGACTTGGTAACCCAATCTGCGGACCGTTTCAGACAGGGCCGTTCTCATCGAGGGTTCATCATCGACGATCAGGACCATCCGAGCTTCTTCGGAAGTGGCGGAGGGGCCTTGTAGATCCTGTTGCACGCTCATTCGTAGGTCTCCTCTTCAGTGACATCCGCGATCTGACGGATCTGCACGGACCGTCCGACCAATGCGGCATTTCGCGCCGATATCGCTGTTTGCTGCATGGAGCCCTGGGGCAAGGTCATGACAAATGAGGTCCCATGCCCCGGCCTGCTCTCCACATCGATGCGGCCGTGATGTGCCTCGACCAGCGCATGGACGATGGCGAGCCCCAATCCTGTCCCATGGTCTTTCGTGGTAAAAAACGGATCGAATACCCGCGACTGCAACTCGAGTGGAATCCCCGTGCCGGTGTCACGAACCGTCAGTTGAATGGCGGGTGTTTCTGAAAGGTGTTCCGGATCCATGCAAGCGGACAATGTCAGGCAGCCTCCTTCGGGCATGGCCTGGACGGCGTTCAGCACAAGATTCAGCAGTACCTGTTTCATTTTCCCGCCGTCACACCATATCTTCGGCACGCGGGGATCGACCTCGCAACGGACCACGATCGACGCCGGTGACATGGCATGGCTCGCCAGCGTGAGTACTTCCCGAATCAGCGACTCCGTATCCAGCCAGGCCAACCTCGAACAATCCGGTTTGGTATAGACGAGGAGGTTCGATAACAACCGGTCCATGGCCTGCACCGCCACGGAGATGTGCTCCGCGTACGTCTGCAGATGCGGCTGGTCGCGAAGATCCTTGCGCAGCATCGACGCGAATAATTCGACGCTCCCCAGTGGATTCCGGATCTCATGCGCGATGTTCCCGACCATCTGCCCCATGGCCTCCAGGCGGTTGCGCCGCTGCAAACGGTCTTCAAGCTGTCGAATGTGGGTCACGTCATGGATCAAGACCAGTTTGCCGATCAAACTCCCGGTTTCATCGGCCAAGTCGCTCTGCGAGAGGGCAATGGTGACGCCCGTCGGAAGGACCAGCGGATACTCGCCGTGATCTTTCCTGATTTCCTCCAGGACCTCCGTCGCCCGACGTCCCCTGAGGCTGGCTTGCGACACTCCCAGCAGACGTTCCGTGGCGTGATTGCACCGCACGACCGAATCCTGCGAGTCCGCTACGATCACACCCGTATCCAGCGACTCCAGGACCGCGGTCACATGAGCCCGCATCTCTTCTGTTTCACGCAGATGTTGACGCAAACTGGCATTGGTTTGCGCGAGTTCCAGATCCATTTGCTGGAGCCGTGCGGTCAACGCGTCATACGACTGCTGAAGGACAGTGGCAGCCTGGTCGAAGTCCTGGAACGCACGTGCCAGCAGATCACTGTTCGAGGGTGCCGTGTCGTGGGCTGTCATCGTTTTTTGCCTCCTGCGGCGGGAGTGGGCTCAGGCAACTCGGTCTGCAACACGGCGGCCATTCGCCGAACGAGGCTATCGCTGTTTTCATTCAGTGCGCGAAGCCCGTTCCTTGCGAACTCTTCACGCTTCGCTCCTCGCGCCAACTGCACGATCTGAAATTGCGCCCAGGCTTCTTCTTCAGGTTCCAACCCCGCCAGCAAGGCCTGCTTATACAAGACCAGCGCCGGCTCCCGACGATTCAGTCTGGCCGCAACATCGGCGTATCGCAGCCGGTCCACTGCGGACAGGTCCAATCCCGCCTTGAGCACGCTCTCATAGAGCGGAGCGGCTTCGGCATCCCGTTTTGCTTGCCTCAACGCATCGGCTAACTTCAGCTGAACAGATGCGCGGTCGGGATGGCGCGGATTGTGTATCAACCACTGCTTTCCAAGCTTCACTAATCCGGACGTGTTTCCTTCGCCCTCGAAAGACGTCAGGATTCCAATCAGAGCCTGCCCAGCAAAGCGACCGACGGGAAATTGCAACCGATACCGCTCGAAAACGGCTCGGGCCGCTCGCATGTCTTTTTGTTCCAGGTAACTCTCGCCGAGCCCCATTAAAGCGACTTCGTGAAAGACCTCGGCTTTCGAGTCTCGAATCAACGACTGAAAGAGCCGCGCCGATTCGATTGGAAATCCCAGCCGACGATGCGCCTCGGCCACCTTGAGCAGCAGTTCCGTACCGGCATACAGCCGATCGGCAAACGGGCCGTTACGGTGAAACAGGTTGACGAGCTCAAAATCGTCGTCTGCTTTCAGCGCAGCTTCCAGCCGGGGGCGCATAAATCTCACCAGTTTCGCCCCGCCTTTCTCCGGCCAGGGATCGTTCTCAAATTTCCCCGCCCGCTGGACAACCTGCTCGTAGGCTTTCAGCGCGTCTTCCCGATTGCCTCCCCGTTCCAAGGTTTCCCCGAGATGAAATAACGCCTCGCTTCCAACCGGTAAGTCTTCATATTGTTTGGCGCTGTTTTCGAACAACTGGCGCGGACTGAGCATTTCACCGGGTTTGAGAGGAACGTTTGCGAGATGGGCGGCGATCGTGTGTCGAAGATTGACCTCCTCGCCTTCGGGAGCAAGATGCTCCTGCACGTCCGCGTACCGGAGCTTGGCCGTGGGCATCACCTGGGCATCTGGATACTGGCTCAGCAATGCCGCATAGAAAATACTCGCATCCTCCCATCGCCCCGCCTCTTTATAACTGTCGGCCAAGTGCATCAATACGAATGGATTCTCCGGCCTGGCGGGATACAGATTGTAGAAATGGAGAAGTTGCTCCCGCATGACCGGACCGCGCTGAGCTTCTCCCGCCGTATCCGCATAACGCAGTAAGGCATACGGATCCGCCCGAAGAGCGGCCGGCCAGCGGCCACTGATGCTTTCATACAACGTATCAGCGTCTTTGATCCGCCCTGTTCGATAGAGGCTGTGGGCCTGGCCCAGGGACGCGGACACCAGCAACGTGGGGTCCGTGGTTCGTTTCAGGACGTGATCAAACGTCTGAACGCTGTCTTTCCAATTCTTGATGCCGCGAAAGACATAACCCAGACCGAGCATGGCCCGATTGGCATCGTAGGAATCTCGCTCGGAGAGAGTGAGCGCATGCTGGTAGGCGATCTGCGCCTCCTGGTACCAGCCTTCGACACGATACACATCGCCGATTCTCCAGGCGGCTCGCTTTGCATTCGTCGACTGGGGATCCTCCCGCATCAAGGTCTTATACTGATCGATTATTTCCAACGGCCGAAGTTCCTGCGGGCTGCCCTTCAATGAGCTCTCTGCCAGGAACGCCTGTATGGAGGATCGAAGGGGTGTTTCGTGATGCTCTCGAAGCATGTTGGCGAAGTGAAGCCGCGCCTCGAGATACTGCCCCTGTTTGTAGAGAGTCACTCCTTTTTCAAACTGACCCCATGCAGCATTCTCAACCAGCCGTTCGAAACGAGGACCGGGATCCGGCAGTGAGCCTCGCACCAATTCCGACGGCTCAGGCATCATGGCAGGTAATTCCTGTCGCATCGTCGAGAGTCCACCGGCAGCCATGGCAGAAGAGCCCCCGGCGAGGAACAGACTTCCCAGAAAAAATCCCAGACCTATACGGAAGCTAAGGGGTTGTTGTGGCGAAGATCGGTTTTGCACAGGGGGCAAATCAGCAAGTCCTGTGCCCTTTCGGGAATCATCCAAATAACGGCATCACTTGAGGATTTCGGCCGGCAGAGAAAACCGGACGCCAGGTGCTGTCAGAAATCCAGACAGCCACTTTACGGGCGCGGTCAAAAAAATGACATGCGGGAGGAGGAGTACGTGAGTGGAACGTTAGTTCTGAATCGAATACCCGTGGGTCTTGGGATCAAATCCTTTCCGTTTGAGTTTTTCCACCAGTGTGGTGCGATTGACTTGAAGCAACTGCGCGGCCCGGCTGGTAATTCCATTGGCTTTTCGCAACGCTTCACCGATAAGCCTATTTTCATAGTGTTCGAGTTCTTTGGTCAAATTGATCCCGTCTTCCGAGAAGCGAATGAACTGCTCAGCCGACTCGACGCCTTTACCGGCATTCATTTTGACCGGCCGCTCAGGCAAGTCGCTCATGGCGATCATGCCCCGTTTCTTCAACACACAGAGACGTTCGATCATGTTTTCAAGTTCCCGGATATTTCCCGGCCATTCTTCTTCCGTCATGCGTGCTAATGCGTCAGATTCCATGCCGAGAATCTCCGTTCGCCGCAATTGATTAAACTGGGCGATGAAATGGTTTACCAAAAGCGGAATATCGCTTCGGCGCTCCCGCAATGGCGGAATGTGAATGGGAATCACGTGCAGCCGGTAATACAAGTCTTGTCGGAACCGGCGCTCTTGAACAGCTTGCGCCAAATCCTGATTCGTCGCCGCGATGATACGGACGTCGACATTGATCGTCCTTGTCCCGCCCACCCGCTCGAAACATCGCTCTTGTAACACCCGCAGCAGTTTGACCTGCAACGGCAAACTCATCTCCCCGACTTCGTCTAAAAAGATAGTTCCGCCATGAGCCAATTCAAATCGTCCGAGGCGCGTATGGGCCGCTCCGGTAAACGCCCCCTTTTCATGGCCGAACAGTTCCGACTCCAACAAAGTTTCCGGAATGGCCCCGCAGTTGACCGGGACCAGCGGACGTTCCCTCCGCATGCTGTTAAAGTGCAACATACGTGCGATCAATTCCTTGCCGGTCCCGCTCTCGCCCTCAATCAACACGGTACTGTCGCTGTCAGCCACCTTTTCGACAAAATCGAGTACCATGCGCATCGGGGCGCTCGTCCCCACCAGATGCTCCAGGCGATATTGATCTCGCACGGCTTTTCGAAGCAGATGGTTTTCCTGCTTCAACTTGTAGACGTCCAATGCTTTTCGGACCACTACCGCCACGGTATCGGGCTCAAAGGGCTTGGTAATAAAATCAAACGCGCCGGCTTTCATCGCCCGTACCGCGTAGTCGACCGTCCCATAACCCGTCATGACAATCGCAATAATCTTGGAGTCGATTTTGGAAATTCGATCAATGGTTTCCAATCCATCGATTCCCGGCATCTGGAGATCCGTGAGTACCACGTGTACCGGCTGATCCTTGACCGCCTCCACTCCCTCCAGCCCGCTGGACATAACCGTCACCTGGTGGCCTTCACCGGTGAGCGTCTCCGCCAAGATTTGACGAACGGCAGGATCATCATCAATCACGAGAATATGTGATTGGCTCATCAAAGGCACTCCTCTCTGAGGGGACCGAAGAATCAGGTTTGATTAAATTTGGCTAAATAAGGATGACCGGAACGTGCTACGAGAAACTGCTCTCTCGCCGAAGGGTTGACCACAGAATCAGCTTATTGGGAATTGAAACTTTATTCAAGTGAAAGTAAGGATAGCCTGCATAGGTGAGCCATCAGACCCTGCACAAAGAAAGCGTCTCTCTTTGATCGCACCCGGCCTAGATCTTGACAGGTGAGAAGAAGAATTGTAGGGTTCGCAATCTTCCGTTCAGATTCACTTGATCGTAAATCAGGTAGCTGATCTCTCGGGCTGGCGTAGCTCAATTGGCAGAGCAGCGGTTTTGTAAACCGCCGGTTGGGGGTTCGATTCCTCTCGCCAGCTCCATAAATTCCACTGACGAATCAACCGGTTGGCGGCTTACAGAGCCACTACTCTCCCCTCGCAGTTCTGCGAGGGGACGGTCGAACATACTTTGGGAGGTGCACCATGAGACCCTCCAAGGTCAAACACGAGATAGCCCTCCTCGTTCAGCATCCGTCCCTCCTCCCATGACGACCAAGACGAGAGGGACATTGTGATCGCCGGTGAGGGGACTTCCTCGTTCGATGTTCGGAAGACGTCCAGCACCGGTGCTCAGACCGTTACAGCAATCCCCTCCGTTTCAGGTAGTCCGTATCGATGACCGGAGTTGGTTTGGGGGGGAGGATACCGCGCTCCTGGAGCAGGCGCTCGACGTATTTGCCGATCAGGTCTGATTCCAGGTTCACCTTGTCGCCGACCTGTTTTAATCCAAGCGTGGTGACTTTCGCGGTGTGAGGAATGATCGAGACGACGAACGAACGGTCGGTCACGTCGTTGATGGTGAGACTGATGCCATCCACCGTGATCGATCCCTTCTGAACACAGAGACGCAGAATCTCCTTCGGCGCCTCAATCTCCAGGATCAGCGCATTCCCGTCCTGATGGCGGCTCCGGATGGCGCCGATCCCGTCCACATGCCCTGATACCATGTGCCCGCCGATGCGCTCGTTCAACTTCATGGCGCGTTCCAGATTCACGGGCGAGCCGGAAGTGAGAACGCCGAGCGTCGTTACCGCGAGGGTTTCAGGGGAGACATCGACCGAGAAGTCGTGGTCGGTTCTGGCGACCGCCGTCAGGCAGGTCCCATTGACGCTCACGCTGGCGCCGATGGTGAGATCGCTCATGATCGTCGAGGCGATGATGGTCAGACGCGTGCCGGCCAGCCCCTTATTCAGTACGGAGACCGCGCCCATCTCTTCCACGATGCCGCTGAACATGGCTTACGCTCCCTTGCGAGTCTTCAAGAGATAGAGACAAAAACCCAGTAGTCCGATCCCGCCCACGACGGCAATGCCGCGCTGCAGCGTTTCGATAAAATCCGTGTCCATCCTTCTCCGCTTCCTTTTGCAAAATGTGACCGTCCCCAGGCGAAAAGCGGCGGCATTATAGCACTACCGCGAGAGAGTTCTCATCGTGGCCCAGAAGGCGATGGCCGCCAGGATCTGGAGACCGGCAATCACGGCAAAGGCCCCCTGATAACTCACATGGGCAATCAGCAGACCGGCCAACAGGGGGCCGCTGGCATGACCGATGTCCATCACCGTCCCCTGCATACCCATCCCCGCCCCCAGCCGCTTGAATTCGGAACTGTCGGCGACCAGCGCGGCGGACGACGACGACACCACCGCCTCTCCGAATCCGAATCCGGACGAAAGAACCAGTAACAGGGCAAATGAACCGACCTGGGGCATCGTGATGAAGGTAATGGCACAAATGACTAGACCGAGCACGATCAACGGTTGCCGTCCAATCCGGTCTGATACTCGTCCCATCACAGGCTTCGAGAAAAACGACGTGAACGCCTGCACCGTGAACAGCAGGCCCACCTCACCGGCGTTGAGTCCCACCGAGAGGCCATAAAGCGGCAGGAATGCCATCAGCGCACCGTTGGCCACCATCTTGGCGGCATCCGTGGAACTGGTGATCAACACCTTCCGGTTGCGCGCCACGGCAAGAAAGCCCTTCCCCATCTCCGCCATGACCGGCGCCAGGCCTTTCTCACGCACACGCGGCGGCGGTTCATCCAGATGGAGACTGAAAAAGATCAGGATTGCGATACAGCCGAACACCCCCGCCGTCACGAAGGCCGTGGGAAACCCTGCCGTATAGGCCAGCCAGCCACCCAGGAACGGGCCGAGCAGGGAACCGGATTGGGTGCAGGCTGTATAGGTTCCCAGCGCCGCGCCGCGCCGTTCCTTATACAGATCGGCCACGGTGGCCAAGGCACTCGGCGCGAAGATGGCGGTGGCCAGGCCATGCACCAACCGTAGCGCCGTCAGCGCGTTGAGATCCGAGATGAAGGGGTAGATGAACGGCGGCAGTCCGAACGCCACCACGCCGATACGCAGCAGCATCTTCCGTCCGTAGATATCGGACAGGGCGCCCGAGGGCAATTTCAACAACACGCCGGTGATCGTCGAAACGGAGACGATCAACCCGATCCGCTCCGGCCCCGCGCCCAGAGATTCGGCAAACAGAGACAAGACCGGCATACGGACGAGGTTGTAACTGATGAAGCAGAACACCCCGAGGGTACAGAGATAAAAAAAACTGCGCGAGGTCGTCATGGATGTCTCATCAGGGTATCGGGCTAGGCGATTCGACAGGATTGTGCAGATTCACAAGGGCGGCTTTCAAGAAGGCCAGGTCCTCATCCGGCAAGGCCGGTGGATCCATGGCTTCGAACAAGACCTGCTCGGGATGTTCGTGCATCGCGCCACCCAACCGGCGGGCAGCATCGAAGGCTTTCAGGAGCTGACGATTCACCACATTCCCGATCAGCGGACGGAGCAGCGACAGCATCCCCGATAAGAAACGATTGTCGAGGCGCAGGTAGGTGATCATCGTACTGTCGATCGATTCGATCCCGCGGGTGTCGGTCACAGGGTGCAGTCTCAACAGGACCACGGCCTTACCGCTCACCCGCGGCAGAAACCGTCCGTCATGGCTTCCTTCCACGTAATAGATCCGTGTCGCGGAATCTCGAAACAGGGGATGGACGATCCCGTCCGTGCCCTCCCCGTCGGTGACCCAGAATTCCCCCTGCTCCCGCTGCTCGGCCTTATACAACCCGAGATCGAGACGGTTGACCAGCATGGCGGCCATCACCGGATGATCCAGGAGATAGAGGAAGACCGGTTGCGGCAAGGGCGTGCGCTGCGGCCCGACCTTATTGGCGGTGGCGTAATGCGTGAGGATCGGTTCAAGACGACAGGCCCAGGCGGCCTCGACCCGATCCAGCGGAAACACGACACCGGCATGTTCTGTGGGAAGGGCGCACCGTCCCGACTCAGCCGGTCCAACGGAGAGGAGGGCCGCCAGCCCGGCTGTGAGCACGACCCCGAGCAGGCCGGCTCGTCGCGCGACCGGCCGGAACCTGTTCATGAAGGCCGTTGCGGCACTGAGAGCGTGAGATGAGCGGGATAGAGTTGCCCGTGGTCCTGTCTGAGTCGCGCCTGCCGCAGCAGCGTTTCAACCTGTGGCGCGATCACGCCCTCGAAGGAGAGCTGCCCATCGGTGGTGACGACGACCGGCTTCGACAGATCGACAAGGTCTTCGTTCAGAAACAACGTGTATTGCCGGACACGATCGGTCTTGACCTCAATCCGATTCGGTCCGGTGACCTGCGCAATCAGCCTGGCGTAGGTGCGCTGCCGGATACTGTCGTCGCGCTTATCGACTAAATCCTCTGAAAAAGAGGCGATCTGGTCCGTGGCATCGATCCGCACCCAGCCGAACGGCAGCAAATGGCTGGCGTCGCGCACCACCGTCAGCGCCTTCGGGACCGGCGTCCGGCGCTTATTGTCGAACCACTTCACGAGATCGGGAAGTTCTTCACGGGGGAAAAAATGGCCTCCGGCCATCGCATGGGTGCGATCATGCTCGCGATAGATGTACGGGTACCCCAGGTTCTTGAGTTCTCCCGCCAGCTTCCGGCTCAATTCTACCGGCATCACCTGATCCTGCGAGCCATGAATGATGTAGGTCGGCGTCGTGCGGAGGTTTTCCAGAAATGGAAACAACACGTCATCGATCCCGCTGGCCATCGGCGCAAGTCCGGCAAACAGAGGCGCATGATGCATGCCGATCAACCAGGCGCCGATCCCGCCGTTGGACATGCCGCTCAGGAAGATGCGGTTGGAATCGATCCGATACCGCTGTTGCACGGCCTGCACCGTTGCCAGCACCAGATCCTCCGCGCGTCTGGTGAACCAGGCGCCGGCGGGATAGGTCGGACAGGCCAGGATGTAGCCCTCGCCCAAGCGAGATTTCCATCGATCTAAGTATGCTTCACCGGTAAATCCTGCGCCATGGAGACAGACGATGAGGGCATAGTCTCTGGTCGGTTCATAACTCTGGGGGACGGACAGGCTCAGCCGATACGGTCGTTCGCGGACGACGATCTGCTCATCCGGCAGGAGTCCCACAGGCTGCAACCCGTGAGGAGGACCGTTGCGCAACAGGTCCTGCACGGCCTGCACCGTGGCGTCCGGGCGCTGCACAATCGACGTGAGCAGGGTGCGCTGCTGTTCGGCATCCTGGGTCGTGAGATATTGCCAGACCTGCCCGGCCAGGTCGGCCGGGGCCCCATCGTCCACGGCATGGGTGGCCGGAATTGAAAGTCCCGCCCACAGCAGGCACGAAAAAAGAAACAGGGAGAATCTGCGTTGGTGAAATCGGTCGAAGGGCCGGAAAGAATGTCGCACGACGCTCCTAATGAGTCTCGAAATCCGCTTCTATCAACATATCACGCCCGACCGGCTCGATGCGGACATTCTTCAGGGGCACGGCACTCCGGAGTCGGCGCGGGGACTGTCCACCGAAGATTCCTTTTGCATCCTGCCCGCCGAGCAGCAACGGAGCGACATACCACATCAATCGCTGGGGTAATCCCGCCTGCAGCACGGCCGCGTTCAGGTCGCTGCCGCCTTCGACCAAGACCGTTGTGACGCCAAGCTGACCGAGGCGCGCCCACAACACCGGCAAGTTCACATGGCCACCAGCCTTCGGTAAGACCAACACATCGATCCCCCTCTTCCTCAGAAGCGCAATCTTACGCCCTGAAGCTGCCGCTGTCGTAGCGATCAACGTGTGAGCCGTCTGCTGGTCCTGCAGCACCTTGGCCTTGAGGGGAATACGCAATCGACTATCGACCACAATGCGCAACGGCTGCCGCGGAGCCGGCCGCGGCGGGTTGTCGCTCACCCGCGCGGTCAACTGCGGATTATCGCGTAACACCGTACCGATCCCGACCAGGATCGCATCTACGTCAGCCCGCAATCGGCTGGCCTGCTGTCTGGCGGCTTCATCGGTAATCCATTGCGACTCGCCGCTCGCCGTGGCAATCTGCCCGTCCAGCGTCATCCCGGCTTTCAGGATGGTAAACGGGTGACCGGTCCTCACCCAATGGAGATAGGCTTCATTGAGCTGCTTCGCCTCGGCCTCGCAGCACCCGACATCGACACGAATTCCCGCCCGCGTCAGCCGCGCAACTCCGTTGCCTTTCACTTGCGGGTTGGGATCGACCATGGCTACCACGACGCGGCGGACTCCGGAGGCTATGACCAGCGGAACACAGGGGGGAGTGCGCTTTTTGAGATGGCTGCAGGGTTCGAGAGTGACGTAGAGGGTGCCGCCCTGAGCCCGTGAGCCGGCCTGGCTCAGGGCGATGACTTCGGCATGGGGACCGCCGGCTTTACGATGGGAACCTCGACCGACGATTCGGCCGCGGGTCACCACCACTGCGCCGACCATGGGATTCGGGCTGGTGGATCCCCGGCCCTTCGCCGCGAGGCGAAGCGCCAGGGTCATGTATTCACGATCGCGAGAAGACAACCTCACCGTTTCGTACGCTTAGGGCGACGAACCACGCGCTTGGCAGCAGGCCGTTTCTTCGCCGGGGCAGGCGTCGCGGCCTTCTTGGCCGGCTTGGATTTCGTCACCCGCTTGCTGCGCGGTTGAACTTTCTTCGGCTTAGCTTTTTCCGTTTCAGCGGCAGCCAGCGCCGCCTGTGCCGCAGCCAATCGCGCGATGCCGACCCGATAGGGTGAGCAACTCACATAGTCCAGGCCCAGTTGATGACAGAACTCCACTGAACTGGGATCGCCGCCATGTTCGCCGCAGATGCCCAGTTTGATCGTGGGACGGGTCTTGCGCCCGCCCGTGATGGCTGTGCGCATCAATGCCCCGACGCCTTCCCGATCCAGCACCGCAAACGGATCGCTGTCGAGGATATTGGCCGTCTTATAGAAATCGATGAACTTCGCGGCGTCGTCGCGCGAGAAGCCGAAGGTCGTCTGCGTCAGATCGTTCGTCCCGAAGGAGAAGAACTCGGCCTCCTGCGCGATACGATCGGCGGTCACGGCAGCCCGCGGCAATTCGATCATGGTACCGACCAGGTACGACAGTTTCACCCCGTACCGCTTCATCGTGTCCGTGGCCACTTCACGCACCAGATCTTTCTGCGCCTTCATTTCCGAGACCATGCCGACCAGCGGAATCATGATCTCCGGCACGATCTTCGTGCCTTCCTTCGCGAGCTCGCAGGCCGCTTCGATGATCGCGCGCGCCTGCATCTTGGTAATTTCCGGCATCGTAATGCCGAGACGGCAGCCGCGCAGGCCCAGCATGGGGTTAAACTCATGCAGTTCCTCCACACGAGCCAGCAACCGCTTCTTTTCTTCCAACACCGTCGGCGCGCCGCTGGTCAGTTCAAGCTGGGCGATTTCGACCATCAGGTCTTCACGCTTCGGCAGGAACTCGTGCAGGGGCGGATCGAGCAGACGAATCGTAACGGGATAGCCCTTCATCTCGCGGTAAAGGCCGATGAAATCCTGCTTCTGGAGCGGCAGGAGCTGATCCAGATACATTTCCCGCTCTTCGCGCTTTCTGGCCAGAATCATCTTCTGCATGATCTGGATACGGTCTTCGGCAAAGAACATATGTTCCGTGCGGCAGAGGCCGATACCTTCGGCGCCGAAACTGCGCGCGATGCGAGCCTGATCCGGCACATCCGCATTCGCCCGCACCTTCAGCTTGCGCACGCCGTCGGCCCACTTCAGCACCGACTCGAATAATTGGTACTTCTCGGAAGCCGAGGCTTCCATCTTGCCCTGCAGCACCTGGATGACTTCGGACTCCACGACGGGAATGTCGCCGCCGTACACATTGCCGGTCGAGCCGTTGACCGACAGGTATTCGCCTTCGCGAAACACCTGGGTCCCGATCCGCACCGACTGACTATCCAACACCTCGATCGCTTCACAGCCGGCCACGCAGACTTTGCCCATTTGCCGGGCGACCACAGCCGCGTGGGACGTCATGCCGCCACGGGCAGTCAGAAAACCTAACGCGGCGTTCATACCGTGAATATCGTCCGGACTGGTTTCCTGCCGGACGAGGACCACGCGATTGCCCGCGGCTTTCATCTCGACCGCTCGATCCGCCGTCAACGCGAGTTTTCCGGCGGCAGCACCGGGACCAGCCGGTAACCCCTTGCCGAGCGGCGTGCAGCGCGATTCTTCCTTCGCATCGAAAATAGGATAGAGGTACTGCGCCAATTGATCGGGCCCGATGCGCTGGAGCGCTTCCTTCCGCGAGATCAGACCTTCCTTCACCATGTCCACCGCGATCCGGACGGCCGCCACACCCGTGCGCTTCCCGACGCGGGTTTGCAGCATATAGAGTTTGCCCTCCTGGATCGTAAACTCCAAGTCGAGCATATCGCGGTAATGGCGCTCGAGTTTTTTGTAAGTCGTTTCGAGATCCCGATATGCCTCCGGCATGAACTTTTCGAGTTCCTTGACGGGCAGCGGGGTCCGGATACCGGCGACGACGTCTTCACCCTGCGCGTTCGTCAGACATTCGCCGAAGAACTGACGCTGACCGGTGGCGGGATCGCGCGTGAAGGCCACGCCGGTGCCGCTGGTTTCGCCCATGTTGCCGAACACCATGGCGACCACGTTGACGGCAGTACCCCAGGTTTCGGGAATGTTGTACAGACGGCGATACGTCACGGCGCGCGCACCGTACCAGGAGGAAAACACGGCGTTGATCGCCATGCGCAATTGCTCGAGCGGATCGTCGGGAAAATCCCGCTTGGTCTCTTCCTTCACCAACTCCTTGAAGCTGACGACGAGTTCCTTGAGCGCCTTGGCATCGAGGTGCGTGTCCTGCGTCACCCCGAGATCCCGCTTCTTATGCTTGAGAATGTCTTCGAAATGTTCGCGATTGACGCCCATCACGATGCTGCCGAACATGCCGATGAAGCGGCGGTAGCTGTCCTGCGCAAACCGCTCGTTCTTCGTCTTGAGGGCCAGGCCGTGCACGGTCTTGGTCGTCAAGCCGACGTTCAACACGGTGTCCATCATGCCGGGCATGGACGCGCGGGCGCCGGAGCGTACGGAGACCAGCAAGGGATTGTCGGGATCTCCGAACCCGGCCTTCATCGAGCGTTCGATCCGCTTCAGGGCGTGGAGCGCTTCGTCCATCATGCCGGGAGGATAGGCCTTGCCGCGTTTGTAGTATTCGACGCAGGCCTCGGTAGAGATCGTAAAGCCGGGGGGAACGGACACTTTGAGGTTCGTCATCTCGGCCAGTCCGGCGCCTTTGCCGCCGAGCAGTTCCTTCATGTTGCCGGTGCCTTCGGCTTTCCCATCTCCGAAATAATAGACGTATTTCTTGGCCACGCGACGCTCTCCTTGTGCTATGAGGTCAATGAGTCGGAACCGAATGGCGGGCGGCGGCTTCCAATCGCAGGCGGTAGCGGTTGACGACGTGCCTGGTCACTCGAATGCCGCACACGATGATCCCCACCACGAACGCGCCGACCGCAAAAAGTCGGTAGTCCACGAACGGTCCATAATCGAAATAGAACTTTCCGTCTGCGCCCTGTTTGAGTTGTGCGTCTTTTTGAAACGTATGGGTCTTCCCGGTCGGATCGGCGAGGTTGAGCCACTCCGAGCAGAACTGCACCGGGTTCTCCGAACCGGGGACATGTTGGTAGGCCAGTCGCAAGCAAATGTCTTGTCTGGAGTCATAGATATCCGGTGTCCGCACCAGCCGTTCGAAGTTGACGCCGGTCACCCAGATGCCGAAGAGGAACACCGCGTTGCACACCACCATCATGACGACGCTGATGCCGGACGCAAACCGCCGGACCTTGGTCGCCCTCAGTTGGGCCGCGGCACTCGCCTCGGGTGACTCAGGGAGGCTCTCTGACGTAGAGTCCAAACGCTCACCATCCGCTACGTCCCTTGTACCATAATCTGGGAGAAATCAGCGAATGACATGAACAAATCGTCGACGCTCTTCAAAAGGGACAACCGGTTTCCGCGCACCGCCGGATCCTCGGCGTTCACCATCACCGCATTAAAGAAGTCGTCGATCGGACCCTTCATTCGAACCAGCACATCGAGCGCCTGCCCGTATAGCCCGCCACGCATCGCCGCCGCATAGTCCTGTTGACTACTCTGCACGGTCTGATGCAAAGCAGACTCTGCCCCCTCACGGAAAAGACCGGACTCGACCGGCTTGCGGTCCCACTGTTCCTTCTCGGTCAGCCGGTGCGCGCGTTTGAACCCGACGATCAGCGGATCGAACTCCGCCCGCACGGTGATCTGCTGCAACGCCTTCATCTTGTCGAAAAGATCCGTCAGGTCGATGGTCTGGCGGTCGGCCGACTTCAACACGGCTTCCATTACATCGTCCCGCAAGTGATGCGCGCTCTTTCCGTAGAAACGCACGCGTTCGAACAGAAAACCGATGACATCGGGAAACCCGGATTTGCCTGACTGGGACGCCGCCACATTCTGGCCGCTCAGCACATCCTGCGCCGCCCGCACGGCCCGAGCGAGATTCAGCCGCAGCTTGCTCTCGATCACGATGCGCACAATGGCCGTGGCATGACGCCTGAGGGCAAAGGGATCTTCGGATCCGCTCGGGACCAGGCCCACGAGAAAAAATCCTGCGATGCTGTCCAACCGGTCCGCCAACGACAGCACTTTTCCCGCGAGCGATTCAGGCAACTCCCCTTCCATGGCGCGAGGCATATACTGCTCACGGATCGCCGCGCTGACCACCGGAGATTCGCCATCATGTTTGGCATATTCCCCGCCCATCACTCCCTGCAGGGTCGGAAACTCCCCGACGATGCCGGTCAACAGGTCGGCCTTGCTGAGTTCCGCCGCGCGCCGGCAATCCTGAACCAGTCGGTCGTCACCGAGTTGCCCGGCCACATGGGCCGCCATCGCGACGACACGTTGCGTTTTCTGATGCAGGCTGCCGAGTTTCTGGTGGAACGTCACCGCCAGCTGTTTCGCTACGCGATCGACCAACGAGGTTTTGCGATCTTCATCGAAGAAAAACTTGGCATCGGCCAGCCGCGCCGCCAGAACCCTCTCGTTCCCTTCGCGAATCAGCTGCATGTTCGACAATTTCATGTTGGTGACGGCGAGGAAATTCGGCAGCAGCGCGCCCTTCTGATCGACCAGAGAGAAATACCCTTGATGCTCCTTCATGGAGGTCATGAGGATTTCTTTCGGGAGCGAGAGGTAATGAGGCTTGAAGGAACCCAGAATCGTCAGCGGAGACTCCACCATATAGACAGCCTGCTCCAGCAGATCGTCGTCCTGGTGCAGATGCCCGCGGGCCGACTTGGCGAGCGAGGCCAACTGGTCGAGGATCATCGCCCGCCGCCGCTCCTGATCCACAATCACCCCATGCCGTTCGGTCTCCTTCAAATAGTGCGCAATAGACTTCACCGCAAAACCCTTCGGGCTGGACACCTTGGCGCCCAGTACCCGATGGCCATGACTGAGATTCCCGGCCTTGATCGTAGCGAAGTGAATCGGGAGCACCTTCCCCCCGCACAGGGCCACCAGCCAACGCACCGGCCTGGCAAAGCGGACCCCGGTCTGGTTCCAATGCATGGCTTTGGGAAACGACAGTTTTCCCAGCAGTTGAGGCAAGGCCTGCGTCAGAACCGCCGCTGCGGACTGTCCCTTTTCCTGCTTCACCGCAAAGAGATACTCGCCCTTGGGCGTCTGTCGCACTTGCAGATCTTCAACGGGAATACCCTGGCCCGCGGCAAAACCGACGGCCGCTCTCGTTGGCTGTCCATTTTGGTCGAAGGCCACCGTCTTAGAAGGCCCCATGGCCTCTTTCACTGCAGACGCTTGTTGCCGCGCAAGTCCTTCGATCGACAACACCAGCCGCCGCGGAGTGCCCATCGTCCGGACGGCGCCGTAGGTAAGGCGCAGGTCTTTCAACAGGGTCTCGGCCGATTGCTGCAACGCGCGCATGGCCGGGGCGACGAACTGATAGGGCAACTCTTCCGTTCCGATTTCCA
>CABVRO010000018.1 GCA_902500715.1 uncultured Nitrospira sp. | reverse complement strand
GCGCTCCGGACGGTGGGGGACCGATGATTAGAATCAACTTGCTCGCAACTGGACCACGGTCCAGAAAAGCTAAACCGCAGTGGGATGTACGTGCTGAGGCCTTGATCGGCATCGGGGTGTTACTGATCACCTTGACGGGGTGTTGGTATTACGCCGCTTCGCTTGATGAGGAGATTCAAGCGAAACAGAGCGAGAAGCAGGTGAAGGACAAGCAGGTCGCTCAGCTGAAAGAGCAAGTCAAGGCCGTGCAAGACTTTGAAGAGAAAAAGAAGCAACTTGAAGCGAAGAATCGCATCATCGATCAGCTCGAAAAGAGCCGGACAGGACCGGTTAAAGTGTTGGACCACGTCAGCCGGAGTCTGAATCCGCTGAAGGTCTGGCTCGTGCGATTGAATCTCAAAGGTAACAACGTTGAGCTCGAAGGTCGCGCGCTGACGAACGATGATGTAGTGGAATTCGTGAACAACCTGCGGCGGACCGATCAATTCGGTGCCATCAAGTTGATGGAGAGCCGGGCAGGACTGGATAACAAGATGAACACCTATCAATTCAAACTCGACCTGTCGATGAAAGGCTAACATGAGTCTGAATGCAATCAGCTTAGACGGCCTCCGCAGCATTCCGACAGGTCAGAAAGTCGCGCTGCTCGGACTGTTGGTGGCGGCGATTTTGGTAGGGTTCTATTTCTACGTGGTCGATCCCAAGACCATGGAGCTGGAAGCGGTTCAGGGTCAGGTCGCCCAGTTGGATACCGAGATTCAGAATCTGACCTTGAAGGTCAAACATCTGGATGAATTGGTGGCGGCGAGCAAGCAGCTGGAAATCGAATTGGCCGCGAAGAAGGAACGCCTCCCGCCGGAAGAAGAGGCGGTGATGCTGCTCAAGCAAGTGTCCGATCTTGGTATGCGACTGGGTTTGGATGTCCGGCTCTGGAAGCCAGGAACGCAAGCAGAGGATCCGTCGAAGCTCTTTATTCGGATGCCGATCAACGTGGAAGTGGCCGGCGGATACCATACAGCGGCCATCTTCTTCGATCGTATCAGTAAGCTGTCCCGGATCGTAACGGTGCAGGATGTGCGGATCGGCGCGGCTCGTGTCGATCAAGGACGTGTGGTTACACAGACGGTGTTCGATCTGGTGGCCTATGCTGCACCGGGAGAGAAAAAGGCCGCTGCGCCGGTTCCTGCGGCAAAGCCAAAGTGAGGATTGGAGCCTAGCCTATGCTCAACGCGAGGGGAAGCACTGTGAAGAGGCGAATCTGGTGGCACGGGTCGATGGCCGCAGCAGTGGTACTGCTGGTCAGTGGAGGCGCGGTGTCGTCTGTCGAGGCGAAGACTCTGCCGCACTTGGCCCAAGTGGCGTCCATGCGGCCGGCCGATTCCTTGAAGGTCATGCCGTTGCCGGAGGGGCCGCGCTCCGGGCCGGCAGTTGAAGCTCCGGCCCCGCGTGCCGAAGCGGCGGTCTCAGCCTCGGGGGATTCACTATCGACGGAATTTTCAGGAACCTCGTACGATCCGTCTGGTCGTCGGGATCCCTTCCTGCCTATGATCCAGCTGGGCCAGCAGACGGAGCAGGATGCGACTCTTCCTCCGCTGCAGCGTGTCGGCCTCACGGAGCTGAGTTTGATCGGGGTGCTCTGGGGCAACTACGGTTACACGGCCATGGTTCAGACACCGGACGGCAAAGGGTACAGCATCCGCCGCGGGACACGAATCGGGCCCAACAATGGTGTGGTCAGTTCAATCACCGAACGAGGCATCATCGTTCAAGAGCGGTTCACGGACGTGTACGGGAATAAACAGGAGCGTGAGTACGTCAAGCTCCTGCACCCGAAAGAGGGCACAGAATGAAACAAACACAGGTTGGTGTACATCCGCTGCTGAGTGTCACTGTGATGGCCGGAGTGTTGGGGCTTGCCGGATATGTGCAAGCCGCGGCGCCAGGCGAGACGACCGGACTGGCCGGATTCACGCAGGCCACTGACCAGAGTACGGCCGTGTCCGTGGAGCGCGCCGTTGTCGCGGTCCCGGCTGCGACGATGCTGACAAAAGTGGAAGCGAAGCCTGATGGGAGTCGGATGGCCTTGATTCTGAGCGGGAACGGCGTCTTTACGCATACGGTCAAGATGATCGGGGATCGTCGGATGGTCGTCGATATGCCGCACATTCAGGCGGTCGGCCACCAGTCACAGCTGATGGTCGGGCATGCCTTGTTGTCGAGAGTTCGATTCGGGTATCACCCGGACAAGGTGAGGTTAGTGCTGGATTTAACGCAGTCTGTCGAACATACCATCGATTCAACCGACGGCCGCCTGATCCTGATGCTGGAGCCGAAAGTGGTGGCCTCCGTCCCTGAAACCAAAGCCGTGGACGGTGGGGCCATAACCCAGGTTGAGGCGTCGGTGGAACAGTCGGACTCGCTGGAACCGAAGCAGCCGATGTCCCATCCCATGTTGGTGGCGCATAAATCACCCAAAGCGTTGTTTCGTATCCAGCCGATTCAGTTGACGGCGGAGTCGGTTCAAAAAGAAGACCGGAAGCCGGAGAACAATGAGGTGGTGAACGGCGCGTCCAGATTTGTCGGCCGTCGTATCTCCCTCGATTTCCAGCAAGCCGATATTAGTAATGTGCTGCGGTTGATTGCGGAGGTCAGCGGCTTCAACATTGTGGTGGGTGAGGGTGTCAAAAGCAAAGTCACCATGAAGTTGGCCAATGTACCCTGGGATCAGGCTCTCGACATGCTGTTGAAGATGAACGCCCTGGGCATGATTCGCCAAGGCAATATCGTGTGGGTCGATACCTTGCAGAATATCGCTAAGCAGCAGGACGAAGAAGCGCGCGCTAAGGATTCCAGAGCCAAGGCCGAGCCGATCGTCACCCGCGTCTTCTATATCCGCAATCTGAACGCCACAGAAGTGCAAACGTCGCTACGACAGAACTTGAGTCCGCGCGGGACCATGACGGTCAGCGCCGCGAGCAATGCCCTCATCATCAGCGACACGGAATCCAAGCTGGAAGTCCTGCGGCAGTTGCTGGACGGGGTCGATCTCGAAGTGCCACAAGTGCAGATTGAGGCCCGCATCGTTCAGGCCGACACGACCTACACCCGCTCACTCGGCGTGCAGTGGGGTATCCAGAACGTCAACCAATTGGGAGCCTCCAGCGGAACGTCTGCCTTCAAGACCGGCACCACCGGAGCCTTCGGCGCTCAAGTCTCGGACTTCTTGATCAACTTGCCGGCTAACCCCGGATTGCCGTCGGTGCCGGGTGCCGGGTTCTCGATCGGAAAAACTGATGGTGCGATGTTGGATGTGCGGTTGTCGGCCGGTGAATTGCTGGGGTTAACCAAAGTGATCGCGGCGCCGAAGATTACGACGCTGGATAAGCGGGACGCCAAGATCGCCCAGGGCGAATCGATCCCGTTCCAGACCACGTCTTTGCAGGGAACGCAGACGACCTTCGTGGATGCGAACCTGGAGCTGAACGTGACGCCGCAAATCACCTCTCGCGACCCGAAAGAGATCGGCAAGCAGATTCTCATGAAGGTGCGGGCCACCCGGAACGCCGTCGGCGCCCGGAGCAACCCGGCCGGTCCGAGCATCGATCGTCGTGAAGCGACGACCCAGGTGCTGGTGCGTGACGGGGAAACCATGGTCATCGGCGGTGTCTTCGTCGATACTCAGTCGAACAACGTGGCAGGAATTCCCTATCTGTCACGTATCCCGGTCCTGGGCTGGTTGTTCAAGAACAAGACCGAGAACGTCTCCAAGCAAGAGTTGCTGATCTTCCTGACGCCGACGATCGTGCGCTCGACAACTTGACAGGTCCCAGCGCGGCAAGTTAATAATCGCCCCCATTGAAGATGGTACGCTATCTCAATGGGGGCGAATCCTGCGGAACGTGTCTTCTCCCCCTATCTGATAGCGCTCCTTCCGGAAGTCTTCTTCCCCTAATATCGCAGGTTACGATCCAGTCTCCTTCGTCTCATGGCCTATCGGGTGTCTGGATTATTCGCGTGGCTCGCTTCACGGGCCATGCCGCCATCATGGATTTGAGACTCAGCCCTGCGTCCACACACTGCGTGATATCTGATGACACGTCCTGCTATTGATAAGCCCTCCCACTCCATTCATGTCAAGCTCGGTGTGCGAAGTTACGCCATCGTCATTCGCCGTGATCTTCTCAAGGAAATCGGGGAGGAGCTGAAGCATCTCAAATGCGCGGGCAAGGTAGGGGTCGTGACCGATCGCAATCTTGCCAAGCACTATCTCACGCAGGTGACTCGCAGGCTGAAGGCCGCCGGGTTTACGGTCGTTCCCGTCGTGCTGCCTCCCGGGGAGCGGACAAAAACCCTTCGCTCCATCGGGACGGTCATGGATGCCCTCGTGAATGCCAGATTTGAGCGTTCCTCGACGTTGCTGGCCTTGGGCGGAGGTGTGATCGGCGACATCACGGGGTTTGCTGCCGCGATCTACCAGCGGGGCATCTCCTTCGTGCAAATGCCGACGAGTCTGGTGGCCCAGGTCGATTCAAGCGTCGGCGGGAAGACAGGGGTCGATCACCCCAAGGGGAAGAATCTGATCGGGGCTTTCAACCAGCCGCGCGCGGTGTTCATCGATCCTGCGATGCTGGCGACTCTGCCGCCGCGCG
Organism: uncultured Nitrospira sp.; assembly: GCA_902500715.1. Lineage (GTDB taxonomy): Bacteria > Nitrospirota > Nitrospiria > Nitrospirales > Nitrospiraceae > Nitrospira_A. The sequence goes on along the minus strand of CABVRO010000018.1, from coordinate 33,870 downwards.
AGTGGGTGGCCGGTCTGGCTGAGGTCATCAAGTATGGTGTGATTGCGGACGCGGCCTTCTTTGAGTATCTGGAACAGAACATGGAATCGATCCAGAAGCCGAACGATGACCTCGTTGCGCACATCGTGAAGCGGTCCTGTGAGATCAAGGCGCAGGTGGTGTCGGAGGATGAGCGTGAGGCAGACCGACGCCGCATTTTGAACTTCGGCCATACGATCGGCCATGCGCTGGAATCCCTCGGCGGGTATCGGGGCTTCATTCACGGTGAGGCGGTTGCGGTCGGTATGGTGTACGAGGCCGATCTGGCCAGATATCTCGGCTATTGTGAAGCTGAGGTGGTTGCTCGATTACGCGCACTGGTGAAGGCTGCGGGTTTGCCGGACCGGTTGCCGAAGGTCGCGTTCAATGTGTTGTGGGGTGCCATGCAGCAGGACAAGAAAGTGTCCGCCGGAAAGATTTTTTGTGTACTGCCGGAGCAGATCGGGACTGTACGCATCGTCCCGCTGGAAAAGGGCAAGACGCGCGCCTGGTTTCAAGATGTCCGCACGAGGGAAACCGCCGAATTGAAGCGTGTAAGGCCTGTCGTACGGGCACGTTAGGAGTGGAATGGCGACCAAACGAACGCTGACTCAAGTCGAGCAAGCCTTGCGTGAAAAGACGCGTGAGGTGGATGTCCTCCATCGCATCAGCGAGTCGATCAGCAACACGCTCGATTTGGAGGCCGTGCTCCGGCATATCGTGGATATGGTCGTGGAAGTGACCAAGGCTGACGCCTGCTTGCTGTATTTGTTGTCGGATACCAGAGACGAGTTGATCCTACGGGCCTCCAAGAATCCGCATCCGAAGCTGATTGGGCGGATTACCATCGGCATGGGCGAGGGCATCACCGGATGGGTCGCGCGGGAGCGCACGCGCGTCGTCATTCCCAACAGCGCCAGCGATGACCCGCGGTTTAAATTCTTTCACCACCTTCCCGAAGACCGCTACCAGGCGTTCGTCTCGGTCCCGATTACGACCAAACAGGAAGTCGTCGGCGTCATCAATGTGCAGCACAAACGGTCGCGCCGCTACCGGCCCGACGAGCTCGCGTTGCTCTCGACTATCGCCACGCAGGTCGGAGGGGCCATTGAAAACGCCCGTCTCTACGATCAGATGACACGGAAGGCGCTGCAACTGGATACGCTGTCCCAGGTTTCGGAGACCGTGTCGTCGAATCGATTGATCGAGGACGTACTGCAGTTGATTGTGACGATGACGGCTCAAATGATGGGATCGAAGATTTGCTCCATCATTCTTTTGGATCAGCCGACCGGTGAACTTCGGATCGCCGCCACACAAAGTCTGAGCGAGCAGTACCGACGCAAGCCCAACGTGAAGATCGGGCAAAGTATCAGCGGGCGTGCCGTTCAGGATCGCCGGCCGATCATCGTGCCGGATGTCACCAAAGAAGGCACCTATATGTATCCGGACATGGCTGCGAAGGAGGGCCTCTGCTCGCTCCTGTGCGTCCCGATGCTCGTGCGGGAAAAGGCCATCGGGGTCATCAATACGTATACGTCCAAGCCGCATACCTTCATGGCAGAGGATGTCAAACTGATGCAGGCGATTGCCAATCAGGCCGCGATTTCCATCGAGCACACCACGTTGCTGGAGAAATCGTTTGAAATGCAGGAAGCCTTGCAGGTCCGCAAGTTACTCGACCGGGCCAAGGGATATCTCATGCGGTCGAAACGGCTGTCGGAAGAAGACGCGTTCAAATTGATTCAACGCCAGAGCATGGATCTTCGCAAATCCATGCGAGAGATCGCAGAAGCCATTCTCCTGGCCGGAGAAATCGAAGAGCGGGCCGATAAGGGCAGGAGTTGATCGCCACTAGGCGAACTTTACGACCAGAGGAGGGTGCAGGCCCTGGCAGTTGGATCGATCTTCGCGGTGCTGGGGTTGAGCCCGAGCCGTTCCTTCCAGATTACTTCACGCTTCGTTTGTCTTCTGCTCCTCATTCTGCTTCATTGGCGGTACTCTCTTGGAGGGCTCAGGGGGTGAGACCGACTTGTAGCCCGCCTGATGTCCACACATCAATGAACGCAACAGCACATGTTCGAGACTGTCTGGGAATAGGTGAGGTTGGGATGGCGAAGAGCCGACGCGTTGCCACAGCTGTTCTGCTAACTCTTATGGCAAGCGCCTGCGCCACCGGGCAATACACTCCGTTGGTCGGGGCCGATCGCGATGAGGTGGAGCAGCTCAAGGAGAATGTCTATCGTGTGGAATACCGCGTCAGTTCGTTTACCTCGCAAGAACAACTGGATGCCTACCTGCGACGGCGTTGCGCGGAGCTGACCTTGCGCGAGGGCTATGATTTCTTCCATCTCGCCCAGCGTGCGGATGTGCTGGCACTCTCACGACGAACGTCGATGACGGTGACGATGTACAAGGGCAAGAAGCCGGTGGGCGCTGATGACGTCTATGACGCGAAGGAGGTCTTGGCGCAGCCGGACCTCCTTTCCGGCAGCCAATGACCGCTGCCGTTCGCCGTTAGGGTGTTGCCGTCGGCTTGCGGGGCGCCGCTTTCGGCTTGGGCTTGGACGCAGCGACGTCTTTCTCAGCTAACTGGCGCCGTACCGATTCCAACTCTGCCTTGAGCTTCTGGAGTTCCTCCGCCTGTTTGACCACCACATCCTTCGTGGATTGGAGTTCCTGCTGCAAGCGGCTCTGTTGGGCCTCGGGCGAGGTGTGTGTCGAGGCTGCCTCGGCAGTGGAGTTGTGGTCTGCCGCGACAGGAGATGGCGCAGGAAGCTGACTCAGCGCTTCAAGGGAGACCGCGATACGCGGCTGTTCCGGCTCGACGATCATCCAGGGTTGGGGGGCGTCGGCTGGCACCAGGGCTTGGGAGGGCGTGAAGGAGAACCTGAGCGTCCCGGGTCTGGTCTGTCCATCCGCGGATGTCGATCGGTAGCGAGACAGGGTCACTCGTAGCGTGGTCTCGTACACGTAGAGTGTGCCTTGGGTCGTGAGACCGTCGTCCTGCATGGTGAAGCGAACCCGCTGGTCGGGCTGGGCCTGTGCGAGTGCGGTGACGATGAGCGGGGCCAGAAACTCCACTTCCTCGTGGGAGAACAGCGGATAACTCTCCTGCGCCATACTGCTGTCAGGTCGATTGAGTCCTGAAACGGTCAGGCCCGTGAGCAGGCGTCCCGTCAGCGAGGCCGTCAGATGGGCAGGATGCGATGCCTGAAAAGTCTGCAGGGTACCGTATTTGACGGTGGTACCACGGGTGGTCTGACGTTCAAGGGCGACGGTTCCTAGGGGCCCCTGTCCGACAGGGGTCAGGTTCGCCCCGAGGCTGCAGGCGTAGAGGAGGAGGCAGGGGAGTGCCAGCTGCCAGGTGAACCGGAAACTGTTGAGTCGTGATTGTGTTGGAGTGGGACGGCGAATCATGGGCCGCATGGCGAAGGATTGTACCACAGGTTGACTGCAGAACCGCTTGGTTTCCATTGGAAAAATGCGAATCAAATGGTTGACAGCTTGTTTAGGCCGGTGGTATACACTCGGGACAATTTCAAGGGACAATGGCGTCTCCGGCGAGCAATTCGTTCCGAACGATACATTGGAACCAGGACAACGACGTCCTCCGATCCACCGAGGTGGGTCTGAGGACTTTTTTTTTATCGGCAGCATGCTGAAAACCGCCGCCCGTTTCGTCCTCGCTGACTCGGATCTTCAACGTACTGCGCGAGTACGCCTCAGATCTTCATTGCGCTGCGGCCTCGCAGGACAACGGTTTTGAGCATGCTGCGCGGAATGTGTTGTATCTCCGAAATGCCGGAGCTTTGGGAATACTGATGCGGCCGCTCCGAATTGCCATGGCCCAAATCAATCCGACCGTCGGGGATATTGCCGGCAACACGCGCTTGATCCAGACGTGGATCAAGGAAGCGCGCCGGGCTAAAGCCGATCTCGTGGCCTTCCCGGAACTGGCTATCACCGGCTATCCGCCGGAGGATTTGTTGTTCAAGTCTCGCTTTATCGAGGACACGCATCGTGCCTTGAAGGCGGTTGCTGCCGAAGCGCGCGGGTTGGTCGTGGTCGTGGGGTATGTCGGCCAAGGGGCGACGGCTGTTTTGGCCTCGGAGGCGCCTTCATTCCCGCTGGCCGGTCGGCATGAGTTGTACAACGAGGCGGCGGTACTGTCCGATCGGCGGATTCTGGCCACCTACCGGAAACGGCATCTGCCGAACTACGGCGTGTTCGACGAGAGCCGGTATTTCCACCCCGGCTCCCGTCTGCCGCTGCTGGTCCTGAACGGCGCGACGATCGGCGTCAATATTTGCGAAGACATCTGGTTTTCTGACGGTCCCACCCGTGCGCAGGCTGCAGCGGGGGCCGAGGTCATCGTCAATATCAACGCATCCCCGTTCCATGTCGGGAAGGGACGGATGCGCGAACAGGTGCTGGCGACCAGGGCCCGTGAAAATCGCGTGATCGTGACGTACACCAACACAGTCGGTGGGCAGGACGAACTGGTGTTCGACGGCTGCAGCATGATTGTGGACCAGGCGGGCGAGATCGTGGGGCGGGGGAAGGCGTTTGAGCAGGATCTCATCGTGGCGGATCTCGATGTCGCGGCCGTGGGGCGGGCACGGCTGGCCCAGGGACGTAAGAAACCCCTTCCGCCGGCTGTGGCAGCCCTCATTGATCGGGTCGATGTGCGCCTGCCTGCGAGAAAGTCGCAGTCGGTCGTGGTGCCGGATCTGGAGCCTCCGCTAGGTCGGCTCGACGAGGCCTATCGCGCCTTGGTCCTCGGGGTGCAGGACTATGTCCGCAAGAACGGGTTCAAGCGCGTCGTCATCGGGTTGAGCGGAGGGGTGGACTCGGCCATCACCGCAGTCATCGCGGTAGACGCCTTGGGCGCGGAGAATGTGCTCGGGGTGTTCATGCCCTCGCCGTATACGTCGCGAGCCAGTCGTGAAGATGTGGTCGATCTGGCCCGGCGCCTGCGCATCCAGGTGGATACCCTACCGATCACGACGACCTTCAAGAGTTACCTTCGGACGTTATCGAAGCCGTTTGCCGGCGCTCGTCCCGACACGACCGAGGAAAATTTACAGGCCCGGATCAGGGGAAATTTATTGATGGCCTATTCGAACAAGTTCGGCCATTTGGTTCTGACCACCGGGAATAAGAGCGAAATGAGTGTCGGGTACGCCACGTTGTACGGCGATATGGCCGGAGGGTTTGCGGTGATCAAGGATGTGCCGAAGACCATGGTGTACGAGTTGTCGCATCTGCGAAATCTGGTCGGGCCGGTTCCAGTCATCCCGAAACGTGTGCTCGAGCGGGCTCCGACCGCGGAGTTGCGTCCCGACCAAAAGGACGAAGACAGTCTGCCGCCCTATGCCATCCTCGATCCGATTCTCAAGGCCTACGTCGAGCAGGACCGTGCGTTGGAAGATATTACAGCGATGGGGTTCGATCGGGAGACGGTCGCGCGGGTCATGGGGATGGTCGATCGCAGTGAGTATAAGCGGCGACAGGCGCCGCTCGGCATCAAGATTACGCATCGGGCATTCGGCAAAGACCGCCGGATGCCGATCACGAACCGATATTGCAGTTATTAGCTAGGAAATCCCGAACGGGCCGCAGGATGTTCCGGGCAGAGGCAGGGAGTTATTGGTCTGACTTCAGACGGTGGAGTGGTTGCTGGTATCTACCGCTTTCGTCGGTCGTCGAGTTGTCGTCGGGTCGACTGCAGTTCCTGTCTGAGCGCCTCCAACTCTAAATCCTTCTTTACGATGAGATCTTTCAGCGTGTGAATTTCCACGTCTCGTTGCTCGGTTGAATTCAGGGCCTTCACTGGATTTACGGGTGGATGGACAAGCGGCCCATCCTGTTGAGAAGGGTCATTCAAGGATTCTTGTGCAGCTCTGGGTTCTGTTGTGGATGGCGATGGTTGTTCCAACAGCGGATAATTGATGACGAGCACTTTTTCGGTGCGACCACCGCTGATTGATCGATGAACGGTGTCGGAGCCTTGTGCGAAACTGGGGCTGAACAGGAGCACATGCTCGGATAGGCCCGAGGAGTCCGGAAGACGACGGTGCGCGATGCTGTCGGTATCTGTCCTGGCCGGTGCCGATCGATATTGTGACAGGGAAAAGTACAACGATGTGCCATGGACGTAGAGGGATCCCAAGGTCGTCTCCGTGGTGGGAGAGCCTAACGGAGACTGCTCAGGACGACGTCGAGAGAGCGAGAATCCGATCACCTGGTTGGCCTGAGCAGAGACGAGCGCTTTTTCAATCAATGGAACCAGGAATTGAATGTTTTCGGCTGAAAAGACGGAAAGGGCTGGCGCTGATCCAGCGAGAACCGTTTGCAGCGCTCGCTGGCGTTCCTGGACTGAGACGCCCTCCAAAATGCGGACGAGAAGGGAGGGTTCCAGCCTGATCGGGTGACTGGCGTGGAAGGATCGATCGGCTACATCCTGCAAAAACACAGATCCGCGCGTGTCCTCAAAAAGAGTTGTGGTGGTCGTTGGAGTTGCACGGCATGCCGCGCTTGCGAGGCAAAGCGACACCGCAAGGAGTGAGAGACCGCGCAGGAATTCCCTTATGAACCGACCGTATGTGCATACCATAATCGGGGCGGAGTGTAGCACAAGTGAAGTGGCACCGCTAAACGCTCACGCCCGAAGATTGGCGCGCGACAAAACCTTGTCGGATGCAGCTCTCACCCGATCGGGCAGGAGCTCCAATGTAGGTCACTCCTCTGTGCCCATCCCGCTAGCCCCTGGTCGGTTCTCACATGAATGTAGGCCCCATCGAGCGGCGAATTATCTCCGATGGCCAATCCCGATGTCACTGTTCCGACAATACGTCCCTCGCCGGGAAGAGATCGCACCACGATTTCGTTTCGATCGGGAGTGAGACAGATCAGCGGTGAGGTGCCCCTGATTTCCGCTTCAACCTCATGAGACGGAGAGGTTCCGAGCGATCGCGATTTCCCTGGTGAGTCTTGAGCCACACTCCGATCACCGCTGTGCGCTCCTTTCGAAGTAGAGTCCACATCGCTGCCGGGATCAGCCGACGCAACCCTTGCATGGGGCATGGCCTCGGTCACGCCGGCGGCCAGGCGCTTCAGCAGATCGGAGAAGGAGGCCGATGAAGATGCGGCGGTATCGGTGAAGCCGAAAGCAGCCTTCGTTTCAATTAGGTAGAGACGAACTCCGCCCTGGTACGGTTCCATGCAGGCTGTATAACGGTAGACGGCCTGGGAGCCACTGTGAAGACCCTCGATCATCGCCAGGGAGTGAGGGCAGACAGCTTGGGGGAAATGTACCGAGCCCAGGCGGTCGAGTGTGAACATCTTATCCTCAACGTAAAAGCCAAATGGAGTGAGGGGGAGGGAAGCGGGCATCGCTCCTTCAGTGACGGCCGGAGGGGTCTTCAGCACATGCCAAAATGAACTTTCGACCATGCGGGTCACCACGTTGGGATCCATGTCGGACGGAAGATCATAGGCTTTCGAATTCACGGGCAGAGCGTCCGCCGTCAAGGGGGGTGTGAGGGCTCCGCATCCTGCCAGGAGGCCGGCGAGTCCGAGCAATAGGGCCGCAGGGTTGGTTAGTCTCGGCTTGGCATGCATGGGTGCCTCCGCAAAATTGTAGCTGGCGTCAATCGACTGGAGCCAAAAAAAACGTCCTCGGGTCCGCAGGACCTGAGGACGTCTTTGTCCATCTGCCGGGCACTGGCCCGACCGAGGCGTCATCGCCTCCAGCAGTCATGTAGTCAAAAAAAAGCCCTCTGGCCAGCACGACCGGAGGACCTCATTGTCCACTCACTCTGACAGGAAAACGCCCTTGTTTTCCGTCACTCATTTATATGTATACAAAGAATGTCGCTTGCTGTCAATCCATAGTTCTATGTCTGTAAGGTAGTCCCTGTCACCTCGGTACTTTCCCCGAAGTGCCGTAGGGCGTCAACGGCGGAGGCAAGTGGGGAGGCATAGCGTCGGGTAGGGGCTAGCATACTATGGGGCAAAAAAACAGGCGATGAGCGCTTTAATCGGTCGCGGTAGAATCAAGCGGAAGCGGCGAGAGGGGCCTGACCTACGGGATGGATCCTAATAATGTATCAGGATGCAAGGCGTTCACCTGCGCATGGTGAATATACTCCTGTTCTTCACGACCACCGCGATACGTGGACGATTTGACGCACGGAAGTGCTTTCAATCGTTTCGGTGGTCGCTTTGAAAGCAGCGTGTCTGCTGCGCTTGCCGATTCACTGCTGCGACAGGCCTCGGTCAGCGAGTTCGCCCATCCGATCCAACGGTCTCACGACTCGACGGCGCAACAGTCATGGCGCTCTTTCTTTTTCACCCCGCGCGCCCCTCAACGTACTGCACGAGTATGCCTTGTGGCCTTCGGGCTTCGACACTCCAGCCTTGCGACGCGGATCAGCACTTTCGTAACGAAACGTCATGAAAAATGCAGGCCAGCCCGCCGCCGCGTATTATTGCGGTTGCTGTTTGCCTAAAAGAGTTTGAGCCTTCTCGTAATGTGCCGCATAGAGTTGTTGCAGTTCAGCTGCATCGTTCCGCCGCGTCTGAGCTGCCGTCATTAATCCGCTCCGACGAATTCCTTTAGGGTCTTCAAGCGGTTTAATCGTCGAAGCCACCGCCTGATATGCATCGGCCTGGGTCTGAACCTGCTTGGCTTTTTGCAGGTATAACATCGCAGCGGCTATATGGTCGTCGGCCGTGCCGTTTTCATGGGCAATTCTATCGGCGACGTCTAGGGGCATACCCTTCTGTGCTAAAGCCGAACATCCGGTCGTCGCGAGGGCCAGTCCGGCGACAGCGATCATTGTTGCAACGGCGAAAGGCATCGTTCGTTTCACGGGGCACCTCCTTGTTCTCTGATGTGAGCATGCCAGAGAGACAACCCAAGCTGTATCAGGTAAACACCCGGGAAACGATCTTGAAACTATCGACTTTGCCGGGGAAGTGAACCGGTAGGCAGGAACCGCTTCTGGGAATCGCGCTACGAATCCGCGCTAATGAGCCCGATCCGGATCGCATATCTCACCAGGCCGGCGATATCATGAATGTCCAGACGTTGCATCAGTTCGGTTCGATGGGTATCGACGGTTTTTACGCTCAGGTTGAGCTTTAAGGCGATGTCCTTAGAAGAGTGACCCTCGGCGACCAGTTGTAGGATCTCACGTTGACGTGGAGTCAGTTCTTGGTGTGGGCTCGTTTTTCTCCTCTCTGGATACAAATAGTTCTGGACCACTTGCTTTGAGATGGCTGAGGTCAGGTAGGTCTCTCCTCGCATGACTGCTTTGATTGCCAGTTCCAACTCCGCCGGTTCCGCTCCCTTGAGAAGATAGCCTGCTGCTCCCGCTTGGAGTGCCCGCTTCACATATTCCTCATTGGCGTGCATCGAGAGGATAATGACTCGAGGCGGCGGGGAAAGTTTTTTCAGTCTGGCCGTCGCCTCCAGGCCGTTCAGTTCCGGCATGCCAATGTCCATGATCACAAGATCCGGCTGGTGCTGCTCCGCGAGGTCGATCGCCTCATGACCGGTTCCCGCTTCAGCGATAACCTGGACCAGATCCAGGCTCTTCAGAAGGGCACGAATGCCGGCCCGCATGAGACGGTGATCATCTGCCAGCAGAACCCGGATGCTATTCATAACGACTGGGAAGCCTCGGTCCGGTTGGATGACGGAATCGGAGGCAAGGGGATGCGTATCCGGACTTCGCTCCCCTGCCCTGGATGCGAGTCGATGGAGAGGGTGCCATTCAAAACACGAACGCGTTCCTGCATTCCAAGCAGGCCCATGCTATGGCCGCTGGTTGCGTCGTCGAATGTCCTCCCGACGTCGAATCCAATTCCATCGTCGTGGATGACAAGAAGGAGATCCCTCTTCTGTTGCGACAACGACACGGTCACCACCGTGGCCTTCGAGTGGCGCATGATATTGGTGACCGCCTCTTGAAGCACCCGAAAACACGCGACCGCGACATGTTGCGGTGGCGACAGAGCTTCGTCCGCCTGTACCTGCAGCTTCCAACCGGCGCGCTCGGCTTGACGGCTCAGATACCAACGTACGGCCGGCACCAGTCCAAGATCATCCAGCAAAGAGGGGCGCAACTCAAGGGAGAGGTTGCGGGCATACTGCAAAGTTTGGTCGATGACGGTTGAACAGTCTTTCAGGAGCACCGCAATGTCCGAGGCATTGTCGGTGCGTTGCAACCTCTGCAGATTCATTTTTACGACGGTTAGAGACTGACCGATTTCGTCATGTAGATCAAGTGCCAGACGGCGACGCTCGTTTTCCTGCACGTCCATCAGTTGTTGCGAGAGAGCTTGTAACCGTTCATTGGCTGCATGAAGCGCCTGTTCCGCATGTCGGCGGTTGAGATAAGACGAGAGGCTGTCGGCCAACGAATTGATCAAGTCGCGCTCCTCAGCGAGAAACGGCCCTTCTGTTTCGCGTGGCCGCGCGTCACGATAGATGACCTCGATGGTGCCCTTCGAGCCGTCCGTGGTGACCCAGGCAGCGGTTTGTTTCCATGGGGACTCGGCAAAGGACGGCGTTGCGACGATGATGTCCCCAAACTGAATCCGGGCTGCGGTGTTGTCCGGATATTGCCAGGCCGGGGGGAGGAGCGCGACGATTTGGCTAAGCACGTCGTCGACGGGTTTGGCGCTATCTTGCAGGAGGCGTACGGTTCGATGCAGAGCAGTCAGTTCCTTGACACGTTCGCCGAAAAGGTGGCGGAGTCGCCGCTGCTCCTCCTCATCTGGGGTTTCCGCTTGGGCGAGCGGGAAGAGATCGCGCTGAAAGACCTGCAGCAGGAGAAGTGCCGTCCATATTGCCGCCGCCGCAAAGAGGCTGTTCCTTTCTCCGAAATGGGGTGGGCCAGCCGCCCGGCCTGCAAACGTGAGGACGTAGCTGATCAAGACTAAGCCCGTAGTGCATGCCGCAAACAATACCGGTGCGTTGCGGTTCGGAACTGCGGACATCAACGCCAGTGGAACGAGATACAAGGTCGCCCAGGGTAGCTGGAGCGGTGACAGGATATCGAGTATGAACACAGCGCCCGTAATCCCGACTATCACCGAGAGTGTCACGGTTTCTCCCTCGCATCTAGGCAGTGTCCGGATTTTACTAGAATGTCGGCCCCAAATGCTCTCACTCAGTGGAGCGGTTCCGAACTGCCCATCCCCAGCCTCTGCATCGCCGGTACCCTGGCGCGAGCTGAATTGCTGGATGCCATGTCGTCGCTCGCTTCATCCTGGTGCTGAGGCACGTTCGGCCGTGGTACGATAACGAAGCGGTTCAACCATAACCGGCGGCAAAGGAACGGCCCACAGGGTCAACGGGGTATGCCTGCCGGAGCGCGCTTGACGGCGCCTGTATGACCCAACTGAATCGACTATCCTCTCACGCCAGCTGGCCCGTGATCCTCGAGGGTTCGAGAGCGCAGCTGTCGCACGCGGCTGCCGGGCGAATCGTTAGCAGGGGAGGCTGCAGACGTTCTCATCCACCTTACTGAGTTGCGGGAATGCCCGAGAGATCGTTTGTTGCGGGAAGCCTTCGGGCGGCAGGCTTCTATCGAGGGTGCGGATCCGCCGTTACTTTCACCATGTAGGACAAAGAAGGAGGTAAACCTATGAATACAGGCATGCGAATGGCGTTCGGGTTGGCGGGGATGCTCGTGGTTGGCACAATCGGTCTGCCCGCACTCTGGCAGCACACAGGTGTAACTCCCACCATCGTGGGCACTGAGGCGCTGGCGGGCGGAGACGAGGAGAAGGAAGCGATACAGGAACATCTTGATCTCGCCACGCAGTACGACAAGGATGCGCAGCATCATGAAGCAGAAGCCAAACGCTACGAGGAGAAGGCGTCAGCTATTACTCAGTTGATGGACACCAAGGGCTTTCGTCGCGATGGGATGAAAATGGCAGCGGAGTCGCACAGTTCGATGGCCAGCGAATTTCGTTTTCGCGCGCGAGTTCACCGAATGGAGGCGGAATTGTTGACTGAAAAATCGCGCGGCAGAGACCATGCGAAGTGAACGGAGCTGACTGTTCAATCCCATCGGATTCCTGGGTGGTTCGCTGTTCGAGCGCGGATCGTAACGGCGCACCGCGAGCAGGCTCGGGATAACCGTGAATGTGTAGATAGCCGATTCCCTCCCAGCGATGCTGTGCATTGCTGGGAGCCCACCTCTGTGAGACGACCGGCAAGCTCCGGTTCCGACAGTCGTGATGCGTGCTCGCTCCTCCTGCCTCCAGGTACTTGTTCGCCTGCGCCTTGGCCGCGAGGGGTTCCGGGCGCCCTTCCTCCCCTGGCGGCTGCGCGACCACCGTCAGGAAGAATGCGGCTCATGGTAGGTTTTGGTTGACAGGTTCTCCATTCGAATGATAGAGGTACCCTAAAAAATCTGGGATACAAAGGCGTCTCCCAGCGGTTTGTACCAAGAGTAGGTTACGGACAAAGGCGTCCTCAGGCCCGTTAGGGCTCGAGGACGTTTTTTTTTCTCACGATGTTAGAAATTCAACTCATGAGAAATTCAATTCACCGGAGAGTGTGTGAATCCAATTGTGGGCCTGCTCGGTTGGGCCATAGCTCTTCCGAACGACCCCGCGAACGGATCGGGTCACCTTTCGTCTCACGAGTACCGGGCGGTGTCGACTTTTCGCGCTTGCACTGGGAGAGACACGAAACGATATGTGGGATTGAGAACGGCTCCTGCCGGGAGGCCGATCGCACAGCTGGCCGCGTAAGGGCGGAAAATGTGGGCAGCATGGCGCAGGGGACAGCATAGATGACGCACAAAGGCGTGCGTGGCGACGATGTCGTCGTGGTGGTAGCGGAGCGATCTCTGAGAGGGAGTTGTACCATTACGTGACGAAGGAGGAGGCCAGCATGTCGGTTTTGAGGCAGTGTGGAATAGGGATGCTGATGACGGTGCTCACGGGAGGGTTCGCGTTCGGGCAAGTGGCTCCCGTTCCTCCCGCTGGGGGAGCGAGTTTACAGGAACGGGTAGAAGCGCTGGAGAAACAGAGCGATGCCGCCTCGGTCTGGAAACGCCTGGGGCTAAAACTGTCGGGGGCTGTCGACGTCGCCTACACGCATAATTTCAATAACCCCAGTACGAATCTGAACCAGCTCCACGTCTTCGATACAAATGCCAGCTCGTTCATGCCCCATCTGGCGCAGTTGCTCCTGGAACGACCGGCGGACGCCGGCGGGAGTGCGGTCGATCGGGCAGGGTTTCGCGCGCGCTTGAATTTCGGGCTCGATGCCAGAGTCACGCGGGCGAGGACGAACTTTCAACCGGGCGTGGGCAGCGACGAGGTCGATTTCCAAGAGCTTTATGGTGAGTACATACTCCCGGTCGGCAATGGGCTCAAGGTTCAAGTTGGAAAAATGAACACGCTGATCGGGTATGAGGTCATCAACAGTTGGGAGAACCCGAACTTTTCCAGGACCTTCATGTTCGGGCTCGGGCAGGCCTTCACTACAACAGGCATTCGATTGAGCTACACCTTCAATCCGATGGTGACGGCTTCCGTCGGGGTGGTGAACGGCTGGGATAACGTGGACGATAACAACAAGGGGAAAACCTTCGAATGGTTGGTCGCTCTGACTCCGCATGAGCGGTTAGGAGTGAGCTTCTATGGATCGGTCGGTCCTGAACAATCGAATTCGGTCGGGGGCCTCGTCGCCGGCGATGCCAGCGCCACAAGAACAGTCGCGGGGTCCATCATTACGTTTAAGGCGACCAGCCAGGATACGATCGTGTTGGAGCCCTACTATGCCAATGAAGCGAATGCCAATCTGGTGGCCGGGAAGGCCGGGAAGAATGCCAGGTGGAACGGACTGGGGGCGTACCTCATCCATGAGTTCGACGATCAGTGGAGTGCTCGTATCCGGGGAGAAATTTTTGAAGATGCCGGTGGAGCCAGAACGTGCACCGGGGGGGTGGCCGGTACCCTTGGATCCTTTACCGGGGTACCAGGCGGATGGAACACCTGTGCCGGCAATCCGGCTGGGGGTGTGGCGCAAACGCTCTGGGACACGACCTATACGCTGCAGTACAAGCCGACTCCGTCCCTGATTACCCGGGCTGAATTCCGGTACGACAAATCGAACCGCAACGTGTTTCTGAACGGCAACGATCCGGCGAATCACCAAGAGACTCTCTCATTCCAAGTCGTGTACCTCTTTTAGGCAGGGGAGAAAGGAAGTGGATCATGTTCACGCGTATGGGCGTTATGCATGGGATTCTTTCCGCTTTCACCTGCCTGATGTTTCTTGCAGGTGGAGCGCGTGTCTGGGCTGAAGAAGCGGCAGCACCGATTGCAGTGACAGCGGAAGCCGTGCCTCAGGCCGCAGCCGCTGCGGCGTCGGCGCCGAAAATCGATAGCGGCGATACGACGTGGGTTCTGGTGTCGACTGCGATGGTGTTGGCCATGACGGCCCCGGGGCTGGCGCTCTTCTATGGCGGCATGGTTCGGTCGAAGAATGCCTTGGGGACCATCATGCAGAGTTTTATCCTTCTCTGTCTGATCAGCGTCCAATGGGTATTGTGGGGATATAGCCTCGCATTTGGTCCAGATAAAGGGCATATTATCGGCGGCCTCGAGTGGCTGGGGTTGAACGGGGTGGGACTCGATCCGAATGCTGATTACGCGGCAACCATACCCCATCAGGCGTTCATGGCATTCCAAATGATGTTTGCCGTGATCACGCCGGCCTTGATTACGGGCGCGTTTGCCGAACGGATGAGGTTCAGCACGTTTCTCGTATTTTCACTGCTCTGGGCCACAGTCATCTACGATCCGCTTGCCCATTGGGTATGGGCCGTGGGTGGATGGCTCAGGAATTTTGGGGCACTCGATTTCGCCGGAGGAACGGTCGTCCATATCAGCTCGGGTGCCTCGGCCTTAGCCTGTGCTCTCGTGATGCGGACGAGACTCGGGTACGGGAAGGAACATATGGCTCCGCATAACCTTCCAATGACCGTCTTAGGGGCTGCGCTTCTTTGGTTTGGATGGTTCGGGTTTAACGCCGGAAGTGCCGTGGCGTCCGGAGCGTTAGCCACCAGCGCATTTGTGGTGACCAACACGGCGACCGCTGCTGCCGGATTGGCTTGGATGTTTGGCGAGTGGGTGCACCGTGGAAAACCGACGGTCCTGGGTGCCGCCTCTGGTGCCGTGGCAGGACTGGTGGCTATTACTCCGGCCTCCGGATTCGTAGGGCCGATGGCCTCGATCCTCATCGGTGTCGGAGCAGGACTCCTGTGTTACATGGCGGTGATGCTGAAGGCGAAGCTGGGCTACGACGATTCTCTCGACGTTGTCGGGATCCATGGAGTCGGAGGAACGTGGGGGGCTCTCGCGACCGGAATCTTTGCCTCGAAAGCCGTTAACGCGGCTGGAGCGGATGGCTTGTTGTATGGCAATCCGGGTCAGGTGCTGATTCAAGCCGGAGCGGTTCTGGTGTCCGTTGGGTTTGCGTTCGTCGGAACCTTCATTATCTTGAAGATTCTCGACAAGACTATGGGACTCTGTGTCTCTGAGGGAGAAGAGCGAATGGGCCTGGATCTCAGCCAGCATGAGGAACGGGCCTATTCCTAACTAAGGATTGGGAGGGACCTCTATGCGTATTGTGCATCGTGCAAGGCGGATACTGAGCCTGCGCTCGCTCGTGGGCATCGGGTATCTGATGGTCGGTCTCGTGTGGCTCTCGCCCGCATGGGGACAAGAAGGGGCGGGGAAGATCGATACCGGCGATACGGCATGGGTGCTGACCTCCTCAGCCTTGGTTCTGGCCATGACAATGCCCGGCCTTGCCCTCTTTTATGGGGGGCTGGTTCGAAGCAAGAACGTGCTCGGTACTCTTGTTCAAACTCTCGCAATTCTGGCGTTGGTGAGCCTCATATGGGTCGTGTTCGGGTACAGTTTGGCGTTTGGCCCGGATGTGGGGGGTGTAATCGGTAATCTTGACTGGATGCTGCTCTCTGGGGTCGGCTTTACGCCGCACGCGGTGTACGGCGCGACGATTCCTCACCAGGCGTTCATGGTGTTTCAGCTGATGTTTGCCGCGATCACGCCAGCCCTCTTCACCGGGGCATTCGCGGAGAGGATGAAGTTTAGTGCACTGCTCCTGTTTTCAGGGCTTTGGACCGTGGTGGTGTATTGCCCTCTGGCCCATTGGATTTGGGGTGGGGGATGGTTGGCAAAATTCGGAGCCTTGGATTTTGCCGGTGGCGCGGTCGTGCATATCAGTTCCGGGGCCGCCGCACTCGTGTGTGCCTATGTGGTGGGGGCCAGGAAGGGCTATGGAACAGAATACATGGCGCCGCACAATCTGCCGATGACAGTGCTTGGAGCTGGGCTCTTGTGGTTCGGCTGGTTTGGGTTCAATGCCGGTAGCGCACTGGGGGCGAATGCCAATGCCGTGAGTGCGTTTGTCGCGACCCATATCGCGGCGGTGACAGCCACCTTGGTCTGGATCATTGTGGAATGGCAACATCGCGGAAAACCAACCGTTTTGGGAGCTGTGACTGGGGCCGTCGCGGGGCTGGCGACGGTCACTCCGGCTTCGGGGTATATCGGGGTTGGGGCGGCGATTATGATTGGAATTGTTGCAGGCGTGGCCTGTTACTTCGGCATTGTTGTGAAAGGTAAGTTTGGCTATGATGACGCGCTTGATGTGGTCGGTGTGCATGGAGTCGGCGGACTTCTTGGGATTCTCTCCGTCGGACTCTTTGCCTCGAAAGCAATTAACGCGACCGGCGCCGATGGGCTGCTGTACGGAAATCCGGGGCAGCTGTGGGTGCAGTTTGTCACTGCTATGGTAACGGCAGCATTTTCGGTCGTCGTGTCCTATCTTCTTCTCAAGGTGGTTGATGCGACGGTTGGATTGCGGGTCTCGACGGAACAGGAAATGACCGGTCTGGATTTGAGTCAACACAACGAGCGTGCGTACTCATGAGGAGGCGCGAGCATGAAAATGATTGAAGCGATCGTGAAGCCTTTCAAGCTGGATGAAGTGAAAGATGCTTTGCTGGAAATGGGAGTGCAGGGCATGACGGTGTCGGAGGTCAAGGGATTTGGCCGTCAGAAGGGCCACAAAGAGACGTACCGCGGCCAGGAATACACCATTGAATTTGTGCCGAAGGTGAAAATCGAAGTCGCCGTGAACGATGGGCAAGTCCAGCGCGTACTGGAAGCGATTACGCGCGCGGCCAAAACAGGCAGCATCGGTGACGGCAAAATATTCGTGCGGGAACTCTCCTCCGCGGTCAGGATCAGGACCGGGGAAACGGGAGAAAGTGCGCTCTAACGTATGGCGCTCACTGTGAACGCGGATTCCTTCTTTACGCGAGACACCGTGTCCGTGCCGGTGTCCCAGTTGTTGGCTGAGCAACGCCGGACAATTCACGAACGATTATTGTCCGGCGCCTCGGGCGAGGAGGAGGTCGCGGCCATGACGGATCTGGTCGACGGCTTGATCGTCGGCCGCTATCGGACTGCGGCGCGAACCGGCGGCGAGCCGCTCTCGACCGCCGGGTTTCAGCATTGCTGTCTCGTGGCAATCGGGGGCTACGGCCGGCGGGAATTAGCGCCCCACTCCGACATCGATTTAATGTTCCTGTTCCATCAAGATGCGGCCAAGGTGATGCCGGATTTGGTGAAACAGGTGCTTCATCCGCTCTGGGACAGCGGGTTTCAGGTCGGGCATAGTGTGCGGACCATTCAGGACTGTATCGAGTTGGGATTGGCGGATCTCACGGTCCGGACCTCAATGATGGAGGCCCGGTTTCTTGCGGGAAGCCCCGAACTGTTTCAACAGTTCCACGCCCGGTATGAGCGGAAGGTCGTGTCGAGCGGGTTCGATGCCTACCTCGACCAGAAAATGGCCGAGCGGCAGCGTGAATATCAGAAGTTCGGCGAGACGGTCTATCTCCTGGAGCCGAACGTCAAAAAGAGCCA
Organism: uncultured Nitrospira sp.; assembly: GCA_902500715.1. GTDB lineage: Bacteria > Nitrospirota > Nitrospiria > Nitrospirales > Nitrospiraceae > Nitrospira_A. The sequence continues at coordinate 15,849 of CABVRO010000018.1, read as the reverse complement.
AGGCGGATTGCGGGATCTGCATCTGCTGCAATGGATCGGCTCGGCCCGATTCCATGCCCCCACCATTCGTGAGTTGTCAGATCGCGGCATTCTGTCCCAGGCCGACTATCGGGCGATCAAGGAGGCCCGGGAATTTCTCCTCCGCGTGCGCTCGTTCCTCCACACTCGAGCCGGCATGGCGCAGGAGATTCTCACCTTCGATGAGCAGGTGTGGCTGGCGAAACACTTGGGTTTTACCGATCGACCACATTTGCTGGCCGTCGAACAGTTCATGCAGCAGTACTATCGACACACGATGGGGTTGCATGCGGCCCTGATGCGATTTGTCGAGCGATGTCGTCGCCGGACCTTGTGGCAGCGGGTGTCGCGGTGGTTGCCGGCTCAGCGAATCGATCGGCATTTTGTGATCGACGGCGAGGCGCTGACGGTTCCGGCCGAATCACGCTCTCAGGTGTTGGGTAACCCGGTGTTGTTGCTCACGCTATTCGATCTCGCGCGGTCGCGCAAGCTGAGCATCGATCCATCGCTGCTGGAAGACATTCACCGACATGTGGAAACACTTACTGTCGAGCAGTTCCATACGCTCGAGACCGGCCGCACCTTCCTGTCGATTTTATCCGGGCCCGGTACGGCAAAAACATTGGACGCCATGCATCGCGCGCACCTGTTGGAGAAACTGGTGCCGGCCTTCTCGCGTGTGCGTGGGTTGATGCAGTTCAATCAGTACCACAAGTATACGGTCGACGAGCATAGTTTACTGGCGGTGGCGAAGGCCGAGGCCTTCGCCGAGCATCCCGGCGTGTTAGGGGATGTGTACCGGGAGATCAAGCGAAAGGACCTGCTGCATCTGGCTCTCCTCCTTCATGATCTGGGGAAAGGCCATGAGGAAGATCATAGTGAAGTCGGGAAGCGGTTGGCGGAAGAGACTGCCGTACGTCTCGGGTTCGATGAGCGGGAGGCGCGAACCCTCGTGATGCTCGTCCATCGCCACCTGCTGATGGCCCACACGGCGTTTCGTCGCGATCCTTATGATGAAAAGGTGCTGCTCCCCTTTGCTCGCGAAGTCGGCACCCCGGAGGTCCTGCGAAAACTGTTGGCGTTGACGGCTGCAGACATCGCTGCGGTCGGTCCGGACGTGCTCACGAAATGGAAAGAGTCCTTGCTGGTTGAGTTGTATCTGCGGGCGATGCAGGAGGTTTCCGGCGAGCGTGAGACCGCAGACGAGCCGCAGCGGTTGGCGCGTATCGCCGATGATGTGGTGGTACAGGCATCGGACAATCAGAATCTGCCGAACGACAAGGCCTGGATTCGATCGGAACTCGAACAGTTTCCCTTGCGATATGCCTACGGCACAAGTCCGCGGCGCATTGCCGCCCATCTGGGCGCCATCCGGCGTCTACAAGCGGGCGGCGTCGTGGTCGAAACAGAATATAATGCGCCGCTGGGTACCTGTGAATATGCCGTCATCGCACATAACGATGTGATCCCGGGACTGTTCTCAAAGATCGCCGGGGTCATGGCGGCGGGCGGGCTGCAGATCCTGGATGCGCAAATCGTGACACGACAGGATGGCGTAGTGGTGGATACCTTCCAGGTCGCTGACCCTGACTATCAGGGGGAACCTCCTGCGGAGCGACGAGAGTCGGTTGCGGACACGATTACCGACGTGTTGACCGGTCGGTTGTCGATCGATACGGTCATGCGGCGCGGCGTCCGGCTGAGTCTGGGACGATCGTTGCCCGCGCATCGGCAGCCTGCCGAGGTACGGATCGACAATGAAACCTCGGACCGTTTTACCATTCTCGACGTGTTTGCAGATGACCGACAAGGCTTGTTATATGTCATCACGAATGCCATTTTTCAATTGGGGTTGTCGGTCCATGCCTCCAGAATCTCCACCAGGCTGGACCAGGTGGCCGACGTATTTTATGTGACCGGCGTAGACGGCAAGAAGGTGGAGGAGGCTGGTCGTTTGGAATCGATTCGGGCGTCGATTCTCAATGAGATTGAACTGTTTCTTGGGGCTCATGCGGTGTAGGGCAATGAGGGAAGGCGTTTTTTTATCGGCGGTTGAAAGGAGGAGGGGATGAACGTTCGTGAGGTGTTAGAGTTTGCAAAAAAGAACAAGGTTCAGGTTGTGGACATGAAGTTCGTGGACCTGATCGGGACGTGGCAGCATTTTACGATTCCAGTCAGTGAACTGACGGAAGGCCTGTTCAAGGACGGTTCCGGTCTCGACGGCTCTTCGATTCGAGGCTGGAAGGCGATCAATAACAGCGACATGCTGCTCGTGCCGGACCCGGCAACCGCCTGCATGGATCCGTTTTGTTCGGTGCCGACGTTGAGCCTCATCGGCAACGTCGTCGATCCGATCACGCGGGAAATGTATGACCGCGATCCACGGTTCATCGCCCAGAAAGCCGAAAAGTATCTCCAGAGCACCAAGATCGGCGACACCTCGTACTGGGGACCGGAAGCCGAATTTTTTATCTTCGATCATGCGCGATACGACCAGACGAACCACAGCGCCTACTACCACATCGATTCCGACGAGGGCGTGTGGAATATGGGACAGGAGGGGGTCAATCTGGGCGGCAAGATCCGACACAAGGAAGGTTACTTCCCGGTTGCGCCGACCGATACGCAGCAGGATATCCGAACCGAAATGATTCTCGAGATGGAGAAGGCCGGCATCGCCACTGAAAAGCATCATCATGAGGTGGCGACGGCAGGGCAGGCTGAAATAGACATCCGCTTCGACAGCCTGCTGAGAACCGCGGACAAGATGATGATGTTCAAATATATCGTCAAGAACGTCGCGCGTCGGCATGGGAAGACGGTGACCTTCATGCCGAAGCCGATTTTCGGCGACAACGGATCGGGCATGCATACCCACCAGAGCATCTGGAAGGACGGCAAGCCGCTGTTTGCCGGAAAAGAATATGCCGGCGTGTCGCAGATGTGCCTGCACTACATCGGCGGTATCTTGAAGCATGCCCCCGCACTGGCGGCCTTCACCAACCCGTCGACGAATTCGTACAAGCGGCTGACGCCGGGCTTCGAAGCCCCGGTGTTGCTGGCCTATTCGAGCCGCAACCGGTCGGCGGGCATTCGAATTCCGATGTATTCCCCGAGCCCGAAGGCCAAGCGGATCGAAGTGCGCTTCCCGGATCCAGCCGCCAATCCCTATCTGGCTTTTTCCGCGATGTTGATGGCCGGCCTGGACGGAATCGAGAACAAGATCAATCCCGGGGAGCCGGCGGAGAAGGATCTGTACGATCTCGAAGCTAAGGAAGCGGCCAAGATTCGGACGATGCCGGGCAGCTTGGACGAGGCGCTCAATCACTTGGAAAAGGATCATCAGTTCCTCCTCAAGGGCGGGGTGTTCAGCGAAGACCTCATCGAGGCCTGGATCGGCTATAAGCGGACGAAGGAAGTCGATACGATGCGGTTGCGCCCGCATCCGTATGAGTTTTTCCTATACTACGACGTGTAGAAGCCGGCGATTCGTGGTTTCGGGCGCTTGACGAATCCACGAGGCGATGGTATAAATGCGGGGGTTGGGTGAAAACAGGCAATGACGCCTGATATCACACCCCCATTAAATACGGTACACGGACAAAGGTGTCCGTCATTCTTCCAAGAGTGGCGGGCGCCTTTTTTATTGCTGTCGACGCTGAAGTCGGCACACAGCACCGGGCGAGGTCGTAGCGACCTTGCCAAGCAGGACAACGACGTCCTCTTCCCGAATGCGGGATGAGGACGTTTTTTTTTGAGTTGTGCGGACATAGTGACCACCGAAAGGAGAGCCTCATGCATACAGCGGATCACGAGCGGATCGCAGGGGTGGCAGCAAAGAAGTGGTCGTTTTTCGAACGGTCACCGGGCGGATATCTCATCCTCTCGGCCTTGGCCGGGATCTATCTCGGGTTTGGAATTGCGTTGATCTTCAGTGTGGGGGGACCGTTGGCGGCGGCCGCGTCTCCGATGGTCAAACTCGTGATGGGGGTGTCGTTCGGCATCGCGTTGACACTCGTGATCTTCGCCGGATCGGAGTTATTCACCGGCAATAACCTCATTGGCACCATCGGTGGGCTGACTAGAAGTCTCACCTGGGCGCAAGTCATTCAACTCAATGCCTGGTCCTGGCTCGGAAATCTGGCGGGCTCGTTGGGGTTGGCCTGGCTCATTGTCCAATCGGGCGTGTTCGCCAAAGGGCCCACGACGGAACTGATCGAGAAAGTGGCCTCGATAAAAATGTCGCTGCCTGCCTGGGAGCTATTCGTGCGGGGCATTCTTTGCAACTGGCTGATCTGTCTGGCGGTCTGGATGGCGGGACGAACCAACAACGATACGGCGAAGATTCTCCTGATCTTCTGGTGCCTGTTCGCCTTCATCGGTACCGGGTTCGAACATAGCATCGCCAATCAATCGTTGTTGGGCATGGCGTTGTTTCTACCGCATGATGCGGCTGTGAGTTGGGGGGCCTTTTGGTACAACCAGCTGTTCGTCGTGCTGGGGAACCTGGTGGGCGGCGGGTTGTTTGTCGGGGGGCTCTATTGGATGGTGAGCCCCTATCGCGTAACGGAAGCGACGGCGGCCCCGGTAGCTCAACCGGTGGTGTCGGCGGTGGCAGGATCGTAATGAAGCGCGGTGCGGGAGTGTATTCACGGGCGAATCACTAAAGGGAGATCACAATGGAAAAAGCAGCAGTACGCAAGACGATCAGGGCGCAACGGTTGAACAAGAAGGTCACAATTGCAGAGGTGGCGAAGACGGTCGGGAAGAATCCGACCTTCGTCGCTGCAGCGTTGAACGGGAATCATCGCCTGTCACCGGAGGAAGCGGGCAAAGTGGGGAAGTTGCTGGATTTAGATACAGAACAAATCAGTTCCCTGAGCGCGTTTCCCGTCCGGGCCGATTTCCCGAATACGACGGATCCGTTTAAGTATCGCCTGTTGGAAGTCATTGGTGTCTACGGCGATTCGATGCGGGAGATGGCGAATGAAATGTTCGGCGACGGGATCATGAGCGCCATCGACTTTACGCTGGATATGGAAAAGGTCACCGGCAGTCAGGGCGAGGCCCGGTGCAAGATCACGCTCAACGGCAAGTGGCTTGAGTACAAAACGTTTTAAGACGAATCGGTTCCTGATGCACGGATGGCAATCAACCGAAAGGAGGACATCATGAGCACGAATGCCGAAACTGCCGTACTGACAGTCCTGGAGCGACAGGCCCCCCAGACATTCGAGCAACTGATGGCCCTCTCCGGGTTGAGCGCGTCACAGGTGTTGCTGGTCGTGGATCAGTTGAGTCGGGCCGGAGCGGTGGTATTGAGGAAGTCCGGACAGGACTATTCCGTTGCATTGGGAGACACATGATGAACAAGATTGAGGCGATCAAGTCGGAACGGGACGGGTTAACGGTGCGCGACATGATCGCACACTATGCGGAAGCCGGATGGGAGGCGATTCCAGAAGACGATGTGCAACGGTTGAAGTGGCACGGGTTGTTTTTGCGGAATCCGACTCCGGGCCACTTCATGTTGCGGGTGCGCCTGCCCGGTGGGCAAACCACCTCGGCGCAACTCGACGCGTTGGCCGACATCGCGCTGCACTACGGCAACGGCGTAGTCGATGTTACCACCAGGCAACAAGTCCAACTCCGACATCTGACGATTGCCCATGTGCCGTCGGTGTTTAGCAAGCTGGAGGAGGCGGGATTGACGTCGCTGCAAACCGGGATGGATACGGTACGGAACATCATGACCTGTCCCGTGGCAGGCCTGAATCCCAACGAGTTGCTCGACGGGATGGACATTGTGCGCGCGATTAATCACGAAGTGCTGGGTAATCCGGCCTATACGAATCTGCCGCGCAAATGCAATATTGCCGTCACCGGTTGTCCGGACAATTGCCTCCACACGGAAACGCAAGACATCGCGCTGGTCCCGGCCTATCACGATCTGGGGCACGACAAGTGTTACGGGTACAACGTGTTGGTCGGGGGCAAGTTGGGGTCCGGCGGCTATCGCATTGCAAGCTCTCTGGATATGTTCGTGAACCCGGCGGAGGCCTTGGATGTCTGCCGGGCATTGCTGCACATCTATCGTGATCATGGACCACGTGAGAATCGCACCCAAGCGCGCCTTGCCTTTCTCGTGGAAGCCTGGGGCGAAGCTCGGTTGCGGTACGAAGTCGAGCGGCTGGTCGGGAGAACCCTGCCCACGGCGGGGGTGGATGCGAGGGGAGCGGGAGAGCGCGACCACATCGGCATCTTCCGTCAAAAACAACGGGGCATGAACTATGTCGGGCTGAAGGTATTGGTCGGGCGGGTGAAGGCCGCTGATCTCCGGAACATCGCCGCGTTGGCGGTACGGTACGGCAACGGCGAAGTCCGTCTCTCACCGGCGCAAGCCTTCGTGATCCCTCATATCAGCGACCGGCTGGTGGGTGACCTGGCCGAAGAACCGCTGGTGAAGCAATTCGCCTACAACCCGTCCGCCCTCTACAAGGGACTGGTCAGTTGTGTGGGAAGCGACTACTGCAATCTGGCCGTCATTGAAACCAAAAGCCGGGCCGTCGAAACGGCGCGGGTGCTGGAGCGGAAGCTGGGCGATACCCTCAAGCCGATCACCTTGCATTGGTCCGGTTGTCCGGCCGGGTGTGGAAACCATCTCGTGGCGGATATCGGACTCTTGGGCAAGAAGGCGAAGGTGGGCGGCAAGGTCGTCGATGCCGTGGATGTGTTCGTGGGCGGGCGCTCGGGCCCCGATCCCAAGCTCGCCACCAAAATCATGGAGGATGTGCCCTGCGATCGGCTTCCAGCGGTGTTGGAAATGATCATGCCCTACCACACGCGCGAAAAAATGCATCGTGTGCGCGGGAAGGCCGTGCCAAAAGGCACGGGAGCCTCAAAGTCGACGGCATCCGGCAACGAGACGACGGGGCTCACGCCCCAACCGCTTCCTGCTTAGAGAGTTCTTCAAAGCCGACGGATATTTTCAGCATCCGGCCAAGCACGAAGGCTTGAGCCAATCCCATAGTTGCGTTATTCTCTTGACCTCAACAAGGAGGCAGCATGGCCAAGAGAGTGAAATCGAGTCAGGAACCGGCCGATCTCCTCAGCCGGCACATAGAGCAGATTCAAGCGACGTTGGTGGCGATCCAGCCGTTCCTATCCCGACGTAAGGCCATCGCCTCGTTAGACGGATTCGATGAGCAGACCGAAGAGGTGCTGAGTGAAACCTTCGGTGGAGCGTCCGAGGAACTCGAAGCCTATCAGTACGCCAAACTGGGCGAGGCCGCGATCCTGCCGGAGGAAGCGCAGGAGGCCGGCACGCACAACGTGGATCGCGAAAGCCTTCATCAACGGAAGCAGGTGCTGGAAAGTTGTCTGGCCCAGCTTGAGTTGAGAAAAGCCACCAGAGCCGGACGGGATTGGCGGCGGACACTCGGTGAGCGGATCGACGGTCACACGGTGGCCGAGTTCATGTCGGCCGAAGTCCGGAGCGTCCATAAGAGTGCGTCGATTAAAGAGGCCGGCCGTTTGCTGCAGAAGTGGCGGATCGGTTCTCTGCTTGTCGACGACGGATCGCGGTATATCGGCATCATCACAGATACGGATCTCAGCCGGAAGGCCGTCGCCAAGGGACTGGATCCAAACGCAACCACGGTGCTCTCCTGCATGAGTAAATCCGTGGTCACCATCGAGGACAGTGAGCCGCTGATGGAAGCGCTCAGATTGATGAAGAAAGAGGGCATCCGGCACTTGCCGGTCACGGAGGACGGCACGATCATCGGAGTGCTGTCCGTTGGCGATGTGCTCAGAGCGTACCAAAAGGTGCTTGAGCTGTAGCGGTAGGTTTCAAGCCTCCTCACTCGGTTTTCTTCACGCGGAGGCCGAGGCTACCGGCAGTAGGTACGTCTCGCCTCCGCGTTGGCTCTTACCTCGCCGTCGGGGCTACAGTGAATACCCTGTCACCCATCGTCTGTTCCGCTCAATCTTCCATAACCCAGGATCGGACTCAGGATCCATGGCGTGATCTCCACTCGCTACAGGACCGTCATGAGGACGTCCTTATTGCCACGACCTCAGTGCCGTTTCATCTAGTCTAGCGGCATCGCAGCGATCCGCGCCCCGAACTATGGTCCACGGCCAAACCTGATCGTCGGACTAGGAATTGCCGCAGGCGGCTTTCAATAGCCCGCCTGTAGCGGTGCCCTGTGTGGCCGCAGACCATTGGTTCGAGCTGCTGCCGGAGCGCACGACTGTTCCCGCTCCCATTTGTCCGGAAAACCAGCTCGACTTGAGCGCCTGGCTTTTCTTGTTCTGGCAGTCGTATTCGCGTTGTGTGGCCTTGGAAAGCACAGGAGCGCTCCCACCTTCGGTCTGTGCGCTCTTATAGTCGAACAAGTCCAGCATCACGACGGTCTCATCTGCCTTTTTGATGCTGGCGTAGTCGGCGTAATACACGTAATTGTCCGTTTCGCCGATCTTCGCCCATTCTCCAACCGGCTTGAGGCCGGCGCCGTCACCGGATTCCCCGCACGCAGCCAGACCTGCGCAACAGAGCAGGATCACGGATAGTTGTCGTAGCATCATCCCCTCCAATCACTCCGCGGTTCCCACTGTACCATGGTTTTGCTGAATCTCGACGCGGGGTGTTGCACGGCATAGGCAAGAGAAAATCAAGATGAGGAACACTCGTGGAATGTGCGAGCGCAGTGTGGGCTTGGTGGGCCAGCCAACAATACGGCGGGAGTAGAGATCCATCACGACGGCCAGATAGAGCCAGCCTTCCCACGTGCGTATATACGTCATGTCCGTGACCCAGACGGTGTTCGGCCGTGGGACGGTAAACCCTCGTTGCAGCGTATTGGGCGTGAGGAGTGAGGTGGTGTGGCCTTTAATGTACTGGGGCGTTCGGTAGCCGTGCCGGGCCTTCATGTTATTGGTCCGCATAATCCGAGCCACCCGATGCTTGCTACAGGTCTCACCTGCTTCCCGCAAATCAAGAAAGATCCGCGGGGCTCCGTAGACCCCGTGGCTCGCCGTATACGCCGCGCGGATGAGGCCAAGCAATCGCTGATCCTCCACGGCTCGATCCGAGAGGGGGTTCTGCAACCAGGCATAGAACCCGCTGCGCGACACGCCGAGGAGACGGCACATGACCGCCGTATCGAACTCTCGGCGATGGGCTTTGATGAAGGTGTACTTCAAGCGGACATTCTGCGCTTTCCATCGATTACCCATAGGTCCTCCCCCTGTTGTAACGACCACCCTATGGTGTCCGTTAAAACAGGGGAAGTCCAATGTTTGCGACTGCCACGAGCTTTAAACGTTTCCGCATGACGACTCGCCGCGAAGAGTTGCTCGCTGAGATGAATCGGGTCGTGCCGTGGGCCTCCTTGCTTTGCTCCCTGATCGAGCTGGTGTATCCGAAGCCTGACGGAGCGGGCCGCCGCCCGGTCGGTCTCGAACGGATGCGGCGCATCTCTTTCCTCCAGCAGTGGGTCAATCTCTCCGATCCGTGCGTCGAGGAGGCGTGGTAGGACTCGGCGGCGATGCGAGCCTTCGTCGGTATCGACCAAATGAATTAAATGGATCGATGAAATGGGCGGGAGTCTTTTCTCGCTGCAACGACTACCCCGCCCTTCATCTCCTTCTTATCATGCACTTTTCTCGAGCAGAAACATGACCGGGCTACCCTCCCCATTCTCCCTCACAGCTTTCCGAATGTCCGTTCGAAAAACTCCTTCGTCAGCTGCATGTGTTCTTCAATATCCACCTGTAGATACCTGACTCCTGCCTCCCGATCTTTGGTGGTGTGCCGATGCGGCGGGCAAGGGAGATAAATTTGTTGGAGTCAGTCGTCAGAAGCACAAGATCCTTGGCCTTCCTGCGCACCATGCACAGCCCCTTAACGCTCGCCCGATTCGTTAAGCATACTCAGCCAGTACCGGGTGTGTTTCAGTTCGCCGGTTTTTCGGAGCACGCCTTTCTCGACAAGATCCTGCAAGTCTCTCGTGGCGGTGGCTCTGGAGGTGTTGGTAATCTTCAGGTAATTCTCCGCACTGAGTCCGCCTGTAAATCCTTCAAGCCCTTCCCGAAACATGCGTGCGAGCACTTTTCCTTGTCGAGGATTGAATTGGCCCCGGAGGCGGTCATAGAGCTTGGTTTTCTCAATGAGGAAATCGATGAATCGCTGAGTGTAGCGCTGCGCATCTAATACCGTCTGGGCGAAATAGATCAGCCACTCGGTGATTTCCAGATGCTTGTTGTTGGCTTCGAGGGCCGCATAGTATGTGGCGCGGTGCTTGCAGATCGTGTGCGAGAGGGCAATCAATGTCGGCTGGCCGAGGCATTGGGCTAGCGCCTTTTCGGACAGTGCTCGTCCAATCCGCCCGTTGCCGTCTTCGAATGGATGCACCGACACAAAGTGGAGGTGCGCAATCCCTGCGCGTGTCAAAGCTGGGAGTGGTTGTGGTCCTTGTGGCGAGGTGTTGTTGAACCAGGTAAGGAACCGATTCATCTCCGCCGTCATGGTCGTTGCCGGCGGCGCTTCGAAATGAACTTTTGGTTTGCCGATGGGACCTGAAACGACCTGCATGGGCTCTGCATCTGTCCTGTAGGCCCCGATGCAGTTCAGATCTCTTCGACCTTGTGTCAGCATCTCGTGCCAGGCAAACAATTGTGTCTCGGACAGGGGGCTGTCGTAGTGACGGTACAGATCGGTCATCATTGCCGCAATGCCTTGCTCGGCAGCGGGAATTTTGCGATTGTCCGTTTCGAGTCCGAAGTTCCGGCGAAGCGATGATTGCACGGAATCTCGATTGAGTATCGCCCCTTCGATTTCTGATGTCGTCACCGCTTCCGTGCTGATGAGTTCAATCATCAAACGGGTTTTGTTCTCTCCCGTCAGGTGCTTGACGGCACCATGCACTATTCCTGCTTCGTGCAGGAAGCGAGTTTCATGCTGAGCCAATGCCTCTATTTCGTATGTAAAGGCTGGCCACTGCTTTTGCTGCCAATTCCAGGTCATGAGTAATACCGATCTTTCGTATGGCTCATAATAATGGAATTTTATGAGTTATAGAAGATCTTCCTATAACTCACGTGGGAGGGTGCGGGTAGGTTCTTTGTAGGTCTGGCTGAGTGAGTGTCTATGAAGCGAATAGTGGTGACGTGGCCGGTTCAATCCTTCCGTCACACCTTCCCGAACATCTTCTCGAAGAATTGCCTGTTTTGCTTCATGTGCTGCTCGATATCCGTCTGTAAATGCCTGGCCCCTGCTTCCCAATCGTCGGTTTGATAGCCGACGCGGCGCGCGAGGAAGATGAATTCGTCGGAGTCGGGCGGCGGGATGACGAGGTCCTTGGTGTTGCCGCGCACCATGCGCAGGCCGTCGATCAGCATGCGGATGAAGAGGTAGGACTTGCGGAGTTTCTCACCGGTGGCGCGGGGGATGAGGCCTACATCAATCAGGGCTGCAAGTGCGCGGAGCGTGTTCGGGGTGCGCAAGCTGGAATGGCGGTGGCCGTGCATCACTTGGAGGTATTGAATGGCATACTCCAGCGTGACGATGCCGCCGTGGCTGTGTTTGAGGTTGATCTGCCCCGGCTCGACAAGTTGTTTCACCTGTTGCCGCCTCAGATCGAGTGCGGTAGCAAGGTCCCAGGGGGCGCCGCTGTAGACGAAGCTGTCTCGATGGGTTTCTACCTTCTTGCCGAGTGAGGCGTCACCGGCGATATGACGCAGCTTGATCAAGGCCTGCCGCTCGAACGGGGCAGCCAACCCGTCGGCACTGTAATACTTGCAGACTTCGTCGAACGCGTTGGCGAGCGAGCCCTTGCCGCCATGCGGCCGTAGCCGGACGTCGATGTGGAAAATACCTTCCTGTTTGGCTTCGATCCATTGCAGAAATTCCTGCGCGAGGCGCTCGAAGTATTCGCTGTTCTCGATGCCCTGCTTCCCGCTTGTCCGCCCCGGTCCGCCGTAGACGAAGAGTACCTCAATGTCGGACGCGTAGCCCATTTCCTTCCCGCCGAATTTCCCCGCGCCGAGGACGGCGAAGGGGCAGGGTTTCTTGTTGGCAAGTCGAGGGGGGCCGTAGAGCTTGGTGAGCTTCGCCTGGCAATCGATCAGGCTGCGCTCCACGATCACCTCGGCCAGCTCCGAAATCGCGAGTGAGAAGTCGGGGAGGCTTGTTCCCGGTTCGACGATGTGTTTCATGTCGATGCGAAACAGTTCCTGGTCTTTGAAGCGGTTGAGCGCCTCCTTCGGTGCCTCGTCGGTCTTAGCCTTGGCGATGGCGCGATTCAATTCCTTGCGCAATGTTGCCTGGGATTTGATGAGCGGCGCATCGCGATAATCCTTCAGCAACGGCAGCAGGTTGACGTGTTGCCGGCGGAGGAAGTCTTCCCACAGAAAATCACTCGCCCCGAGCAGTCGCGCCAGGAGCGGAAAGGTTTTTTTGTCGTTGAGGAAGTCCCAGGCCTGTTTCTTTCCACCCTGCCGTGACCCTTCGAGCACGAGGTCAAGGAACTGGTCGAAGGCTTCCAGCGCCTTGGCCGGATCGGGCGCCCAGGTGAGGGCATGGGTGAACTGTTTGATGAGCACGGCGGTGAGGCGCAGCTGTTCCAGATCGCTTGGGTCGAGCAGCTTTTGCCCGAAACGATTGCGGATGTAAAAACGGTCGTGCAGTTTGCCGTCTTCGATCGCGAACAGCGCCTTGCTGATGTAGACGTTGCGCATCGCGAGCGCGTTCGCGAACGCGTAGAGAAACGCCGGCGTGTCGTCGGACCGGATGTCCATGATCGTATCGGTCGCCGACTGGCTGTTGTCGAAGGTGATCTGGACGGTGTGGAGCAGCCTGCTGAAGGAACTCCGGCGTTTGCCGAGGTGTTCGACCAGTTGGCGGTTGACCTGTTGCCGGGCCTCGTCCAGTTGCCCTTCGTCGAGCAGCATGATCATGCGGGCGAGTTGGTCGGTCAGGCGTGTGCGATCTGCGGCGGCGAACGTCTGCCCCTCGATGGGGCTCACCGTGAACACGTCCACGATCTTCTTCCGGGTGAGCCCGGCGCGACCTTGCGGCCTTGTCCTGATCGGGTACGGATTGGCCGACCGGCTACGGAGGGGTTGTTCACTTTCTGCCGAAGTAAAGATGCGTCCTTCCTCGATGTTGAGACCGAAGGCAGACAGGAGCCCGCAGATCGTGGCGAATTCCGAGAAGTAATCGTAGGCCACGATGGTGATGACGAAGTGACCTCCTGCGGTGTCCTCGATCGACACGTCACAGGGGTGGTCCGGTGTGAGCGTGGCGGCTTGCTTGACGTGTGCGGCGAGTGTCTTCGACGGAAAGGCGGAGAAATAGTCCGGGTCCATCCTCGTGACGAAGTCTTGCAGGATGTCGCGATCGATGCCCTGACAAAATGGAGTCAGGGTGGCAAGGAGCTGGTCGCGGTCTGGGTTCGCGTGCAGCATGGGTCGGGTGGAGTATACCGCGAAGGCGGTCGCGTTGTACCGGGAGAATTGCACCAGTATAATGCGGCGCCATGGTTAGACGCTCCCCTCAGCACGATCCGCCTGCGCCGCGTCGGGATTCCGTTTCCTCCCGGATCTTTCCAGACCCAGCCCCCTTGTTGGTGGCGTCAGGCCTTGAGCCGGAGCAGGTGGTCAAGATTCTGTGCCCCTACGGGATCACACATCCGGCCGAGGCGGATACGAATATCCAGAGTATGGCCGGGGATCCGCATACACGCCGGATTCTGGCTGCGGTGTTGCCGGGACTCTTGGCGGAGATTGCCCGCACGGCCGATCCTGATCAAGCCTTGAATCATTGGGAGCGACTGCTTTCGGGGAGTGTCAATCGCTCCTCGCTCCTGCAGTATCTGCAAGCCTCGCCGAAGATGCTGGGGCTGCTCTGCACGATTTTCGGAAACAGCGACTCCCTCGCCTTCGCGCTGATTCGCGACCCCATGCTCGTGTACTGGTTGGTGGAAGAAGATGTCTTGACCACCGCTCCGACCCGGCAGGGGATGGTGGCGGCCCTTCGGCAAAGCCTGGGTTCGCTGAAGGCGATTGAATTGAAGCTGGACGTCTTGCGGCGAGTGCGGCGCAGGGAAATGCTGCGTATCGGTGTGCGCGACCTGCTGCATCTGACTACCGTCGAAGACACGACCGGTTCCTTGTCCGATCTCGCCTCCGTCCTCATTCATGCGGCGTATGAAATCGTCGATCAGGACCTCAAGGCGGTCCATGGAACTCCGATGCATCGAGATGCGGACGGCACCTGGGTGGAGACGGAGTTTGTCGTGATCGGCATGGGCAAACTTGGTGCGCATGAGCTGAATTACAGCTCGGACGTGGACCTGATTTATGTCTATGCCTCCGCAGACGGTGAGACCAGGAAGGGAAAGGGCGGGCGCCAATCGAACAGTCAGAGTCTGTCCAACGAAGAATATTTTGAGCTGCTGGCGCGTTCACTCACAAAGGCCCTGGCCGAACAGACCCGTGAAGGTGCGGTGTTTCGCGTCGATTTGCGGCTGCGTGCAGAGGGATCTGTCGGCCAACTCGCACGATCGGTCGAAGCCTACGAAAAGTATTATGCCCAGCGCGGCCAGGTGTGGGAACGGCTGGCGTTGTTAAAGGCTTGGCCCATCGCCGGTTCTCCTGCGGTCGGACAGGCGTTCGTGCACATGGTCGAAGGATTTGTCTTTCAGCCTGATCGCCGGCCTCTCTCGAAGGAGCGGGCGATGGCGATTATCCGCGATGTTCGTTCCGTCAAAGAGATGATCGATGAAAAGATCGCGGGGCGCGGACATCAGCATCGGAATGTGAAGTTGGGCACGGGGGGGATTCGAGAACTGGAATTCCTCGTCCAAACAATTCAAGTGCTCATCGGCAAGGCGGTTCCCGATATTCTGGATCGCAGAACGGTGGGGGCGCTACACCGGTTTTGCCAGCACCGGTTCGTGGAGGCAGACGATCAGCGCCGACTGACCGAGGCCTATTGGTTTTTGCGGGATGTCGAGCATAAGTTGCAGATGATGCACGATCTACAGACGCATGCATTGCCTGACAGCCAGGAAGAGCTGCAACGTTGTGCGATTCGCATGGGGTACTACGGGGAGTCGCGGGAGACGGCGCTGGAGCAATTTCTCGCAGATCGGCAGCGGCACACGGCGGTGGTGCACCACACGTTTAGATCGCTGTTCTATCACCCTGAAACGTCTGATCTACTGGCTGCGGTGGTGGCTGCGGCGGAAGGCCACTCCCGCCGCAGCACGTCTCGGCTCAGAAAAGAGACCGGCCCGGCGGGGCCACCGCCGGACCGGTCTTCGACAGTGAAGAAGAAATGGAAACCTTAGTACATCCCTTCCATGCCGTGGTTGTGACCAGCATGGCCGCCGGCAGGTTCTTTCTTCTCTTCCGGCAATTCGGTGATCATAACTTCGGTCGTCAGCATCAAGCCCGCGACGCTGGCGGCGTTCTGCAAGGCGCAGCGCGACACCTTGGTCGGATCGATGATGCCGGTCTTGATCATGTCCACGTACTCGTCGGAGGCGGCATTGTAGCCACCGTTCGGATTCTTGTCCTCACGGACGCGGCCGACCACCACGGAACCTTCGGCTCCCGCGTTGGCGGCGATCTGACGAACCGGCTCTTCGAGTGAGCGGCGCACGATGTCCACGCCGACTTTTTGCTCCAAGGGCAGGTCCTTGAGGGAATCCAAACCCCTGAGACAGCGCAGATAGGCCGTGCCTCCGCCGGGAACGATGCCTTCTTCAACGGCCGCCTTGGTGGCGTGCAACGCGTCTTCCACGCGCGCCTTCTTTTCCTTCA
>CABVRO010000017.1 GCA_902500715.1 uncultured Nitrospira sp. | reverse complement strand
ATGCCACCCTCATGGACGACGACGCGGCGGAGATGATGACCCAGCGCCACGTCTACATGGTACCGACACTGTCGGCTCTCGCCACGACAGCCGCCTGCCCGACCGGCTGCGGCATTCCCGACAGCGCCCGCTCCAAGGCGAGAAACATGGTGAAGCAGCACGAGAGAAGTTTCCGCGCCGCCCTGCGCCGGGGTGTTCCGATCGCCCTGGGTACGGATGCCGGAACGCCGTTCAACTACCACGGTGACAATGCTCAGGAATTGGAACGGATGGTCGCGCTGGGCATGACGCCGATGGACGCGATCATGGCCAGCACCTCCGCCGCCGCGCGGTTACTGGGCCTGACTCAGGACATCGGATCCATCGCGGCGGGAAAACAGGCCGACCTGCTGTTTGTGGAAGGTAATCTTCTCAGAAATATCGGGGTATTGCTGAAACGGGAGCGGATTGCGGGAGTGATGCAACGCGGTCGGTTCGTGGCGGGTCCGCTCTCAGGAGCGTGAACCGTGACACGAACGACGTGGGTCGCTACCGTCTTTCATACAGTAATTCCAAGGCCGTCGCGAAGCCGTTGATCCGGCCCTTGCGGAACATCTCCTCTAACCGGCCGCGAAGCGCTCGAATCCCGCCCTCGTCTCCCCTCGCGACCACCGCCTGCGACACCATCATCTGCACCGCGACCTCAAGCAAGCGCTGTTTCCGTTGCTCCATATCTGGAGTCACGAACTCATCTAGGACTTCCGCCCCGCGCGCTTCCACGATGGACTCCTTGAAGGTGTCATACCCCTGATGCGCCACCGTGCGCTCGCGAATGAGGGCCAGTTCCGATTTAATCCGCGGCACCATCTTCATCAGGACGGCGAACACTTCCTTCCGCCCTTCGTCGAAGAGTTTTTTCTCCATCTCCTCGAGGATCAGAGACGGATCCACCGTCTCGGCCCGCGCCTCTTCCCCCCAATGCAGGCGATCGTAGGTTCTCCGGCTCTCGGGATCGCCCAGGACCTCATAGGCGGAGTTGATCTCGCGGATCTTCTCCTCTGCCTGCTTGTTGTGGGGATTGCGGTCGGGATGGTGCTCGAAAACGAGCTTCCGGTAGGCTTTTTTGATGTCGTCGTCGGAGATGTCGCGCGACACACCGAGGACACGATAATAATCCACGCGAGGCATACAGGCGGAGACTATACCATGCCGCTTCGCCGGCTTCACCTTGACAGCGTCGGGTCTCCCCCGTAGCCTGGCGCGGAGGCAGTCCGTTCCCAGGAGAGGGAGTTCGGCATGGCGTGGGCACAAGGCGTCACGAGGTATCAATGGCTGGTCCTGTTCGTCGCCTGGCTGGGGTGGGTATTCGACGCCATGGACGCAACGATCTACGCGATCGTGCTGCATCCCGCCTTGCATGAGCTTCTACAGGCCGGGGCCGCCGGCGGAGCGGTCACAGACGAACAAATCGGGTGGTACGGCGGCCTGGTGTTTTCTATTTTCCTGATCGGGTGGGCCATCGGAGGAATCGGCTTCGGGATGGCCGCCGACTACTTCGGCCGGACCAAGACGTTAATCATCACGATTTTGATCTATGCCGTCTTCACCGGCCTCGCCGCGTGTGCTCAAGAATGGTGGCATCTGGCCATCTATCGCTTTCTGACCGCCCTCGGCATCGGCGGTGAATGGGCCGCCGGCGCGGCCATTGTGGCCGAGACCTGGCCTGAAGACAAGCGTGCCCGGGCGGCCGGGATTCTCCAGTCCGCATGGGCCGCCGGATTTTTCCTGGCCGCCGGCTTCAACTTGCTCCTGAGCGACTACGGATGGCGACTCCTCTTCCTCGTGGGCATCCTGCCCGCCTTTGTGGCCTTACTCGTCCGTTGGTGGGTCAAGGAACCGGAGCGATGGGTACAGGCCCACGAACAGGAGGCGCAATCCGCGCACACCAGCTTCATGCACCTCGCCGAGTTGTTTCAACCGGCATTGCGTCGCAACACCTGGGTAGGCTCAACCCTGGCGTTCGTGGCGGTCTTCGGTCTGTGGGGCGCGACCAATTGGGCGCCCACCTTGATCCGGGCCATGCCGGACCTTCAGGGGCAGGATGCCGCCACACTGACAGAGCAGGTCAGCTACGCAATCATGGCGCTCAATGCGGGCTCGTTGTTCGGGTATCTGGGATTCGGGCCGCTGGCCGAACGGTTCGGCCGCCTGCCCGTATTCGGCTTGATGTGCCTCGGCAGCTTCATCATGCTGCCGGCGACCTATTTTGTCCCGCACAGTTATGCAGAAGTGTTGTTATTACTCCCGCTGCTGGGATTCTTCAACAATGGCATTTTCAGCGGCTTTCCGATTTACTTGCCTGAGCTCTATCCGACACGACTCCGCGCAACCGGCTCAGGATTTTGCTTCAACGCAGGCCGCGTGCTCGCCTCCGCCGCGCCCTTCGTCACGGGCTGGCTCGTCACCCTGCTGGGATCGTTCAACCACGCGGCAAGCACCATCGCACTCATCTATCTGTTGGGATTGGCCGTCCTGCCCTTTGCGAATGAGACCAATGGGAAACCATTACCGGAGTGACATCTCACCGACCGACGGCCCGGCTAGTATGAAACAACCGGAGACTGCGCTCCCGCGCATCGTGCCCCTGAGTGAGTCCGCCCTGACCATCGAATTCGGAGAGACCATCGATCCACGCACGAATGAGTCGGTCCTGGCCTTCGCCACCGCCGTGGAACAGGCCGGGCTCCAGGGCTTTCTGGAGGTGGTGCCGACATACCGTTCCGCTACGGTCTATTTCGATCCGTTCGGTGCGGATGTGTCCACGATGACCGAGCATTTCCGTGCCTTGATGACGGTAACGAACACAACCCCGCTACGTCCCCCCACGACCCACACCATTCCCGTGTGGTATGGAGGTAGCGCGGGACCCGATCTCGGCGACGTGGCCAAGCGAGCGGCACTGACACCCGAGCAGGTGGCGACCCTGCATGCTTCCGTGATCTACCGCGTCTACATGCTGGGATTCAGCCCGGGCTTTCCCTATCTAGGTACCGTGCCGGATCGCATCGCGACGCCGCGACTCCCGACACCTCGAAAACAAGTCGCGGCAGGGTCGGTCGGCATCGCCGGCACACAAACCGGCATTTATCCGCATGCCAGCCCGGGTGGCTGGCGCATCATCGGACGCACTCCGGTACCGCTGTTCAGCCTGACCCGACCTGCGCCGTTCTTACTGGCACCGGGAGACCTGGTGCACTTCGTGCCGATCGGGGAAATAGAATTCCACGCGCTGTTCGAGAATCACACATGAACAGGAGACGTCGCATCGACCTCAATTGCGACCTGGGAGAGGCCGCGACACCGGAGCAACTGGATGTGGAAGGCCGGATCATGGCCTACGTCACATCGGTGAATATCGCCTGCGGGTTGCATGCAGGCGATGCGGCCTTGATGCGCAGCACCGTGCAGCTGGCTCGACAGCATGATCTGGCGATCGGTGCGCACCCCGGATTGCCGGATCGCGACTCCGGCGGTCGTCGTGAACAACCGCTCTCCCCTTCGTTCGTACAGGACTTGATCCTGGCCCAGGTGGGTGAACTGATGGCCATCAGTCAGGCCGAAGGTCTTCGGCTCTCGCATGTGAAGCCGCACGGGGCGCTCTACAACATGGGGGCACGCGACCCCGCGCTGGCCGACGCGATCGCCGGAGCGATGGCACACATTGATCCGCGATTGATCCTCGTGGGACTGGCCGGATCGGAACTCCTCGTCGCCGGCACAGCCCGCGGGCTCCCGGTTGCCGCCGAAGGATTTGCCGATCGGGCCTACCAGGCCGACGGCCGTTTAGTGCCTCGAGGGCAGAAAGGCGCGCTCATCCACAATGAGTCGACCGTGGTCTCGCGTGCCCACTCGCTGATTCACGACGACACCATCGCGGCCATCGACGGTTCGTTACTTCATCTGCATATCGACACGCTTTGTATCCACGCCGATACTCCTGGCGCGGTCCGACTGGCTCATGCGCTACGAACCATGTTCGACGATGCAGGGATTGCCGCAGTCCGTATCGATCATGCCTCATAAGCAGCCGACCATCCACGTCGTACGTCCCGGACTCTTTACGACCATTCAGGATCTCGGTCGTTTTGGATACCAACGGTTCGGCGTGTCGGTGAGCGGCGCGATGGATCCTTGGGCGCTCACGGTCGGGAATCGTCTGCTCGGCAATCCCGACCGGGCTGCCGGCCTTGAAGTCACCATC
Organism: uncultured Nitrospira sp.; assembly: GCA_902500715.1. Lineage (GTDB taxonomy): Bacteria > Nitrospirota > Nitrospiria > Nitrospirales > Nitrospiraceae > Nitrospira_A. The sequence continues at coordinate 35,610 of CABVRO010000017.1, read as the reverse complement.
CAAGGACCGGAACTGTTGTTCGAAGAAGCACTCTCCATCGCCATCACCGGAGCGGACCTCAATCCCACCAGCAACGGCGCCGCACTGCCCATGTGGACCGTCGTCCGCATGCCGGCCGGGAGTCGTCTTGAGTTCGGCCTGCGCCGACAAGGCACTCGTGCCTACCTCACCGTGGCCGGCGGCATCGACGGGCCTCTGATGCTCGGCAGCCGATCGACGCATGCGCGCAGCGGATTGGGAGGTCTCACAGGACGCGCGCTGAGGAAATGGGATCGGCTCAATGCCGGACCGGCACGAGTTGCAGACAACACGTGCGTAGGACGAACACTTCCTGAAGCGCAGCGACCTCGATATCCATCCACCGCAAGGATACGGGTGATCCCGGGGCCACAGGCCGATCGTTTCACGGATGATGCGCTGGAGATACTCGCGAGCCAACCATACCGACTCGCTTCCGAATCGGACCGGATGGGCTATCGGCTACAAGGATTGGCGTTGCCGCACCGCACCTCAGCCGACATCGTGTCCGATGCCGTAAGTGCCGGGAACATTCAAGTGCCGGCGGACCGACAGCCGATTCTGCTCATGGCCGACTGCCAGACGACGGGGGGGTATGCCAAACTCGCGACGATGATCGCGGCCGATCGCGCTCTCGCGGCTCAACTATCGCCGGGAGACAGACTCTCGTTCGTGGTGGTGACGCACGAGACGGCATCGACACTGCTTCGGTCGGTTCACGCCGAACTTGACCGGCTCTTGCCGCCGCACCGTGCTTGAGGAGATTCCCTTAGTCCTGACGCGTCAGGCCATGCATGCCACGGTGCTGGAAAGCAATGTCTGTCAACCAACAGCGGTTCTGCCATTCCGTTGAGTCCTTGACATTGCCCTGAAGCGATCTATTATTATCCGTATGGACACCACACTGACTCCTCGACAAATCACCCACGATGAGAAAAAGGCGGCTGAAGCCGCTTTCGCTGGTCGCCCATTCAATCCTAAATGGTCGGACGCGGCTCGCATCGTTTATGACGGCCTCCTCGCCGCAATGGGAAAAGATGCTCGGACCGTCGACATGCACGACGAACTCGAGCCGGTTGAGCCGTTGGCTTAACCTCCCCGCGTCGTGTCATCGGGCACGGGAGGCGTTCAGCACGACCTCTCGAGGTTGTCCGCGCTCTGCGGCGCCGCCGATGTGGCTTGATACCTCCCCGCATGCGGGAAGCTAGTCTCTCGCTCTCCCCCGGCCTTGATCAGAAAATGTTTTCACGAGCTCCCGCTCCTCCGCTTCAGTCTTCACGTCGCCATCCAACCTTGCCTCGGTCAGACGCTCGAGAATCGTGCGATAGAGTGGACCCGGTCTGAATCCAAGCGCCTGGAGGGATTTCCCGGTCAGGGCGGGTTTCACGTCGCGATACGTCGTCAGATACAGAGACAGGTGCCGCTTGGCCGATGCCGAGCCGTTCTTCGCCAGCAGAAACACGAGCGTTTCGTCCGCCAGACCGGCCAGCAGAGCCACCGTTTCCGAAGGCCTGAGCGGCACGCGCCGGCTCAGAGCCCGGCACACCGGCTGCGTAAGGAACCGAGCCGCCGTGATAGCCCCTCGTTCCGCTTCCGTGAAGGGAAATCGTTCGAGCATCTCGCGTACGGCTTGATCCGGCATCGCCTCGGTCAGTGCCATGGCATACACCAGCCATCCGCTGATGTGCCGCTCGAGACAGGACAGTTTGTACCAATCCAACGCCGCTTCGACTTCGCTCAACCGACGATCCAGTCGATTCGACCACGTGAGTGTCGGATGAATGAACCGCAGAAGATCCAGGTCCGCCAATCGGCGAACGGCATGACGTGGCGTGCGCTCAGAAAATAAGTACCGCAGTTCATCCAACAGCCGCTGGCCGGACAGTCGATGGAACAACTCCATCTTCACCGCGCCTTTAATCAGCGCCAGCGTCTCCTTGCTTAAGTGAAAATCGAAACGCAGTTCGAAGCGAATCGCGCGAAAGACCCTCGTCGGATCCTCCACAAAACTCAAGCTATGGAGTACCCGGATGAGGCGTTCTTTGAGATCGCGTTGTCCGCCGTAAAAATCGATCAGCTGGCCGAACGCGCGGGGGTTGAGGCGCACAGCCAACGTGTTGATGGTGAAATCCCGACGGTAGAGATCCTTCTTAATGGAGCTCTGCTCGACCGACGGCAACGCCGTCGGATATTCGTAATACTCCGTGCGGGCCGTGGCCACATCCGCCTTGAACCCGTCCGGCAGGAGCACGACAGCCGTTCCGAATCGCTCGTGGACCTTCACCCGGCCTGCCCGCTCCTTCGCCAGGGCGCGTGCAAACGCGATCCCGTCGCCCTCCACCACAAAATCGACATCGAGATTCTCGATACCGAGCAGCAGATCCCGCACAAATCCACCGACCACATAGGCCGAGTAGCCAAGGCGCTCGCCCAAATCGCCTGCCGTCTGTAGCAGGTCATGCACGTCACGAGGCAAGCGGTCCCGCAAGAGTCCCCCGACATCGCGTCGGCGCACTGCACCCGAGGACTCCAGGTCCATCAACGATTTGGCTTTCCCCCGCGCGGACGCAATCACGTCCTCATGGAGACTGCGGAGTAGATCGGTTCGCGTAATCACGCCCACCGTTTTACCGCCGGACAGCACCGGCACAAACCGCTGACTCAATTCGATCATTCGCATTTCGATGTCGTGAAAGGGGGTCTCCGGCTCTGCGCTGTACTGATCGTGTCTGGCTAAGTCCTCGACTCGTTGCGCACCGAGGCGATGAAACAGTGCCTTCTGAACGACCTCACGTGAAATCGTCCCGACATAGCGGTCCTTCTGATCGACGACCGGGAGCACGTTGACCCCGTAAGTAGTCATGGATCGTTCGGCCTCCGCCACGGTCGCCTCCGCGAGGATCGTTTTGACCGGCTGTGTCATGACATCCCGAGCCACCAAGGTGGGCCGATAGCGTTCCGTCAGGAGACGCGTCAGCCGTTCCTGCACTTCGATGAGCGTGCGGCCCTTTACGCTGGCCGCTGCCGCCACGGCATGTCCGCCTCCGCCGAATTCACGCGCAATCCAGGCCACGTCGATCTCAGGACGCCGGCTGCGGCCAATCACCTCGATCTTCTCGTCCAGGGCAATGACCACGATGACGGCATCGAATCCCTGTAACTCCGCTAACCGGTGGACGGCCTCTGCGAGATCACCCTTGTAACGGTCATAGGTGCTGGAGGCCACAAGAATTTTGCGGCCCTCCAGATAATAGATCGATCCGGACTGCAACAGATCGTTCAGCAGGGCGATCAGATCGGGATCCAGCGGATGCCGCAAGACCTCCGCCACGACGTTCAAATCCGCGCCGGCGCGCAGCACAACTGCCGCAGCCTCCAGATCGCGCGGAGTCGTCGACGGATAGGCCAATGACCCTGTCTCCTCGTACAGACCAAGCGCCAACACCGTCGCCTCGGCAACCGTGAGTATGATCTGCTGCGCCTTCAGGCGTTCGATCAGCAGCGTAGTCGTAGCGCCGACCGGTTCGACGTGCCGTTCAACGAGATGAGGCCATTGAAGCCGAGTCTGCAGTTCCGGCCCATCGTCGGCTCCATGGTGATCGAAAATATGCACCTCTACATCTGCGCGAGAACTGAGGAGTTTCAACGGGCCCAGCCGCTCCGGCTCCTGAACGTCCACGAGAATCAACCGTCGCACCCGTTCCAACGCTACGTCCTTGAGGCGAGCAATATCCAGACGGTGTGTCGTCAAAAAATTTCGCACCGACTCCTGCGCACCGCCGGGCAACACCAGGACCGCTCCCGGATAGAGCTTGCGGGCGGCCACCATGGAGGCCAGCCCGTCGAAGTCTGCATTCAGATGTGTCGTAATCAGATCCATGCCGGCATTCTAGCAGGATCGAGCGAATCGATTCAGTCCCGCAGTGGAGACAGAGGGGAAGTACCGTTGTGCGACGAAGTGAAGGCTTGGTGAGGAGCAACCATGCCGTCCACACAAGAAGTATGGACGGCATGGGGTTACTCGACAGAATGAGCGAGCGCGGATGCCTGGCCGGGTCGAACCGGTCGGTCGACCGCACGTCCGGCATCAGTGATAGCGTTTATCGCTGCTGGCGGTCGTGCTTCTGGCGGGCAATATGGCGCGACGTGCGATCCTGCGCGCGATTGATCCGGACCCGTTCTTTCTTCGTCACAACGCCGTCCGATTTCGCCTTGTCCTCCAGGTTGTTGATGTGCTCCTGCTGGTTGTTCAAGCGATTGGCTTCACGTTCGTTCAACTGACCAATGGCGATCCCCTGGTCGATTCGTTTCTCCTGATTGGCCTGCCGCTGATCGATCCTCGGCGTCTCCGCCTGCGCAAACACCAACGACGTGGCACACACCGACAACAACGCCGCGCCCCACATCACCTGCTTCATACATCCTCCTTTGGTTGCCCCAGCTGCACTGTCATCCATTCCAACGTACAAGGACACCGGCTGGTTGACAATCGAAATGGCGATTTGCAAGGAAGCGAGGAGAACCACCGTGGCGGACGGACAACCGGGGATGGAGAGGAACTCAGCGAATATCTTGAAAAAAGACGCGTGGGAGATACGGAAGCTTGAACTCTACATGTAAAATGATCAGCAAGACGCGAAGAAAACTCCGCCAGATTCCCATTTTGAGAAACTTGCGGGCATCCGTGACGACCGGTGGTGATAGAAGCAGCGGCGTAGTGACTGTCAGCAAATTCTCACCGAACGCCACATCTTCCAGAATGGGCCGATCCGGAAATCCGCCAAGCCGCTCGAATAACGCCCTCCGTACGAACAACGCTTGATCGCCGTAGATAATATGGCTCCTGACACAGCGAAAATTGTCGAGCCATGAGATCATCCGTAGCCGCCAGTCCGATCCTGAGAATCGGTGCTGGAATCCGCCGGCCTGGATAGTAGGATTCCGCTCCAATGCATTGATCCGACTGAGCGCATCGACGGGTAACAGCGTATCGGCATGGAGAAAGAGCAACCACTCGCCCCGCGCCAGCTTCGCGCCGACATTCATCTGGGACGCTCGTCCTTTCGGCGCCGTCAGGAGGGTGAGCGGAGCCGGCAATCGACTATCGACCGGCCAGCGCCGAACGATCTCGCGGGTTCGATCGTGGCTTCCTCCATCAACCACGATCACTTCATACGACCCGGCTTGTTCGAACAACTGTCGGAGTGTGGCTGGCAGCGCTCGTTCTTCATTGTAGGCGGGAATGACGACGGAGATCATGCCGTCAACCACATGGGCAGGAAGGTACGTACATCGGCGGCCCAGGAAGACGCGTCCTCCTCGATCGTCTCGAAGAGATCGCAGAGCGTCAACACCATCGAGTCGGTCAAAGCCAGATAGTCCTGCGCGCGCAAACGAAGCGCCTCCAACTCCCTGTGTCCATCCACCATCGCTCGCTCCAACACACGCCGCCCGAAGTCATGATGAGCCTCTTCCTGGTGCAGCAAGACCCGGCGCAACCGGCGAAACGGCGCCTGCCGATTTTCAAGGCCGCCCTCGATCCGGGTCAGAATTGCCTCCCCCAGTCCTTCGAGGATCACCTGTTCAGCCAGGATACTCTCCAGCCAATCGCCACGTTCAAGCGCCTCAGTGAGAAGCCGGCGATAGTCCTCAAGAGCCGGCAGGAACGGAGCATCGCCGAGGTGGCGCGGCGCAAGCCAGCCAATGGCGCCACGAAACACTACCGCATGCATAGCCTCCTGACGTGCCTGGGTCGTGAGAAAACGGCGCGCCTTCGAGTCGGGAGCCAACGCCGCCTGGCTTTGCGCACAGAGGTGCGCCATCCGTTCGCCATGTTCAAGAAACGTCAGCAGCCGGGCAATGGGAACTCGTTCACTAGGCAATACGACCATGTACAACTCCTTCAGTACTGCGGGGAAGGGCCATTCAAATGCCAATCGTAGTCGAGAAACTCCACGGTGTAGTCGCCTGCCTGAAGGTCCTGCCTGAGCGACGGATCTTGTACATGCTCCCCGACATACGCCAGGATTGATCCTGAGCGAGCCTCGAAATCTTTGGCGAACCATTTGAAAATCATCGACAACGAAGCCACCTTTCTCGATCGGTCAAACCGATTGCGCAACGGGTCATTCACAAACTCCCTCGTGACCCGATTCAGTTGCTCATCGAGGTGCTGCCCCTCGAACGCCCACGATTGGAGTTTCGGGCAGGAGGCTGAAGCACAGACGATAGCAAAATGCACACGTGGTTCGTGAAACTGGGCGATAAGAATCTCCCGCTCAAGATTATAGAGGTTCACCGACTGTCCACCGACGGAGTACTCCCGCGCAATGAAGTACCGGTATCGGCCGAATAACGTGTCCGGAGAATAGCCATCCAGAATACCCGTCACGGCAAAGGCATTGTACGCGTTGATCCAGAACGCCAAACGCTCCCCCGCCGACAAGCGGCCCGGATCCACTCGATTCAACAACGAGACATAGGACGGAAGTTGCCCCTGGCGGAGAATGGCCGGGTAGTCCACGACGCCGTCACGGACATCCACGCTCAGTAGTTCCTGCCACAACCGATGAGACACTTGCTCCGGCGGGAGCGGGTCTGAGGGGGTGAAAGAGGTCGGTGCCGTTGAACAGCCCCCCAGCACGATCATCAGCGCTCCGATCAGGAAATTTCGCATCACAATCTTTCTCCTATTAGAACCGCACCGGAGTTCGCCATGCTGTGATCGGATGTCTCAGGATCGTCCCAACCACGCGCCCATCGAGACGGTTGCAGGAAGACCCATCTGAACAGGCTTGAACCTGGCTCCGGTCGAAGCGACTGAGGATCTCCCGGTAGGGCACCTCGCGCAGGTTCCCCACCGCCGGCATCGCCAAGCAGGCTGAGACCTGGCCAGACGCATCGATGGCAATGCTATACCGGCCCGCGTCACAGGGCTCGAGCCGTTCTCCCCGCAACCAGACGGCGCTGTCCTTGACGAAATGTCGAAAATACCCGGCAGGGATCAGGTCGTCCTTCAACAGCTGTTCGAACACACGGATCGCGGCCGAACGATCGTACATCAACACTGAGTCCTCTTTGCCGTAAAGGCCCACGTTCCAGTGGTAGGCTCCCACCACGGGAATGAAACCGTGCCGTCGTGCGAATCGCACGACCTCCGGCACCTCGTGGCGATTGGCTTCGCTCACAATGCAGGTGAGGAATTTAGGAAAGGGATACCGTGCCAGGAGATTGAGTCCGGACAGGACTTGAGGCAACTGATCGGCCCCGCGTATCTGTCGGTAGCGAGCACGATCGAGCGTGTCCAGACTGATCGATACCGGTAAGCGCAACGAAGCACAGTGCGCAACAAGGTCGGGAGTGAGCCTGGTCCCATTGGTGATCACGGTCACTTGCAACCCCAGCGAGGAGAGGTCCGCCAGGATGTCGACGAGGTCCGTGCGTAGGAGCGGCTCACCCCCCTGAACAAGCACGAACCTGATACCTTCGGTATAGAGCTGTCCAAAGATGCCCCGGATCTCCTCTCGCGTCAGTTCATATCGTCCCTGGTTCAGAGGAAGGTCGCAGTAGCCACAGGCTGAGTTGCAACGCAGGGTCACCTGAAACGTGGCGAGGACCGGCCGCCCCCGTAAGAGATTTGCCACCGGCCGGGCACAGTCGGCAAACATGGCCAGCGAGGACTTCCTCGTCATCGTGGATTCCCCGGTCGGCCTGAGCATATTTGAACACCTGTTGCCATTTCCATCCGGCCCCGCCGCCCCCGAATCAGCGCAACGCGACACAATCGGCACCAATCCAGGCAATTCTGCACTGCACGCAGTGGGTTTCCAGGCATACGGTTTGCTAAATGACTCTCGACACCGCAGCCCGACTCATCCCAGGGAGGATTGTTATGAACACCACGCTCCAGCACTCGATACTCACCATCGCAACGGCCGTCCTCACCACCGTCGCCTTTGTCGCGACGCCGGTATCGGCAAAGGACAGGGAGAAGGCCGGCAAACATTCGAATCGTGCGACTACTACCTCCGCAGCCGCGGCTGCCTCACTACTGGGATCAATCCCGGAGCAATCCCCGGCTCCGAAACCCGGGCAGCATGACTCCAAACCAGGAGTCGCATGGAAAACCGTGGGCGGCACTGTCAAAGAAATTCACGGCGAGACATACACAGTCGAAGACTACGATGGCCGCCAAATGAAAGTGCATGTCGGACAGGGGACCAAGCGCCTCCGGGGCAACAAAAAAGTCGGCGACACCATTCGAGCTGAAATCACCCACGGTGGCTTCGCAAATTCAATTCAATAATCCTCTGACTCTGCGAACCCACATCAGCTCGCCGGTGTCCTGGAGAGGCCGACCCTGCACAGGTCGGCCTCCCCGCCTTCCTCAGTTCCAGAAATTCCCCCCCCGTTACTTCAACACCTGATGAAGACGATGTCACCGTAATAGGCCACGGTCTCCACCACAATCATCTTCGCAAAGTCGGTACAGGCATTGTCCACCACCGTCCCGATCGGGATCTTGGCGTCCAAAATGTAGTTCAATGCGCCGATCGGAATATTGCCGAACAGCACCCGACCGGCCTGATACTTCAATTTCCGTCCGAAACTCACCTTGTCCGGTTCATAGGCAAACGTAACCTAGAGACGCGCCGGATAGTCATCACCGTCCTTGCGGGTCACATTGCCCTTCTGCAGCAGATTTTCCACCTTCCATCGCCAACGCATGATCGGATACTCCTGCGGGTCAATCACCACAGCCTTGGTCAGGCCTGAGGCGGATGCCTCGCTCACAGCCTTCACCACGGAAACCGGCCCCTCCCTCACAACTTCGTACGTCGTGTGCCGCTCGATCTTCTTGAACGTCAGCGGTGCCCACCCATCGGGCAATACGGCGCCTTCAGCCGCGACTGAAAAGTGTCCGACCTCCAGTTTCGCAGGGTCCTGCGCATGTGCGACTACCACAGCACTCGACGAACACACGAGCAGGACAATCCCAAGCCGCCTCATATGCCTCTCAACTCCTCAACCAGGCAAAGAGCCTGGTCAACAGCATCTTGGTCCGCGCGGTAAAGTGCGCCTTGCGCCAGAGGTTGACGACCTTCTTGTTGACTTCCGCCCGCGTGGGATAGGGATGGATCGTGGCGGCGATCGTCTTCGCACCGGCACCGGCCTTCATCAACACGGAGAACTCGTTGATCATGTCGCCGGCATGCGAAGCCACAATGGTCGCCCCGATGATTTTGTCGGTTCCTTTTTGGATATGGACACGGGCAAACCCCTCCTCCTCACCATCGAGGATGGCTCGATCCACTTCATCGAGCTTGTAAGTGTAGGTCTCCACATCAAGCCCCTTCTTCTTGGCATCCGCTTCGTACAGGCCGACATGAGCGATTTCTGGCTCGGTAAACGTGCACCAGGGCATGATCAACGAATTCATACTGGCATACCCCAACCCGAAGGGATGCGGGAACAATGCATTTTGAATAACGATCTGAGCCATCGCATCGGCGGCATGGGTGAATTTATAGCGGGAACAAATATCCCCGGCTGCATAGATACGCGGGTTCGTCGTCTGAAGGCGGTCGTTTACTTTCACGCCGGTTTTGTCATACTCAACCCCGATCGTCTCCAACCCCAACCCATCGACATTCGGGCTGCGCCCCACGCCGACCAGAACTTCGTCCACCGTGACGTCATATTGTTGTCCGTGTGAATTGACGGCCAGCTTCTTACCACCAGCGCTCTTCGTGACGGACAGATCCTTCCCGCAACAGAGGAGCGTGACCCCATCACGGGTCATCGACTGATGAACGATGGCCGCCGCATCCCGATCTTCATTCGGCATGATGCCGTGCATCGCCTCGATGAGGTAGACCTGGCTGCCGAAGCGAGCAAACGCCTGTGCCAGCTCGCACCCAATCGGTCCTGCGCCGATTACGCCTATACGGGCTGGCCGCTCCGTTATTGAGAACACGGTTTCGTTCGTGAGATACCCTACCTCTTCCAACCCTGGAGTGGCGGGAGCGGAAGCCCTTGCTCCCGTGCAAATCGCAGCCGTAACGAAGGACAACGTCCGATTTCCCGCCGGCCCTTCTACCGACACCGTATCCTGTCCGGAAAACCTGGCCTGACCGATATAAACATCGACGCCCAACGACTTGTAGCGGTGGGCGGAATCGGCATGGCTGATCCTAGCCCGAAGTTGTCTCATTCTGGCCATCGCCGCACCGAAGTCATACGTCACCCCAGGCGGGATCTGTAGGCCGAACTTCGACGCATCGCGCAATTCGGCCCACGCATTGGCCGCACGAATCAGCGCCTTGGAGGGCACGCATCCGACGTTCAGGCAGTCGCCTCCCATCAAATGGCGTTCGATCAGCGCGACCTTTGCGCCCACTCCAGCCGCGATGACTGCCGTGACCAACCCTGCCGTGCCGGCTCCGATGACGACGATGTTGTAGCGGCCGTTGGGATCGGGATTCACCCAATTGGACGGATGCACGTTTTCAATCAACTTCCGGTTATATTCGTCGTTCGGCAGAACCAGACTCTCGACTTCGGTATTCATTGAATACAGGCTCTCCCCGCGTTGTGTTGGCATGGTCGTCGCCTTTCCATCTGTGGGCGTCGATCTCCGTCAGGAACCATCGTGCTCTTCAGGCCGGCTTACCGGAGAATTTCTTATAGAGGATGGGCACCAACGCCAGGAGTCCCAGCAGCGTAAACGCCATCAACACATTGGGCGAGGCGATCTCCTTGAGCGAATTGATCGTACCGAGTTGGCGGCCTGCATAGGCAAAAACGAAACTACCGGGGACGATGCCCATTGAGGTCGCCGCCATGTAAGTCCCGACGCTGACCCTGGTCAATCCCGATACCATATTGACCAGAAAAAACGGAAACAACGGAATCAGACGTAGGGTTATGAGATAACTGAACGCGTTTTTGGTAAACCCCTCTTGAATAGGACCTAAGCGATTGCCGAATTTCTGTTCGACCCAGTCTCTCAGAAGATACCGTGCGACCAGAAACGCCAGTGTCGCTCCCACGGTGGCGCCGACATTCACATACAGCGTCCCCAGCACACTGCCGAAGAGAAACCCGCCTGCCAGGGTCATGATCGCCCCGCCTGGCAACGAGAGCCCGACGACCGCACAGTAGGCGACGACAAACATGACCACCGCCGTTGTGTAGTTGGCTTCCGTGAACGCGAGCAGATGATCCCGGTTGGATTTGAGTCCATCGAGAGACAAGTAACGGCCGAGATCGAAATAGAAGAATGCGGCGATCCCGAGAGCGACTGAAAGCCCCAACAATACTTTGCTGCGGCCCGCATTTTTCGGCGCTGTGGACGATTCTACAGATGTGGTCATTGTGCTCTGAATTGGCATCATGGTGTCTCCTCGCTCATGTGTCAATCGTTCGCTCACCTGAACAGACCATACACCCCGTTCAGTCGAAAGAATGTGACCGACCTTACAAAGAGACTTGCCTGCTTGTCACCACAGAGCTGTATACGGATAGCCCGGCAAAATAGATTGCCGACGCCTCACCGCTCTCATCGACGGCCGGTGTCCAGCAAGTACCCGTTTATCCCTCCGAAAGAACTCTTGAAGATAGGGTATCAGTGGAGGTAATGTCTGAGACGCATGCGCTGGTTGAACTCTTGGACTCGGCTATGCTGACAACATACTCGGTTTCACAGCAGTCCCAGAACTCACACCCCGTCTATGAGACGACTTCACATGTGTGGATGCGCCCCTGCCCTCACTGCTCCTCGCGCCTGAGAAAAAAATCACCTGAAGAATCATGGCGTTGCGGATGCGGTTGGCACGCGGAGTGAAGTGGTATAATTAGATCATTGTATGGGGGTGACGTCATGGGACCGCTCTCGGTGCACGACATGAAAAGTGGATTTTTCCTCTTCGCAAGCTTCCTTCTTCTGGCGACCATCTGCGCCATCGCGGCCTTGGGCACGTTGATGCGTCCGCAGCGTTGGTCCGAACGAGAGACCAGACTCCACGTCTGATCCTCGTGAAGAAAACCAACGGCCAGGCTATCTGCAGGCCGGGGGCTACCTACGCCGTCCGATCACTCGAATCACTCTCTCCCGACCATCCGCCTCTTCGCGCTCAGTCCGCATGTTCAACTCCCCGACAATAGTGAGCTTCTTCATCTCTCCTTCTTCATTTTCTGGCAAACAGCGCACGAAGCACCCGCGCCAGCCGATCCCCAACACCGGCCTTGTAAGATCCTAGCCTCTTGTCCTACTCTGTCTTGAGGAGGCTGGGTATGGATCAGAATGACCGTTTGATCAAGACCAAAGAAAACTGGGCTAAGGCCCGACGCGGCGGGGAAGAACGTGAAGTCTTTTACGAAGGAGATGATCGGCTCCCCCCTGGCCAACACCTCGTGGAAACCTGGCCGGTGCTCGACCTGGGCCAAAAGCCGGATATTCCCATCTCAGAATGGACGTTGACGATCGGAGGTGCAGTCACGATCCCCGTCACCTGGACCTGGACGGACTTCCTTGCACAACCGCAATTCAAGGATGTGTCGGACTTCCATTGCGTAACGTCCTGGAGTCGTTATGACAATGAATGGGAAGGCGTCAGTTTCAAACAGCTGATGGCCGTCGTCCAGCCGCTCCCGTCGGCCAAATTCGTCCTCTATAAATCCTACGACGACTACACCACGAATGTACCGCTCATCGCCTGTCAGGACGACGACGTGCTCCTGACGTACAAGTGGAACGGCCGGCCGCTCACCAGAGAACACGGCGGCCCGGTTCGCATGATCATCCCGAAACGGTATGCCTGGAAAGGCGCCAAGTGGATCAAGGAAATCACCTTCTCCGACCACGACGAGAAGGGGTTCTGGGAAGTCCGGGGCTATTCGAACAGCGCCCTCCCCTGGAAAAACGACCGGTACGGATGAGCGAACACAATACTCCGGTGAACGCACCCATCATACAGCGCGTTGAAATCTGGCCGGTCGATATTCCGATCACCGATCCGTTCGTCGTTGCCACGGGCGCACGGGTGACGGCGCAAAACCTCTTCATGCGAGTGACCTTGCGGGACGGAACTCAGGGTGTGGGAGAAGCCGCACCATTTCCGGAGGTCGGAGGCGAAGATCGGGGAACCTGCTTCGCCGCAGCCACGGACCTGGCGAAGACTATGGTCGGCCAATCGGTCGGGGGCTACGAGTCCCTGGCAGGCCGGCTCAACGAACAGGCCCCACTCCACCCTGCCGCTCGTTGCGGCTTGGAAACCGCGATGCTCGATGCCTATTGTCGATCACGGCGCATCCCGCTCTGGCAACTGTGGGGAGCCGCGGACGTCCGCGAGCGGGAAACCGACATCACCATCCCGATCTGCAGTCCGGAAAAGACGCTGGAACTCGCACGTGGCTGGTACGCCAGGGGATTCCGCCTCTTTAAGATGAAAGTCGGGACGGATGTGGAACAGGACATTCGCCGATTACAGGCCGTGCACAACGCGCTCCCCGAGATCGGATTTATCGGCGACGGGAATCAGGGATTCTCCCGTGAGGACTGTCTCCGCTTTGTCCATGGGGTGAAGCAGTTCGGCGGGCGGCTGGTCTTGCTCGAGCAACCGGTCGTGCGCGATGATCTCGAAGGACTACAGGCGATTCGGCACCTGACGGGCATTCCCGTCGCGGCTGATGAGTCGGTCCGGTCCCTGGACGACGCGCGCGAGGTCGTCCGGATGCAGGCCGCCGACTATATCAACATCAAGATCATGAAAACCGGCGTGATAGACGCGTGGCGAATCGCCGCCTTCACCCGCTCCGCCGGCCTGCGTCTCATGGTCGGCGGCATGCTGGAAACCCGTATCGCCATGGGCTGCTCATTCAGTCTCGTGCTGGGCCTCGGCGGCTTCGATGTGCTGGATCTGGACACACCGCTCCTCCTCTCAACCGACCCGGTCACCGGGGGCTATCGATATAGCGGCCCGCGTCTCCAGCCCTGGTCTGAAAGCGGACTCGATATGCAGATCCCATGTCCCGCAGAACGCATCACCGTCCAGTAGCACAGATCCGGACCTCCTCACGCAACCTCTTTCCTCACTGATTCTCAACTCCGGCAATGCACTGCAGGTTTCCCGAAATATTTTGCCGTTTGTCCATTTTTCTGAAAAATTAACCTCAGGCACAGCGGCTCCGCGCAGGCGGATCACCGTTCGCAACGACTGACACCGTACGTACCCGGGAGGAAGGTCCCATGCAAGCAATCACTCCACGCCCGATACTCGCGACCGCGTCTCCCCGCAACATCCGACCCCTCGCACGTTGCTGGATGCTTGGATTCGCGGCCTTGATGCTAGGGGGCTGTGTTTCACAACACACCTATGAGACAGCCAAGCACGAGGTCAAAACGCGGGCCGCTGAACTCGCCCAGACGCAGGCGGACATTCAAAGCCTCGAACAACAACGAGAAGAGACGCACCTCGCCAATCAGCGTGAAGAGCGCTCTCTTGCCGCTCTCAAGGGCGAATTGAAAAAGATCCAGCTCGCGTACGAACAGCTCCACAAGAGCAACCAGGCCAAACTCGCGGCGCTCGAATACAACATCGCCGCGTTGCGCGCCCGGCATCAGGCCATGTTGAAGGAAATCAGCGAGACCAAACGGATCGAGAAACGGCTGGAAGCGCTCACGGCCCAACACGAACGCACGATGGCGACATCACACTCCGGCCCGGAGGCCCGTGTGACCACAGTGGACGGAAGCCCGCAGGAGCCGCACATGATCGCCGTGATCACCCCGCAAACGCCACAGGTTGGTTCCACGTCCACGCCGCCCCCCGCAGCCCCTGCGCCAACCGCATCGCAGCCGTCGACGCCACCTGCCGCCAGTGCCGCCACGACACCGGCGGCGCCTCAGCCTGCACCGGTCGTCGCAGCCCCGGCTTCACCCAGTACTCCTGCGAAGGCCGCGCAGGCACCCGCTACGCCACCAATCTCGCGACCCGCGACCGCAGCAGCCCCCCAGGACGACTCCTGGTTCGCAAGTGTGACGGGCTGGTTCACGTCCCTCTTCGATTGGATCTGGGCCTAGCTCCGTCTAGAGATCGTACTCAGCGCGTCTCTCCATCAGTCCTGACCAGGCGTGTCATCCCCCGTATCAGTCTACCGGGGCCTTCAAGACTGGGCCCCGGTAGAGTCAAACCCGTCACCCCCTCTTCACACTTTTTACAGTTCAACTCGGTTCCGAGGAACGTTCGCCGCCCCTCCTCGGTCAATATCCACGGACGACTCGTCATGGGCGGCTGATGCCGCACATGTTGGCCATGACCGCAGCGAAGGTCGGCCACCCAATGGCCTTCGTCGTCCTGGTGATACCCGATAATCGCCTGTTGCATACCGGACTCCCCGTGATTCTTGTCGCTCTTTTGAATGGACGCACTCACCTGACAGAACCGGACGCGTGGATACCTGCATCCGTAGCGACTGTGGTACACTTCCGCGCCCGGCAGAGTAGCATGTTTCCAGGAGGTTGCGGATGGCACAGTCGGAATTTCGAATCGGCATCGTGGGAATAGGGCGAATGGGGGCGAACATGGCCCGGCGGCTCCACGACCTCCACTATCCGATCGTCGCGGTCTATGACACCGACACGAAACGCACCGAGGCGCTCGCGAAGGAACTCGTGTGCTCGGCGGTCACGACTCCAGCGCGTGTGGCTGAGTTAGCCGATACGGTGCTGACAGTAGTGTCGGACGATGCCGCTATGCGCCAAATCTATTCACCGGCCGGAGCGGACAGTCTTCTCCGTCATGCCGCCAATCGTCTCTTCATCAATTGCGCCACCCTCTCCCCCGAGATCCAAAGCGAAGTCCATACCTTAGTCGAGCAACAGGGCGGCCGAAGCCTCGAAGCCTGCATGGCGAGCAGCATCACACAAGCACGCCAGGGCACCCTCTACTTGATGTGCGGCGGACGACCCGAGGTGTTCGAACGGGCGAAGCCGCTTTTGCAGGATCTGAGCGCACACCTGCGGTATATCGGACCTGCGGGCGAAGCCGCCAAGGTCAAGGCCCTGGTGAATATGGTGATGAATGCCAACACCGCTGCCCTGGCCGAAGGTCTGGGATTGGGGGCGGCGCTCGGCCTGGACCTCACGATGCTTCGCGAAGTCTTTTCTCAAACCGGCGCCAACTCCCGCGTGCTCGAAACCGACGGTGAGGACATGCAACAGCGGGCCCACGATTGCTATTTCTCAGCCGCCCACGCGGCAAAAGACTCGGGGATTGCCTGGGCATTGGCGCAACAGGCAGGCTTAGACCTGCCCCTCTCCAAAGCCACCTACGATCAATATCGACGCCTCATCGACCATGGTAAGGGAGAATTGGACAAATCTGCCGTCGCCGAGCTGACCTTCAAAAACCGGCTAAGGCATTGACGATCCGACGCCTTAGACACTCCGCCGATAGAAACAGCGCCCCGGTCACAGCGGCACCGACCGCACTCGCAGGAGTGCATGAGGCGCGAACTCGGGGCCAACTCCCTGCTAATGCTTTTCGAACGACTGCTCAGGTCGCACGGACGCATCTAGAAATCGCCACCGCTTCTGGGCATCGACGGCGAAGGCGCCGAGAAATGTGGCCGGACCGACCAGCGATTGAAACTCCACCAGGCGAAGGCTGCAGGTTTCCGGATCGAACACCCGCGCATCGTACTGCCCCAAGACCGTGATGACGCCCGACGGCTGTTGGTAGACATTCCGCCGCCCGGCATACCCCGTGTCGGGAAACAATTCCGCCGTGACTGAGCAGCCGCGCGGCCCTTCAATGCGAAGGGTCAATCGATAGCGGGAGAGAAAGGGGTGCGTGGCGAGACGAGTCAGGTTCAGCCGAAGCCCGGCCGAGGGAAGGTCGAACTCTGCCGGCTCAGGGCGATCACTATTACAGGCCGACAAGAGGAGGACCAGAACGACCGGAGCCCAGCCCGGTCCTCTCCCTCGTCTCTTCATCATTTCGCCGTAGGCATCTTCGAGGCCGCTCCGATTGCATCAAGACCTGCCTCGGCGCAGGCATCGTCCAGATGCGTACCAGGCGCGCCCCCGACGCCGATCGCTCCGACCACCTCGCCGGCGATTTCGATAGGTAACCCGCCACCGACCATCAAAATACTCTCATTCATCTCTCGCAATGCTTGCAACGCGGGCTGCTTGGCAATCATGTCGGCCAAGTCGCTCGTCGCGCGCCGCAAGCTGGCAGCGGTATAGGCTTTTTTTCTGCTGCTATCGACGGTATGGGGACCAGCCCCGTCGGCCCGCATCATGGCCCGCAAGATCCCTGCGCGATCGACGACCGATGCACTGACCCGATAGCCGTCCTTCTTGCAGAAATCGAGCGCTGCTTGCGCGGCTTTGCCCGCCAGTGCCGCCGGCAATACGGCTTCTTTGGGTAATTCATCTGCTGCCGCCGACGCCGCCAGAGGCCACCCGCCGGCCAAGAAAAGAATGCCCGCCATCATACCGACACACCCCATACCCCGCAACGATTGTATCGTCTCCGCCATCTCAAGCCTCCTTGGTTCCAATGCTGCACACAGTAGGTCGACCATCTGCGCATGCAGTTCGAAGCGCGAGGGTACGGCCGGCACCCCGCCCTGTCAATACGTCAATCCTGAGCCTCCCCGGACTCGGGACTAGGAGTACAGTGCGAACTTCGCCGCCGGAGACAACTGTTCGTGGCCGACCGATCGAGGGAGGGAATAACGAGCCGCATCAAGTCCGGCATCGGAGGTATAGACGCCCACCAGGACGATCCGCGGCTGCGTAAGTGAGCGGCCGCCTCGATGCAGCCCACCCGTATCACACAGGATGACACTGCCCGCTGGCCCGACGCAGGAGACAGACGGCAACGGTGTCTCGTTGATGAGCTGGTCGAGCACATCCTGTTTCGGATATCGACCGGTCGGGGGAATGGCTGGAAAGAGAGTGCCGTACTCACCGCCTACCTGGGAGCGCTTCACATAATTGAAGGGCCCCATTGTCTCATCGACATCGGTCAGCAACACAAAGACCTTGATAATACGCTGATCTTCATGGTCGCGATGCCAGCACTCCGCCGAGATCGACGGTTCTCCCTCACGCACCGGGATGTTATGCCAGACATCTAAGTAGTTGAGGCGGACCTGCAACCCGAGATAGGTACTGGCAATGCTGAGCAACTGCGGATGGAGGAAAAACCTGATGAAAGACGAGGGCAGAGGCTGCCGTTTCGCACGATGTCCGATCGCACGCACCACATACCATTTGGCATCGCTCGCATTGTATCGCTGCCTGATCTTCCGTTGGATATCCTGTCCGGCGAGCATCAACCCGGCATCTCGGGCCAAATCACGAAACAAACCCGGATCTTGTGCCAGAGCCGCAACGGAGGTGCGAAAGATCCCTTCGACTTGAAGCGCGCGAACCGCCTCGACACCTTGCGAATTGAGCACCTGCGGAATCGAGCGAAACACGCAACGTGAGCGCCGGTTGATCGCTGCATAGAGGGGAGGAGACCAGCGAAGTCGATAGAACAGCCGCCCGACGATCGACAAGGGCCAGACGTATACCATGAAGCTGCGCACCAGCTGGAGACACGTCTTGCCACGCCAGAGAGCGTGCCACCCTCCGAGGTGCTTCACGCCGCCACACTCTTCCGCTCTGGGACGTCCCGGGCCGTATGAGACCCGCGCCGCAATCGCTTGCGCATCAGACTATCACTCCGTAATGATCGAGGGAGTCAGTCCTACAATGTTGACTGAATAGGAAACAGGACGCGGTCGCTAGCCGTCTAGTAGGTGGAGATGGGATGGATGACAGCATCCAGCGTGCCGGGACGATGCAACTCCTCAATCCAGACCTTGGCCTGTGCCACATAGAAGGTGTAATCGCTTTCCGGGTAACTGAGTACGACGGCGTACAAAAGCTGCTCGGCTTCCTGCTCACGTCCGGCGCTCAAGCTCGTCCGGGCCGCCTGCAACGTACACGAAGCGGCCAGTGCTTTGGGATCAACCGTCGTACGGACGGGCTGTCGCGTGATAAACCGGTCAAGACTCTTAGGAACATCCGGAGCGGGAACCACATGCGTATCAGCGGACTGCTGCAGTTGTTTCGCTGCCGACAAGACCGTCTCGACATCGCCGCTCGATTGGCAATGCCGGTACAATTCCCACATCGACATCACGGAAACCGACGGAGGTGCCGGCTGACGCGTCGAGGAATCGAACAGCTGACAGCCGGTCAGGAACAACCCGGCTGACAGGAGAGCAACAATGGCGACGGATTCGTACTGGCGCATCTTTCTTATCCTTACCGGATCGCTTCTTTAACTGTCAAGATTTCCGGAACAGAATCTGAACGTGACAGGACGGGAGCACATAGGCGCTCATGCCAGCAAGAACCCGGCAATTGATGAAGGCACCGCGACGTCACAAGTCAGCGCGGGTTCGATGATCGCTCAGGAGCCGCGCAGAGATCTTCAATGAGCGCGCGCAAGGGTTCGGCCACGGACCAGGCCTGCGCCACGCAGCCTCGCGCTCGATGCGGGTGCTGACCATCGAAGATCTCCGACACCTGACCCAGGCAGGCTTCGTGTAAATGTTCCTGCAATCCGTCGAGAAACATGCGCGCATCCCGCCGCACCGCCGGACTCTCGCCATAGGTTTTGACCCAGGCTGTCACGAACGGGCCGAGCAGAAACGGCCATACGGTACCTTGATGGTACGCGCCATCCCGCTCAAAGACCCCACCCTCGTACGACGCACAGAATCGGATGTCCTCCGGCGCCAACGTGCGCAAGCCCATCGGCGTGAGCAATCGCTCTTTCACGAGCTGCAAAATGTGTTTGGCCTGTGCCTCCGTCACCAGCTGATCATCCAAGGCCAGGGCATAAATCTGGTTCGGGCGGAGCGAGGCGTCGTCTCCGATCGGCCCGTCCACCACATCGAAGAGATAGCCCCCGGTTCGATACCAGAAGCGGGATTGAAACGACTCGGTGGCCCTCGCACGATCCTGCCGGCATTGTGCCGCGTACGCCGGTTCCCCGAATAGCGCCGCCAGTTCGGCCGCCACCGCCAATACCCGCACCCAGAGCGCTTGAATCTCGACCGGTTTCCCGTGCCGGGGAGTCACCACCCAATCGCCGATTTTGACATCCATCCAGGTGAGCTGAACGCCCTCCTCGCCGCCGGTAATCATCCCGTCGTCGTCCATGTGAATGCCGAACCGCGTGCCTCGACGATACCCCTCCACAATCTGTTTGATCGCGGGCCAGGCGATCCGGCGTACTCCGTCGAGGTCGCGGCTATAGTGAAGATAGCGGTCCACGGCATGAATAAACCATAACGACGCATCGATCGTGTTGTACTCAGGCTGTTCGCCGATGTCGGGAAATCGATTCGGCACCATCCCTTGCGACACATGAGACGCAAACGCCTCGATCACCTGCCGGGCCACGTCGCAACGACCCGTCACCAGGCAGAGCCCCGGCAAGGCGATAAATGTGTCTCGCCCCCAATCGGCAAACCAGGGGTACCCGGCGATCACCGTCTGCCTGCCTCCCCGCCGGACAAGATATGCGCTGCTCGCAGCCCAGAGCTCCTGCGCCAACCGATCGTCGGTCGGCACCGATACCGGACACTCTGCGCGCCGCCGCCGCTCCGCCTCTACAACCTGCGTGACATCGACGGACTCAAGCGGTTCGGTCGTGAACAGAAGTTCCGCCACCGATCCCGGAGCGAGCGTGAACGTACATTCGCCCGGCGACCACCAGTCCTCCGTATAGTCCAGACCACGTTCGCGCTCGATCCGATAGTAGATGTGGCGATACCAATCCGGCCCATGGTGGTACTGCCCGTTGTGGAATGCCAGCACGGCAGGGAGCGCATCGTAGGGTTGCCACGTGACACGGCCCTCGTGAACCGTGGCCTGACTGCGCACCCCGGCGTTCTCCTGATGCAGCGCATGGAAGTCGCGACCCGAGAGCATCGGTCTGACCCGCAGCACCACGACAGACGGTGCATCGCCCAACAACCGCCACCGCACAACGATCATGTCGCGATCATCGGGACACAACAGTTCACGCTCCAGGTGAATTCCATGGGAGACGTAACGCCAGGTCGGCCATGGCAAGGAGGAAAACCCATCGCAATACCGATACCCTTCGGGATGAACCGCGCCGCTATACAGATTTGTCGAGAGCGGAAAAGATTGGCCGCCGACCTCCACCCATTCTTCGAGATGATTCACCAGGACCACGCGATCGACCGGCGGGCGTCTGGCCACCAGCAGCAGCGCGTGGTAGCGTCGGGTATTCGCGCCGGCGACGGTGCCCGACGCATACCCGCCCCGCCCGTTCGTCTCCAGCCATTCCAGACCGAGTGCCCGGTCAAGATCCTGGCAGCGCCTCGAATCGATGGTCATCCCATGCCTCCGGCTTACTCGCCCGACTGCTGAATTAACTTGGCGACCAGCCCCGTCCAGCCGGTTTGATGGCTCGCGCCGATCCCGGCGCCGTTGTCGCCATGGAAGTATTCATAGAACAAGATGAGATCGCGCCAGTGCGGATCCTGCTGAAATTTCTCCGCGCCGCCGTAGACGGGACGCCGACCATCGGGCCCGCGCAGAAAGGTATGCGTGAGCCGCCGGGACAGCTCAGCCGCAACGTCGGCGAGAGTGCGCTTCTGCCCCGACCCCGTCGGGTACTCGACCGTGAAGCCGTCGCCCAAATAATAGTGAAACTTCTGAAGAGATTCGATCAGGAGGTAGTTCACGGGAAACCAGACCGGCCCCCGCCAATTCGAATTCCCTCCGAAAAGACCGTTGGTGGATTCCGCAGGTTGATATTCGACGCTTTGGCTCGTTCCCATCATCGAGAACACGTAGGGATGGTCCTTGTGGTACCGGGACAGGGCCCGCACGCCATACGGCGACAAGAACTCCTGCTCATCCAACATATACCGCAGGACCTTTGGCAGCCGGTGACGGTTGACGAGCGACAAGAACCGGCGCACCTCTCCGTCCTGCGACTGGGTTTCAATGTGCAGACTGAAATCCGGCCGGTTTTCGATGAACCATTGCATCCGGTGCTTAAAACGGGGCAACCGGTCGATGAGCTCGGAATCCAGCGTCTCCACCGCAAACAACGGAATCAAGCCGACCATCGACCGCACCTTCATCGGAAACTTCTTCCCGTCCGGCAGGTGCAGCACGTCGTAGAAGAAGCCGTCGGCCTTGTTCCAGAGTTCGATCTTCGCATCGCCGATGTTGTTCATCGCCCGGCAGATGTAGACAAAATGCTCGAAGAACTTGCTGGCGACATCTTCATAGGCCCGGTCTTCCCGCGCGAGTTCCAACGCGATGGACAACATGTTCAGACAATACATCCCCATCCAGCTGGTCGCGTCGGATTGCTCGATGTGCCCGCCGGTGGGCAGCGGCTTGCTGCGGTCGAACACGCCGATGTTGTCCAGCCCCAGAAATCCGCCCTGAAAAATATTCTTCCCCTCGGCATCTTTCCGATTCACCCACCAGGTGAAATTCAGCAGGAGCTTGTGAAACACCCGCTCCAGAAAAATGCGGTCGCCGACGCCTTTCCGCTTCCTCTCGATCTTGTACACCCGCCAGGCCGCCCAGGCATGCACCGGCGGATTCACGTCGCCCAAGGCCCATTCATAGGCGGGAATCTGCCCGTTGGGATGCATGTACCATTCACGCAGCATGAGGACGAGCTGATCCTTGGCAAAACGCGGATCGACAAGCGCGATCGGCAGGCAGTGAAACGCCAAGTCCCAGGCTGCATACCAGGGATACTCCCACTTATCCGGCATGGAAATGACATCGGCATTGTAGAGATGCGTCCAGTCGGCGTTCCTGCCATGCAACCGCTCCTTGGGGGGTTCCGGTCCCGCTGGGTCGCCCTTCAGCCAACGATCGACGTCGTAGTGATAAAACTGCTTGCTCCACAAGAGCCCGGCGAAGGCTTGCCGCTGCACCATTCGCGCATCTTCAGACACGTTCGCGGGGGCCAACGCCGCATAAAACTCATCCGCCTCCTTCACACGCGCAGCCACGATCGCATCGAACGCGTGCGGATCGAGAGCACCGGCAGCGGCAGCATTCGTGAACCGCAAACGAATCGTCACAGGCCGATCAGGCAACGTGGTCACCACATAGTGCGCGGACGCCTTCGACCCGATCTGGTCGGGATTGACCGCGCCCTTGTCGCCCTGCACGACGTAGTCATTGATTCCGTCTTTCACATATCGTGCGCCATCCACATCGCCGTAGAGACGCCGGGTATTGGTTTCGTTTTCGGTGAACAACAGATCCGGCCCACCCTCGCAGAGCAACCGTCGCGGCCCGTAATACTCATGGTCGAACTCCACAACACCGACCGACGACGTCGATTCGCCTTTCCGCATCCGCGGGCGGCGCACATCGAGCCCCCACGACCAGGTGTTGCGAAACCAGATGGTCGGCAGTACTGTCAGCTGCGCCGGATCCGGACCGCGATTGACGATCTTGATCCGCATGAGCACATCTTCCGGCGAGGCCTTGGCATATTCGACGCCGACATCGAAGTAACGATCGTCGGCAAACACTCCCGTATCGAGCAGCTCGAACTCCGGATCGGACCGGCTGCGACGGCGATTTTCTTCGATGAGTCGCGCATACGGAAACGCCGCCTGCGGATACTTGTAGAGAAACTTCATGTAGGAATGCGTGGGCGTAGAGTCGAGGTAGAAGTAATATTCTTTGGGATCCTCACCGTGATTGCCCTCGTTCCCCGTGAGACCGAACATTCGCTCTTTCAGAATCGGGTCCCGCCCGTTCCAGAGAGCCAGCGCGAGACAGACGAACTGATGCCGGTCACAAATGCCGGCCAGTCCGTCCTCATTCCAACGGTAGGCTTTCGAGCGAGCATGGTCGTGAGGAACGGATTCCCAGGCCGTCCCGTACGGGCTGTAATCCTCGCGGACCGTTCCCCAAGCCCGTTCGCTGACGTAGGGCCCCCAGCGTTTCCAGTGTTTCCGGCGCAGATCGTCCTCATCCAGGCGCTGCTGTTCAGCGGACCGCGGACGAACAGATTCCTCTCCCGGCGATGTCGACATAACACGAGGTCTCCCGACTAAACGCAACGTAGGATGCAGCAGGCGCCAGCATGCGCCCGGCCCCAAAAAGTTTCAACTGAGATTCGAGCTGTCAGGAGAGGCAGCACGTCCGCGACCATCGTGCCCGGCGGGCGTCGAGTCGGCAGATCGATCTTGCAGGGTCAGCGAAGGAATAGGGAGAAGGAATGGGAATGGGAACAGGGAGTCAGCAGGAAAACACCAGGCCCTAGCTCCAGACAACACCTTCTTGATTCATGAGGTAGTCGATGACTTCGATGCTGTCACGCAACTGGAGTTGCGCTTGCTCGGACATCGGCAGGATCGCCCCCAGCAGCTTGCCGGACTCCAACTCCGCCAAATTGGGAATCCCGTCGGTACTCCGCTTTTCCAGGTCGAATCGAAAGCTGGCCACTTATTACCTCCAATCCCTTGTCGGTCGTAGTACAGCAATTCTTGAGCCACACCGGAGAAACCTGAATGCCATACGTACACTGAAGCATAGCACAAGAGATCTTTCGGCCGAGCGGGAGCGCTAACATCTCAATTTGTTGATGCTTTACTGCGACAGTCAGTGTGACTCCGCCAGGGGAGGCAAGGCACCGAGGTAGGGAAAGTCACCGATTTTGACCAGCGCCGTATCCGCGCGCAGTCTGAAATCATCCCGGGCGGTGTCAACGAATCTTGGATCCACCGTCAAATCCGAATCGGGCTTCAACTCGGGAGCGGGCTGGTTAGGGGTTCCATGCCGGAGATAGTTCGATCCGGAGTTTTGCATGGCATTGTAGGAGAAGAGCACCCGGCTGGAGGGCGCCACGACAAACCCATAGGCATTGAGGCTGACGATGTTGCCCGACGCTTCATTCTGGGAGGTCCCGAGAAACGCCGCGCCGCCCCCGTTTTTCACGAAGGTATTGCCGACCAACACGGCCTTGGATTGATCGTTCACGATCACCGCCTCGAACAGGCTCCTGGTGATGACGTTTCGTTCCAAACGCACCGTGGATTTGCCGGCGACGCTCACCCCGTGATCGTTGTCATGGATGAAATTGCTCCGCATGACCGCCTGAGAATTGGCGAATTGCACACCGGTGGTTTCACTGCCGCCGATAATACAGTCCTCGATGCGCACATCCTCCACCTGCTGGGTGAACAACATGCCCTTGACCCGCACATGGTGCAGGGTGATGCCGCGGCCGTTGAACATCCCCATCGCGTGGCCGCCATGTTCGTTGATCGTGAGGCCGGAGATCTCGATATTCGTCGCACCATAGGGCCATTTCCCGACATGGAACACGCCGACGCGTTCACGCCCCAGGATCGTGACCTGATCCATGCCCGCCCCGACCAGTCGGACGTTTTCCTTGCTGTGAATAGTCACATCCTCGGCATAGGAGCCGGGCCTGATGAGAATGGTGTCACCCATCTTTGCGGCATCCACCGCCTCCTGAATGGAGTGGTACTGACCTGAGTCATCCAAGGCGACCACCAGCGGCTGCCGTTCGGCGGGCGCCGGCGCTTCAGCCTGAGCGATGGAAAGGTCCAAGACTCCGAATGGCAGACACAGAAGGAGGACGGCGACTAGACAATGTTTCATGTTTTTCATACGAATGGTCATACCGCCGGGCACGGCGAGAAGTCAATCGAGCGTCGTTGCGAGCACTAGCCCCCCATGGTATCTTCCCGCGTCATGATACTTGTGGGCCTCACCGGCGGCGTCGCGACCGGTAAAAGCACGGTTGCGAAGATGTTCGAGCGATGCGGGGCTGTCGTCATCGATGCCGATGCGCTGGCTCACGAGGTGGTAGAACCGGGCAAGCCGGCTTGGCGCGCCATCCTCAAGACCTTCGGCAAGGCCGTCCTCAACCCGGATCGCACCCTCAATCGCCAGGCCCTCGGCGCCATGGTCTTCCGGAACCGGTCCAAATTGCAGCGGCTGGAACAGATCATCCACCCCCGCGTCGCGCGTGAGCAAGCCAGACTGACCCGAAAAGCCGCCCGCAGCGATCCCAAAGCCGTCGTCATTTACGACGTGCCGCTTCTCTTCGAAGCCGGCATCGACAAGCGCGTGGACCGGGTCATCGTCGTCACCGCCGACCGGGAAACCCAAATCGCTCGATTGAAGAAACGGAATGGGTTTACCCGCGCCGAATCCCTCCGGCGCATTCGCAGCCAAATGCCGCTCAAGCAGAAGACCGCAGCTGCGGACGACCTGCTCGACGGCACCACCCCTCGACCACGCCTACTGACGCTGGTCGAACGGCTCTATGGCCAGCTCCGCGCCCTGGCCTAGATCGCAGCTTTTCCCTCACGGCTTCGGTGTGTTAGCATCCGCACATGCACAACGTGGTCATTATCGGGTCCGGTCCGGCCGGCCTCACCGCCGCCATTTATGCAGCCAGAGCCAATCTCTCACCGCTGCTCATCGAGGGCTGGCAGTCCGGCGGGCAACTCACGACGACCACCGAAGTCGAAAACTATCCCGGGTTTTCCAAGGGCATCATGGGCCCCGAGCTCATGAAGGAAATGCGCGCCCAGGCTGAGCGCTTCGGCACAACATTCCTCACCGGCGATGTCTCAGCCGTCGTTCTCGCGCAGCGGCCCTTTCACCTGACCATCGACGGGGAACAGACGGTGCAGGCGGCGACCTTGATCCTGGCCACCGGCGCGTCGGCCATTCCGCTCGGCCTGCCGAATGAATCACGGTTGATCGGACACGGCGTCTCGACCTGCGCAACCTGCGACGGCTACTTTTTTCGCGGGAAAGATTTAGTGGTCGTAGGCGGCGGCGACAGCGCGCTGGAAGAGGCCAACTTCCTGACAAAATTCGCCAGAACCGTCACCGTAGTCCACCGGCGTGACAAACTGCGGGCCTCGAAAATCATGCAGGACCGCGCCATGAATAATGAAAAAATATCCTTCGCGTGGAATTCCGTCGTCGAAGACATCCTTGGGACAAACGTGGTCACCGGCGCCCGGCTCAAGAACCTCGTGACAGGGGCCTCTTCGGAACTGGCTTGCGACGGCGTGTTCGTCGCCATCGGGCACCGCCCCAACACCGATCTCTTCAAGGACCAACTCACGATGGATGAGACGGGCTACATCCGCACCTCGCAGGGCACGGCCACTAGCGTCGCCGGCGTGTTTGCCGCAGGTGATGTCCAGGATACGAAGTACCGTCAGGCCATCACCGCTGCCGGCTCCGGCTGCATGGCCGCCATCGACGCCGAACGATTTCTTGAATCAACTCTTCATCATCTCTAACTCCCCTACAGGATGCTCAAAATGGTCGTCGATCAAGGCCGCAGACGAAACAAAACCGGAGGCGTACCCTTGCGGTACGTTGAGGATTTTGGTGAGTCGAGAACGAAGTTGGCGGCCATCGGCGGCGAGCGATTTGTGAATAACCAGTACCGAAATTAACCTAGGAGGTCGCTCAAAAGTTCTCCCCGCAAGGCCGCAGAGAGCTTGGCCGACTGAGCGTACCCTTGGCGGTACGTGAAGAAGGGCAAGCGACCGAGAACGCCGCTGAGGGAAGTTTTCAGCGACCGACATATGCGCTGCGCCATCGTCCACTACCACGAACTCGCCCTCAAAGGCCGCAACCGCGACTTCTTCGAGCAACGGCTCGTCCGCAATCTCAGACTGGCGCTGAAAGATCTGAAGATCCGGCGGATCGAATCGCTGCAGGGGCGCATCCGGGTGACGATTCCCGATGAGGTAACGCCCGACCTGGTGACTGAACGACTCCGCCGCACCTGCGGAGTTTCAAACTTTCTGCTGACCGAATCCGTGCCGTTGGATCTCACGGCGCCGGACCTCACGACCATCAAGCAAGTCGCCGAGCGGCAACTCTCCGAACAGACATTCAACTCGTTCCGGGTGACGGCCAAACGCGCAGATAAACGCCTGCCTCTGACCTCCATGGACGTCGAACGCGAAGTCGGCGGCTATCTCCATGAAGCCACGGGAAAAGCCGTGAAGCTGAAACAACCGGACCTGACCCTCTACATCGAGCTCCTCACCAAAGAAGCCCATGTTGCGGCACGGAAGATTCAGGGTCCGGGCGGCATGCCGGTGGGCACCAGCGGCAAGGTGGCCTGCTTAATTTCCGGAGGTATCGATTCCCCCGTGGCGGCCTACCGGATGATGAAACGCGGCTGCAAAGCCGTCTTCGTGCATTTCTCGGGACGCCCGCTGGTGAGTCGCAATTCCGAAGAGAAGGTCCAGGAACTGGTCCAGCTCCTGACGGCCTATCAGTACCACTCGCAGCTCTACATTGTGCCCTTCGGCGAGATTCAACGGGAGATCGTCGCGAACGCTCCGGCGGCCTTTCGTGTCGTCTTGTATCGGCGGATCATGGTGCGCATCGCCGAAGAGCTCGCGCGGCGTCACGGCTGCTGGGCGCTGGTCACCGGGGATAGCCTTGGCCAGGTCGCTTCGCAAACACCTGAGAATCTGACGGTAGTGGAGGCGGCCGCGGAACTCCCGCTTCTGCGCCCGTTGATCGGGATGGACAAGATCGAAATTACCGAGCAAGCACTACAGATCGGAAGCTTCACGACCTCGATTGAACCGGATCAAGACTGCTGCAAACTCTTCGTGCCGCTACACCCGAGCACCAGAACCAAGCCGGACGATATCCTCCGCATCGAACGAGGCCTGGAGATCAGCGCATTCGTCAAACAGGGCATCGAGAAGGCCGAGCTGTCGACGTTTACCTCTCCTTCGTAATCCGATCCAAGGCCCGCTCTCGAACCAGTCGAAAGTGGGTTTTGAGCTCCCGCTCCATGGCGACGGCGACCAGCCAATCCGGGACGAGCGTCTTCACCTCGACCAACAGGTCGAACTCCGCCCGCGTTTGGGTTCCATCGCCAGCCGGTTGCAGCCGCCACTCCCGATGGTACCGTGTGAAATCTCCCCCCTTAAGGTGCGTGATGAGCCCACCGCCCGGCAACGCCTGCGATTCACAGAGCAGCCGTTGTTCACCGGGCAACAGCGCATGCGAAATATAGATGTCTGTGAGGACCCGCCCGTCCCGTTCTTCAACCTCCGCCATTCGCATCCGGGTTTCAAATAGTTCAGGCCATTTGCGATACTCGGACAGAATCGATTGGAGGACGGCGGGGCTCCCGGGAAACAGCAGCGTGGCCGTTGCCCGCACACCGCCGTCAGGATCGGGCTGCACCACGAGGGCTCGTAGCAGATGGGCTGAACCAACCTCTCCTGCGGTCGCACTCCAGACCGGCACGGTCACCAGAGCGAGCAGGCAACCGGATACCAACCACACCCATCTCACGACAAATCGTAGCCTGTGTATCACAGTATAACGGTGGGGTTCGTGAACCGGACGAAATTGCCCGCTTTAGACGGACGTTGCACCCGGGAAATTGCAGAACCAACACTCATACGTGCCTCCACACCTTGAAACCGTCTCAACACCCAGGCGACCGGAATCACTCGCCGGCTTTCAGCGCTACTCAAGAAGTATACTCATTGAAGGCATCCAGTTCGAGCGCAACGGCGGGACAAATACAAATATGCCTGCGGGACCGGACGATCGCACGGTTAACAACGGCAGGAACCAGAACGGCTACGCAAAGGCAAGGCGAAATACCACTACGACTCCTGACGGGTCTCCCCGCTCATCACGAATCATGGCCGCGCTGTCGCTGATCCGATGCTCGTGCCCGGTACGACTCACGAG
This sequence comes from uncultured Nitrospira sp., assembly GCA_902500715.1. Classification (GTDB taxonomy): domain Bacteria; phylum Nitrospirota; class Nitrospiria; order Nitrospirales; family Nitrospiraceae; genus Nitrospira_A. The sequence goes on along the minus strand of CABVRO010000017.1, from coordinate 5,756 downwards.
AAGAAACGGGCGCCTGCCAAGGTCGACAGACGTTTCTTTGCCCAACATCTGTAGGGCCGGATTCAGCACCGGCCTTCGACTCTCCGGATCCAACACCACCATCACTTCCTGAACGGCCTTCCCCAGGGCATCGGGCTGCGTCCAGCCGGTCAAACCTTCAGCTGCTAGGTTGAGCATGGTCACCCTTCCCTGCTGATCGACCGTCACAACGGCATCTACCATCGACTGGACGACCGCCTCCAACCACCGCCCGCGTTGCTCGGCAATACGCGACACACGCTGGCGGAAGAGCGCCAGTTCCAAAGCCGCCCGCAGATCACTTCTGACAAACGGCTTAATCAAATAGGCCAGCGGCAAGGTTTCCCTCGCCCGCTCCAGTGTCTCTTCATCCGATAAAGCCGTCAGGTAAATCACGGGTGCGCCGTACCGGGTTTGGATGATCCGAGCCGCGTCGATCCCATCCATCGGCCCCTTCAGCTTAATATCCATGAGAACTAAATCCGGCCGATGCTCCCCGGCCAACCGTATGGCCTCATCCCCGGATGCCACCACACCCACGACCAGATACCCGAGCGCGCGCAGCTGACGTCTGATATCTTCAGCCACGACCACTTCGTCATCGACGATTAGAATTGTTGCCTGCGCCATAGTACAACCCGATGAAACGAGATCGAAAAATATGTATTACCGGCCACTCCACACACCGTTCGAACACACTACACACGTATCCGCACGGCGCTCGATACCGCACGGCAACGCAACTAACATGCCACCTACCCTTCCCTGTACTGGCATCATGTTACGCCGGACGGGATTCTTGCCCCCATACACCGACGGTGATTTTTGAACAGTCCCTGGACAGAATCGGTAGGAAGCAAGACTTGCGTGGATCAGGCGCTCGGGAGAAAGTTCGCTGCGGAAATGACCGCTGTGATACCATGCCGCTCTTTAACGGAGTGTATCCAACATGTCTTGGCTGATTCGTCCCATTCTTCCGCTGCTACTCAGCTGCACCCTCATATGGGGCTCTCTTCCCAACGAAGGGCAGGCCCAAGCGCCGCCGGCCTCCTCCGCGACGACCGAACAATCCTGCAGTTTCGGCATGGCGAAAGGCGATCCCGCTCACCAATGCCAGGTGCCGATTCCCGCCGGCTGCGTCATCGCCCGCTTCCCGGGAACCGACAAACCGTGGACGACCATCTCCAAAGCCGGTCGCACGTTTTGCACCTTCGATCAGAAAGGCACGGACTGGAAGACACGCATTACCGGCCAGTGTACTCGCTGCGATTCCGGTCATTGCACCGGGCAATTCATGGTGCGATTCGAGTGCGCAAAGCAGTAAATGTCTGCCGCCCTTACAGTCGCCATCAAACAAGCCGCTCTCGCACTCGGGTTCGACGCAGTCGGTATCAGCCGCCTTCCAACCAAAACGAACCCAGCCGCACACCGGAATCACCAGGATCCGGAAGATGCCCTGCTCGACCGGCTCCAAGAATGGCTCAGGCGCGGGTATTACGCCACCATGGCCTGGATGGTCCGTGATCCCCAACGGCGAGCCGATCCCGCGCAAGTGCTGTCCGGCTGCCGATCGATCATTTCTGTCGGGATGAACTATTACACAGACCATCGGGCCGACGAACGCCAGGGAAACGGACGCATCGCCCGTTATGCCTGGGGCCGCGACTACCACAAGATCCTAGGTGACAAGTTGGCCCAACTCGCCGAGCGCATCGGCGCGCTGGCCCCGGACAGTCTCAACCTGGCCTATGTCGACACGGGGCCGATCATGGAGAAGGCCTGGGCCCAGCAGGCCGGCCTCGGCTGGATCGGCAAACATTCGAACCTTGTCTCGACAGACTTCGGCTCCTGGCTGCTCCTGGGAGAAATTCTGACGACCCTGGAGCTGGAGCCGGATGAGGCGGGCACCGATCTCTGTGGAAGCTGCACCCTCTGCATCCAGGCTTGTCCGACCGGCGCGATCACCGAACCCTACGTCGTCGATGCCGGACGCTGCATCTCCTACCTGACCATCGAACTTCGCGGTACCGAACCGCCGATCGCAGAGGACCTCCGGCGAAAGCTGGGCAACCGGATTTTCGGCTGCGACGAGTGTCTGGACATCTGCCCCTACAACGTCCAGGCTAGACCAACCATCGAATCCGGCTTCCATCCTTCCCCGCTCACCGCGGCCCCATCGCTGCTGGCCCTGACGAAGATGGACGAGCAGACCTTCGCCGCAACGTTCAAACACAGTCCCATCCGCCGAGCAAAATACGCCGGACTTCAACGCAATCTCTCCTGGGCGCTCTCCAACGAAACCGCACCCATCGATGAACACAGCCCCACAGCTCCGCCGCGCGCCGATACCCGCTAGGCCTCACCCACTGTTACTCCCCGGCCGATAGTGGTAGGCTACGGGTTCATGTCCTCACGCTTGTGAGGACTCACCTCAGCCGGTTGCGAAGCCATGCACGCACCCACCCTCCTGATCGTCGAAGATGAAGAACGAATGCGGCGGCTCTTCGAGCTAGTGCTGAAACCTGCCGGGTATCAACTGCTCCTGGCCCGCTCGGGGGACGAAGCCCTCCGCATGATCCAGGAACACGAATCTTTCGACATGATCATCACGGATCTCCAATTGGGAACCGTCTCGGGCATGGATGTGCTGGAAGCAGCCCGGCAACAGCTGCCCGATGTGCCGGTCCTGATCGTGACCGGATACGGCACCGTCAAGTCGGCCGTCGAGGCCATGCAGAAAGGCGCCTACGACTATATCTCCAAGCCCGTCGACAATGAAGAACTGAAGATCGTCATTGCCCGCGCGTTGCAAGTCCGTCAGCTCGCCCAGGACAATCGCATCCTGCGGGCAGGGTTGCACGAACAGTTCGGCTTCGACCGCATTGTCAGCGTCTCCAAAGAGATGGAACTTGTAAAACGGCTTGCCCGGGAAGTCGCACAGACCGACGCCACGGTGCTCATCACAGGCGAAAGCGGAACGGGTAAGGATCTCCTCGCGCGCGCCATCCACCTCGTCAGCCTGCGCGCCCAAGGCCCGATGGTAGCGCTGAACTGCGCCGGTATCCCCGAACACCTGTTGGAATCTGAACTCTTCGGATATGAAAAGGGAGCGTTTACCGACGCGAAAAAATCCAAACCGGGACGCTTTCAAATGGCGGACCGAGGCACGTTGTTCCTGGACGAAATCGGAGAACTGAGTTTGACGGCACAGGCCAAACTCCTGCGCGTCCTCGAACAGCATGTCGTGGAACCGTTGGGCGGTGTGCGCAGTGTCGCCGTCGATATCCGCGTCATCGCCGCGACCAACCAGGAATTACCGGACCTCATCAAAGCCGGTCGTTTCCGCCTCGACCTCTACTATCGCCTGAATGTCTACCAGCTCCGGATGCCGCCCCTGCGCGAACGACCGGAGGACATCGAGCCGATTCTGACTCGGTTCCTCGGCCAGGCGCGTCGGGAACGCGGCAGCCGCATCAAGGGAATGACCGCCGAGGCACTCGCGATCCTCAAACAGTATCCATGGCCGGGCAACGTACGGGAACTGCACAATGTCGTGGAGTGGCTGACCATCACCTGCAAACAGGACGAAATTACGCCCGAGCATCTGCCGGCCTCGTTCAAGAGCGCTCTGCCGCCGAACGAAGAGAAGCCGGCCGACACACCGTCGCTCCTCGCGCTGGGACTCTCCGTTGAGGAAGTCGAAAAGACGATGCTCCAGGAGGCGTTGCGCAAAACCGGGGGGAACGTGTCCGAAGCCAGCCGTCTGCTCAAAATCACACGCAACACGTTGCGATATCGAATGGCCAAACACAACCTGTCGCTGCCCCCAGGCTGATGCGTCGCCTACGACGAACCGGCGGACTCCAGAGAAAATTCTTCGTCGCGCTGCTCATTGTCGGCATCGTGCCCGGTATGGTCGCGCTCTGGGCGACCTACCGCTCCAGCACCGCCACCCTCAAACAAGCCATCGGTGAAGGGTTCCAGGAGATCGCGCGATCAACCTCCATTCGCCTGGCGACCGCCGTCGACAATGAAATCGATCGCGCCATCCGGCTGGCGCTCGTCCCCCTGCACGTCCGACAGCCGGTCGTCCTCGCCAACCAACAGGCCGGTGCCACAGCCGACAAGACACAACATCGGCCGCTGGCCCATCCGAAGTCCAACAGCCCGCCCGCGCTAGACCAGGACACCACAGGCTACCTCGACCAATGGGCGCGCGAGTCCCGGCACTATGTGCGCGTCACCCTTGCCGACCGGCAAGGCCAGGTCGTCGCTTCGACAGATCCGCTGCTGCCGCCACAACAGGCCGGCGAAGTCTGGTGGCGTGAAGCCATACAGGCCGCACCCGGTACGTCCTACGTCAGCAACGTAACGTTCGATCCTCAGGTGAACGACATGGTCTTCCATGTGGCCGTCCCGATCCTTGACGACACCCGCCGGGCCACCATCGGCGTCGTCGGCCTCGTCATCCGTCGCAATCTGCTGACTCAAATGATCCTCCCCATCCAGATCGGAAACACGGGTCACGCCATGCTGCTGGACACGCAAGGCACGCCGTTGATCTGCCCGGTCCTGCCGCCCACCGCGCACCTGATTCCATCGACCTTGGTGAACCGACTGACATTGGACCGCCCTTTGTGGCTGGTCGCAGGCGATGATGCGCACGGCGGCCGCGATGCGATCGTCGGGGCAGCGCCGGTCCAGCTGACTCATCTGCTGACGCCGGGGAGCCTTGACGGTAACCGATGGTATACGTTTATCCGGCAGGCACCCGAAGAAACCTATGCGCCGATCTATTCTCTGCTGCTGACCGTCGGCGTGATCGGGTTCGGGCTGGTGATCGTGCTCTCCGCCTTCGGGTTCCTCGTCGGATACCGCATTGTGAAACCGATCGTGGCGCTCCAGCGTGAAGCGGAGGGCCTTCGCCTCACGCTGGCCTTGCCGGAAGAGAGCACCGCAAACCGCCCCCTGATCCCGTTGCTTTCGCCGGGCTATCGGACCGGTGATGAAATTGAAGACCTGGCCACGAGCTTCGCCGCCATGCGAGAGGTGCTGGAGGAAAATCTGCGGACGATTCGGTCACAGCAACATGATCTGATCCGGCAGGAAAAATTGGCATCGGTGGGACAACTGCTCGCCGCCCTCGCCCATGATCTGCGGAACCCCCTCGGCGTCATCCGGAGTTCCGCACAAGTCGTGCTGGAAGGGCCGCAAGAAGAACCCCTCCGCCAGGAAATGGCCCGCTATATCATCGACGAAGTCGACAAACTTTCCCTGCGACTTCACGATTTTCTCCGGTATGCCAGACAGAAGCCACCGGACTTCAAGATGGAACCTGCGGAAGCCGTTGCCCGCGCTGCGCTGAGACAGTGGGAAGCACAGTGTGGCCATGAACGCATCCGGGTCGAGCAGCGATTCGAGAATGCCTTGCCCTCGATTCAGGTCGACGCGGAGCAGGTCAAGGAGGCCCTGATGAACCTCCTGATCAATGCGCGGGAAGCGATGCCGGAAGGGGGTACCCTGACCCTCACAACCAGGGCAGGGCATGACAACGAGGTGGAAATTGAGGTGGCCGATACCGGAAGCGGTATCGCCCAGGAACACTTGTCACGAATCTTCGAGCCCTTCTTTACGACCAAAGCCTATGGAACCGGCCTCGGCCTCACCAACGTCAAACGGCTCGTTGAAGACAACGGCGGAACCCTGGTCGTGAACAGCAACGCAGGAGCGGGAACATC
>CABVRO010000016.1 GCA_902500715.1 uncultured Nitrospira sp. | reverse complement strand
TCGGCGAGCTGGTTCACCCCGCGCAGGATGGCCGCCCGTGCCGCTTCGCTATACAACAATTGCTTTGCCATAATCGTCCTCCGTTAATCGTCAGGTAATCGTTAGTCAGGTGAGTAGATTAGTGGGTGAAAATGCCCAGGATGTCTTCTTCTTTGAGGATGAGGCATTCTTCGTCTTCGATACGAAGCTTGCTGCCGGAATACTTGTCGAACAACACCTGATCACCGACCTTGATGTTCTCGACTTTCTTGCCGATCGCTTGCACGATACCCCGCTGCGGCTTTTCCTTCGCAGAGTCAGGGACATAGATCCCGCCGGAGGTCCGTTCCATTTCCTCAGTGTAGGTGACGAACAAACGGTCACCAAGCGGCTGAAAATTCTTCGCAGCCGTGGACTTCTTGTCTTTCGCTTCCGTAGCCATACCCAATCCTCCTTCTGGTAATGAGCGTCGAGGCCCTAATGTACAGTTGTGTGAAAGCTGGTAAATCAGCTTTGACGTGTTACCGCAAGGGCTACCTGCAGTAAACCCGAGACATAGATAGCGCTAGCACGAGGCAAGTCAATGGATGAACTATAAAATTATTCCTCAAACAGATGCAATGAGATAATGGAGCCTAAACTATTGATTCTCCGAAGCATGTTTCCAGACTCCCCCCGATAGGTTTTGAGAATGGTCGCCGCGGCGGCACGTCAACGGATCAAGTCGGAGCCGGAAGGAGGGCAAAATTCAGAGTATCGTGCAGTCGGGAGGGGCTTCCGAGCCAGCAGCTCCAGGATATTGCGGGTGATCTGTTGGGCGGCTTCACTGGTGCGGGCGGTTCGCAACGCCGGTGCATTGTAGTCGTCCAGGCCCCAACTCCACTGGATAGTTCCTGTCGCAAACACGTGGGCCCCGCTCGGGGCTTGGTACAGGGTCATATCGCCATACACGACCTGTCCATCCCGCTGGTGGGGAGAATGGCCAAGAATCTCCAGCCCCGCCGGCCCGTCTGGGAATGCCCGGTCGATCTCGTATCCTAGCAGGCCTGGCAGGCGATGATCCGAAGGTAGCAGAACACCCTTAAACAGCGAATGAGACGGCTGGGTGAGGACCAGGTCTCCGTCCACCGGGACGGTCTCAAACATGACGCCGAGTAGTTTGTGTTCGGGTCGGTTCAGCGGCTGATCGCGCCACTGAACGGTGATCAGATGGTCGTTGGATGGATCGCCATCCAGAGCATAGGGGTCTTCCGCCAGGGCGACCTCCTTATAGGACACCATGGTCCGGTTCGGCTCGCCGGTGAGGGGGCTGGGTTCGAGCCGGATCTGCCAGTAACAGGTATTGGCGGAGAAGAAGCCGAGGCCGAGCCCTTGGTCGCGCGCCGCTTCCACATGGCGCCGCATTGCATCGGACCAGTATTCATCGTGGCCGACCGAGAGCCAGGCCTTGTGCCCTTTCCAGAAATCCGCATGGTTATGGATGTCGATATCGGTGCTGTAAGTCACGTCGTAACCGTTGCGCTCAAGCCAACGCACCATGTTGTATTCCCAGCCGGCGGTCGAGAGGGAGCGGGTCGGGTGAATCGACATGGCGGTCAGGAACTCTCCGGCACCTACGCCGCTGCCGCCCTGAGGATGTTGGCTTCGGCCATAGGGACGATTGAACGAGACTTTCCGTGCCCAGCGTTCTTCGAGGCTGTTCGATGGGTAGGTCGATTTGCCGCCCCAGTTGTTGTAGGCCTGATAGGTCGTGACGCTGGATTGAAACAAGAAGTCGGCCGGCCGGTCGTCTTCCCTGATGACGAAGATAATGTAGCTTTGTTTGCCGCTGCTCGTGCCGGTCAACTTAGCGAGGTAGACGCCGCTCAACCATTCGTTCGGGTCGTCCGTTTTCGTGCTGAGCGTGAACGACACCTGCCACTGACATTCGATGAGTTCGGTGACGGGGTCCGCCGTGGGCATCGGTTGTCGGACTCCCGGTAGCGAAATGCCGCCTTGGACCAACCGGGCTCCGGCGCCCCCATACCAACCCATCCGGTAGATAGCGACGGTGATACGTGAATCGGTGCTGTGGATGTAGAAGTGGAGCTTGTCTCCGCGCTGGATGCTGGTGGCTGAGGCATACCCTTCGACCTCATGGTCGGCCGGGTCGGTGAGGATCCAGTCGGTACCGCCCGGACGGGCATTTTCCTGAGCAATGAGTGAGTCGGCTTGTGCGTGGACAGGTAAAACGGTTTCGCCGATCGCTGCCAGCATGAAGCGGGCGATGACGATCGTGAAGAACGCCGCCGTCCTACATCCGCAGGCGGTCAAAGTCCTTCACATCCTTTTTGATGTAGTCGCGGAGGCGTTTGATGATCCGCGCCTCCAACTGCCTGGTGCGTTCCTTGGTGATGCCGTATTTGGCGCCCATGTCTTCCAGGGTCAATGGTGTCTCGGAGAGAATGCGGTTGCGCAGGATGTCTTCTTCCCGCTCATCGAGGGTCTTGGTGAATTCGGCCAGCTTCCGCCGGAAGAGCGCTTTGAGTTGGGTATCGGCCAGTCGTTCGTCTGCCGGCTGCTCATGCGCGGGCAGGATATCCATGAGCGTGCCATCGTTTTCCTGGCCGATGGGTTGATCGAGCGACAGCTCCCAGCTGCCCAGCCGCTGATCCATTTCGATGACATCGCGTTCGCGCACGTTGAGGCGGTCCGCCAGCAACTTGCTGTCGGGCGCGAAGCCTTCCCGTTCGAGCTTGGCCTTTTCCTTCTTCAGATTGTAGAAGAGCTTGCGCTGATCCTGGGTCGTGCCGACTTTGATGAGGCGGTAGGTGTTCAACAGGTAGCGGAGAATGTAGGCCCTCGCCCACCAGGCCGCGTAGGCATAAAAGCGGACGTTCTTCGTGGGGTCGAACTTCTTGATCGCCTGGAGCAGGCCGACGTTGCCTTCCTGAATCAAATCCATGTGGTCGGCGCCGGTATGGAGGTACTCCGACGCAATGGAGACGGAGACCCGCAGGTTGGCCAGGATGAGCTTCATGGCCGCATCTCGACTGCCCCGGAGCTGATACTCCTCGAAGAGCCGGAGTTCTTCTTCTTTGCTCAGGTAGGGATACCGACGGATTTCTGTCAGGTACTGCTGGAGCGTAGTGACCGGGACCAGGGAGGTCGAGAGCGGGGCCTCCTGCGGTTCCTTCGACGGCTGGTGGTCGGCTGCCTCATGCTCTTCTGTGACCTCTTCGTCCGTCGGCTCAAGGGCCTCGGGTTCGATGGCGTCGGTGACTTCGTCCAGGTCCGCGTGAGAATCCGAGTCGTGCGTGCGTTTACGCTGTGTCATAGGGGCTGAAACTGTGGGCTGTCAGCCAGGACGCTCACCATGAAGCGTCGGGGCAAGGGCTGACTATACCAGATGTCGGGTACCAGGCAACAACGTGATAGGCCGCCTTGTCCGCGCGTCCCTTGCGTCTCTGAAATCGCGCCTCGTATAGTGCTCGGGTGATGCTCAAGAGCCAAACAGATGGCATGGACGCAGCCGGTGCGAAATGAAGTCGTTGCTGAGTCTCAACACGGTGGAGCTAGCTTTGCGCACCGGGCACTGGCCGACTCTGGCCGGTGCCTGGTTGCATCTCACCGTGAGTTTCATGGTGTGGCTGTTGTTGGGAGCCTTGGCCGTGTCAATCGGGCAGGAACTGGGACTGACCGCGACTCAACAGAGCGTGTTGGTCGCGCTGCCGTTGTTGGGTGGCGCGGTGCTGCGAATTGTCGCCGGCTGGGCCTGTGACTGGTATGGGGCGAAGCGAACCGGTGTGCTGGTGCTGGGCGTTCAACTACTCGCAGTGATCTGGGCGGCGTTCGGGGGGAGAAGTTATGCGGAGATCCTTGGCATTGCGCTCCTGCTTGGTGCCGGGGGGGCGAGTTTTGCTGTGGCGATGCCGGTGGCCAGCCGAGCCTATCCTGCGACCCATCAAGGTCTGGTGCTGGGCCTGGTGGCCTCGGGAAATATCGGGACTGTGCTGGTGCTGCTGCTCGCTCCGCGATGGGAAACGGCATGGGGGTGGCATTGGGCCTGCGGAATCATGGCCGTCCCCATTCTGGTCGCGATCGGTCTCTTTACCACGGTGGTGCAGAGTGAGCCGGCCGCGCACGCGGTAGGAAAGGAAGGCTGGTGGCAGGCGGCCTGGGCGATGGCGCGGGTGCCGTCGGTTTATTGGCTTTGTATGATTTATGGCGTCACATTCGGTGGATTCGTCGGGCTGACAAGTTTTCTTCCGGTGTTGTTGCACGATCAGTATGGAAGCGATCCGATCGTCGGTGGTTCCATCGCCGCGCTCTGCGGGTTCACGGGAAGCCTGATCCGCCCGGTCGGTGGATATGTGGCAGATCGATGGGGCGGGCTGCCGGTGCTGGTCGGGGTGTTTATCGCGCTCGCTTCGATGACGGTGCTGGCGGGCTCGCTTCCGGCGTTACCCTGGGCCGTAGGAGTGCTGGTGGCGACGATTGCCGTGATGGGGTTCGGGAACGGGGTGATTTTCCAAATCGTCTCCGAGTGGTTTCCAAAGGACATCGGTCTGGCCTCCGGCTTGGTGGGCGCTGCCGGCGGGATCGGCGGGTTCCTGGTGCCCATCGGGTTCGGGTTGCTGCGGGAAAGTACGGGCACGTTCCTGTTCGGATTCGTGGGATTGGCGGTCGTCAGTGCCGCCGCCGCGATGACGGTCGCTCCGGCCCTGCGGTGGCGTCCCCACGCCGTCGCGCAGGCCCCGAGCCCGGGTGGTTTTTCCCGTTGACAGGGGTGGTTTGAAAAGAGTTAGCTGGGCCACCCAAGCAGGCTGGCCTGCACTATCGAGGGATTATGGCGACACCGTTTAATTCGATCGAAGACGCGATCAAGGATATCAAGAAGGGGAAGTTCATCATCCTCGTCGATGACGAAGATCGTGAAAACGAGGGCGATCTTGTGATGGCGGCCGGCAAGGTCACGCCGCACGCCGTCAACTTCATGGCCAAACATGCCCGTGGCCTCATCTGTCTGGCGTTGACTCCGGAGCGTGTTGAGGAATTACAATTGACGCCGCAGGCGGCCGAGAACACGGCCACGTTCGGCACCGCGTTCACGGTCTCCATCGACGCTCGCAAAGGGATCACCACCGGGATTTCGGCGGCCGATCGTGCCACGACCATTCATGTCGCGATCGATCCCCGTAGCACCCCGGCCGACCTTGCACGTCCCGGCCACATTTTCCCGCTCAAGTCGCAAGTCGGCGGAGTGCTCAGGCGTGCTGGGCAGACGGAAGGGTCGGTCGACCTGGCGCGATTGGCAGGACTCTATCCGGCTGGCGTCATCTGCGAGATTATGAATGAAGACGGCACGATGGCTCGTGTGCCGGAATTGACCAAGTTTGCCCGGCGGCACAAGCTGAAAATGGTGACGATCAAGGCGTTGATCGAGTACCGCATGCATCGTGAGACGTTCGTGCGGCGGGCGGCCAGCGCCTTTTTGCCGACCATGTTCGGCGATTTCGAAGCGATTGCATTCGAGAACGATATCGACGGCGCGACCCACATTGCGCTGGTAAAGGGCCGGGTGGATGCCGAGACACCGATGCTGGTCCGGGTCCATTCCGGTTGTCTGACGGCGGATGTGCTGGGGTCATTGCGGTGCGACTGTCGCGAGCAACTGCATCGGGCGATGGAGATCATTCAGAAGGACGGTCGGGGCGTGTTGCTCTACCTCAATCAAGAGGGGCGCGGGATCGGCCTGTTGAATAAGATCCGTGCCTATGGTTTGCAGGATTCCGGCAGCGATACCGTCGAAGCGAATCTCCAGCTCGGATTCAAGGCCGATCTGCGCGACTATGGCGTCGGCGCGCAGATCCTCGTGCAGCTCGGGCTGCATCGCATTCGGCTGATTACCAACAATCCTCGCAAGATCGTCGGCATCGAAGGTTATGGCCTGAAGGTGGTCGAACGGGTGCCGATCGAGATCGCGCCCCGTGCCGACAACGAAAAATATCTCCGCACCAAAAAAGCCAAGCTCGGCCATCTGCTGAAGAAGGTCTAGCGTCGCGCGCTGGTTTCAATCCTGAGTCATCCTTGTGTGGGACAGATGCGTGCGCTGACGGCCTGAAACGTGTAGCCATTTGAGGGCGTTTCCAGGTATGATTGCCCTTTTTCTTCGGCCTACACACAGTCCATGAAACGTCTGACTCGTTCTCTCATCCCATGAAGCTTCGCAAAGGTTCCCAAGACGCAACGGGGCTGGCGTTCGGCATCGTGGCGAGCAAATTTAATAAATTCGTCACCAGCCGGTTACTGACGGAATGTGTGAAGGCTTTGACCAAGGCCGGCGTGGCGGACGGGGCCATCGAGGTGGTGCGAGTGCCGGGGGCGTTTGAAATTCCCCTCGTGGCCCGCCAGCTTGCCCGGTCCGGCCGATTCGATGCGGTCATTTGTCTCGGCGCGGTGATCCGCGGCGACACCCCGCATTTTGAATATATCAGCGCCGAAGTCAGTCGGGGGATTCTGCAAGCCTCGATGGACTCGAATATCCCGGTCATCTTCGGTGTCCTCACCACCGATACCGTGGCACAGGCGATTGAGCGCGCCGACCCCGACAAGTTGAATCGCGGTGCCGATGCGGCGAAAACGGCGATCGAAATGGTCAATGTGATGCGACTGCTCAAAAAGGAAGGAAGCGGGGAGGCGCCGCAGCCGGCCACCCCGTCACGACGAGCCGGGCGATCGGCAGCGAGGCCGAAACGCTGACCGGCGTTGCACTATGGCCTCTCGACATCAAGCCCGTGAACGGGCGGTACAGATTCTCTTTCAATACGATATTCATGGCCAGGCGGGTCCCTGGCTGGACGATTTCTGGATTCAGTATCCCCTGACCGAGGAGTTGCGGGTGTTCGCGGAGCGATTGGTCTCCGGCGTCCGGGCCAACAAAACGGAACTGGACGCGCTGATCGGGACCTATGCGACCAATTGGAAGGTCAGTCGGATGCCGATCATCGATCGCAATATTCTCCGCATGGGTTGTTTTGAGTTGCTGCACGTGCCGGAGGTGCCGGCCAAGGTGACGCTGAACGAAGCGATCGAGCTGGCCAAGAGTTTCGGCGACGAGGAGGCCTCCAAGTTCGTGAACGGCATTCTCGATAAGGTACTCGGGTCGGATGCGCGGTTGGAACGGAAGCGCGCCTTTCCCGAATTGCCTGTGGTGGGCTCTGAATAAGAGCCTGTAGCTCATGGCCTCTAGCAGATGGCAAGAGATCCAACGTTAACCCTATCTTTACCATACGCCATCGGCCATACGCTTTGTTTCCCTGGATGACGCTTCGCGAGCGACGAACCACGAGGATGAGATGATCGATCGATACACCCGTCCGCAGATGAGTGCCATCTGGGACCTTCAGCACAAATATGAAATCTGGCTGGAAGTGGAGTTGCAGGCCTGCGCCGCGTTTGAGCGTGGCGGGCAGATTCCGCGCGGGACCAGCTCGAGAATTCGCAAGAAGGCCAAGATCGATGTGGCCCGCATCGCCGAGATCGAAAAAGTCACGAAACACGATGTGATCGCGTTCCTCGAATCACTGATGGATTCGGTCGGACCTGAGCACCGGTTCCTCCATATGGGGCTCACCTCATCGGACATCGTCGACACCTCGCTGGCGGTGCAGATGACCGAAGCGCTCGACCTGATTCTCGAGGATCTCGACGACCTGATTTCCGTGTTGAAGAAGCGGGCCATCGAGCATCGCCATACGGTGATGGTGGGCCGGTCGCATGGCATTCACGGCGAACCGGTGTCGTTCGGATTCAAGTTGGCGATTTGGTATGAAGAGGCCTGCCGGCACCGCATGCGGCTTGAAGCGGCACGCAAGGATATCGCGGTGGGCAAACTTTCGGGAGCGATGGGCACGTTCGCGCATCAAGGTCCCGAAATTGAAGAGTATGTCTGCGCCAAGATGGGGCTCGCGTCGGATCCGGTGTCCAACCAGATCGTGCAGCGAGACCGGCATGCGGCCTATGCCTCCGCGCTTGCGCTACTGGCCGCGACCATTGAAAAAATCGCCACCGAAATTCGTCACCTGCAGCGCACGGAGGTGCTGGAGGCGGAAGAATATTTCTCCGCCGGACAGAAGGGGTCATCGGCGATGCCCCACAAGCGCAATCCGATCGCGTCCGAAAACCTGTGCGGCCTGGCGCGTCTGGTACGCGGCAATAGTCTGGCCGCGTTGGAGAACGTGGCCCTGTGGCATGAGCGCGATATCAGCCATTCCTCGGTGGAGCGGGTGATCATGCCGGACAGCACCATTCTGGTTGATTACATGCTGGCCCGCGTGACCGATCTGGTGAAGAATCTGATCGTGTATCCCGAGCGGATGCAGCGCAACCTCGATCTGACCAGAGGCCTGGTCTATTCGCAGCGACTGCTGCTGGCCTTGATCGATAAGGGCGCCCAGCGCAAGGAGTCGTACGAAGCGGTCCAGCGTAACGCAATGACGGCGTGGAAAGGCGGAGTCGGGTTTCAGGAGCTGGTCGCTCGCGATCCGTTCATCACGACCCACTTGAAGCCGCACGAAATCACTGCCTGTTTCGATCCGGCCTATTACCTGCGACATTTGGATCAAGTTTTTCGCCGGGTGTTCGGAGCGAGCGGCGCTCCGTCGGCAAAACGACGGAGGAAGCGGGCATGAGCCTGCGGTCGACAGGACGAATCGGGTTCTTGGCCGGTCTGCTGGTGCTGGCCGCGGTTTGGTCCGCTTCCGCAGCCGACCGCGAGAAGCTTCTGACAGAGCCTGGGGTATACGGCACATTTGCGACCTTCCAGATGGACCATGACTGGTGGGACCTTCCCGGGGAATCACGGGTGATTTCAGTGGCGGAGGTCAAGGGATTGGTCGAACAATGGTCCGGCAAGATCCTGATCGAATCCTATCTGCTCCGGGGGTTGTCCGACCATGCCGATCTCATGTTTCGGATACATGCCCGCACCTTGTCTGACACACAGCAGTTTCTCTCGGCATTCATGGGCACTCGATTGGGACGCCATCTCACTTCAGGCGGATTTCTTCATGGCGTGAGCAAGAAGGCGACCTATGTCGCAGGCTTCCCTGAATCCATAAAGACGGAGTTGCAGGCGAACGGCGAATCCGGCTCCAGGCCGTACGCGATTGTGATTCCCATCAAGAAGGACGCGGAATGGTGGGGGTTGGACCAGGAATCACGGACCGCTCTGATGCAGGAGCATACGCAGGCGGCGCTTCCCTATCTCAAGACGGTGAAACGGAAACTGTATCACTCTACGGGCCTCGACGACGTCGATTTCATCACCTATTTTGAAACGGAAACGTTGGAGGAGTTTCACAATCTGGTGCGAGCGTTGCAGCAGGTGAAGGAGTTCCGCCACAATCGACGCTTCGGGCATCCGACCCTGTTGGGCACGATGAGTCCGCTGGAGGAGATCCTGGAAAAGTTCGCACAATAGTCGAAGGAGAGAGGGATGACCGTCGAACCAGCAGGCACGATGATTTATGAAGGCAAGGCCAAGAAGATTTTCACGACTGATCGGCCCGACCAGGTGTTGCAGTATTTCAAGGATGACGCCACGGCATTCAATGCCCAGAAGCGCGGGACCATCGTCGATAAAGGGGTGGTCAACAACAAGATATCGGAGCGGCTGTTCCGGCTTCTCGAACAGCAGGGGATCTCGACGCACTTCATCGAACGCATCAGCGAGCGCGAGATGCTCACCAAGCGAGTGACGATTGTGCCGGTCGAAGTGGTGGTCCGGAACGTCGTTGCGGGGAGTCTTGCCAAGCGGCTGGGCCTCAAAGAAGGCGCGGCCATCGACCCGGCGATCATCGAGTTTTACTACAAGGACGATGCGTTGGGGGATCCGCTGGTGAACGACGATCACCTGCGCCTATTGAATGTGGCGACTCCGGCTGTGTTACGGGAGATGCGCGAGCTGGGCCACAAGATCAATGCCGTGTTGCTGCCGTTTTTCAAAGAACGCCGGATGATGCTCGTGGATTTTAAGCTGGAGTTCGGCGTCTTTCACAATCGACTCATCCTCGCCGATGAAATTTCTCCCGATACCTGCCGGTTTTGGGATCAGACGACCAAAGAGTCGATGGACAAGGATCGATTCCGAAAGGACATGGGCAAGATCGAAGAGGCGTATCAGGAGGTGTTAAAGAGGGTGTGCGGATAGGGGAGGGTGGGCCAGGCGGCTTTGCTCGTGCAACGCGCGGCCTCAGAAGGCCCTCGTTGGACGCGCGCAGTAGCCGCCCCACCATCCCCTCGTCCGCTCTCTGAAGGTCTAAGGGCGGGGAAAAATGATGAACCGGTTTCTGCAGTTGTTTCTGAACTATGGCCTGGTGGCGGCGATTCTGGTGTGGGCGGCCACGGTGGCGTTGATGGCCTATCACCTCAAGGAATCGCCTTGGCGCTGGGCGTTCGTCTTAATGTCACTGGCAGGGCTCGGGACGATCGGCGTGATCTTTTGGATCAGGAAGTACGTGCAGAGGGTCGGCAAGGCACAGCAGGAAGTGGGAAAAGTACAATGAAAGCCAAGATTCATGTGACGCTGAAGCAGGGAATTCTCGATCCGCAGGGGAAGGCGATCGAACATGCGCTGGACTCCCTCGGGTTTAAGAATGCGGGAAACGTGCGGGTCGGCAAGTACATGGAAGTCGACGTGAACGAAGCGGACCGCGCCAAGGCGGATGCCCAGGTGAAGCAGATGTGTGAAAAATTGCTGGCGAATACGGTGATCGAGGATTATCGGTACGAACTCGGATAGGAGCAGATGGCTTATAGCCTATAGCTGATGGCAGAAGCCGAGACCTCGTTCCTGTCTCGTATCATACGCCATTTGCCATAGGCCATAAGCTCTTTAGAATTATGAAAATCGGCGTGGTGGTATTTCCCGGCAGTAATTGCGATCACGACTGCCAGTATATCTTCAAGGATGTGCTCGGCCAGTATGTGGAGATGATCTGGCATAAGGAAACTCTGCTCGCGGGGCTCGATGCGGTCGTGCTGCCGGGCGGGTTTTCCTACGGGGATTATTTGCGGACCGGCGCCATCGCGCGGTTTTCTCCGGTGATGGGAGCCGTGAAGGCCTTTGCGAATAAGGGTGGCCTGGTCATCGGCATCTGCAACGGGTTTCAGATTCTGCTGGAGGCTGGTCTCCTGCCAGGTGTGATGCTGCGCAATACCTCGCTCAATTTTATCTGCAAAGACGTCTACGTGAAGGTGGAAAATGCGGCGACACGGTTTACGAATCAATGCGAGTCCGGCCAGGTGCTGAAGATTCCCATCGCGCATGCCGACGGGAACTATTACACCGATCCGGTCACGCTCGGCGGCATTAAAGCCAATGCACAAGTGATCTTTCGCTACTGCACGGCCGACGGCAAGGTGACGCCCGATGCGAACCCGAACGGTTCGCTGGATAATATCGCTGGAATCATGAACGCGGACGGAAATGTTTTGGGCATGATGCCGCATCCCGAACGCAGTGCGGAATCGATATTAGGCAATGAAGATGGTCGGCTGATCTTTCTGTCGATGTTGAGCTCGTTCGGCAAGCCGGAATTGCAGTCCAAGTTGATCGGAGTATGACGGCCGGTTCGCGTGAGCAGCGGTGCCGGAACTGTCGGTAACCCCCTACGATTGAGAATGTGTCATTCATGAACGCACTGGTCATTACCAAAGCCATCCTTGAGCAGCATAAGCTGAGCGATGACGAATATAAGAAGATCCTGGAGATCTTGGGGCGAGAACCCAACTGGACCGAACTGGGCATGTTCTCGGCCATGTGGAGCGAACATTGTTCCTACAAGAGCTCCCGCATCCACTTGAAGAAGTTGCCGACGACGGGGCCGCGCGTGGTTCAGGGGCCCGGCGAAAATGCCGGCGCGGTGGATATCGGGGATGGTCTGTGCGCGGTGTTCAAGATGGAGTCTCACAACCATCCTTCTTTCATCGAGCCCTACCAGGGTGCGGCGACGGGGGTGGGCGGAATTCTACGCGATATTTTTACGATGGGCGCTCGGCCGATTGCGTTGTTGAACTCGCTGCGATTCGGCGGATTGGACAATGCGAATACCCGCCATCTGCTCAAGGGTGTTGTGTCGGGTATTGCCGGGTACGGCAACTGTATGGGTGTGCCCACCGTCGGCGGAGAGATTGTTTTTAACGACATCTATGCCCTGAATCCTCTGGTGAATGTGTTCTGTCTGGGCATTGCGAAGAAGGACAAGATTTTTCTGGGTAAGGCGGCCGGCGTCGGCAACCCGGTGATCTATTTTGGTTCGAAGACCGGGCGTGACGGGATTCACGGCGCGACGATGGCCTCGGACTCGTTCGATGAACAAGCGGCTCAGAAGCGGCCGACGGTGCAGGTCGGTGACCCGTTCACTGAGAAGCTGTTGCTCGAAGCCTGTTTGGAACTGATGGCCGGTGATTGCCTGGTCGGCATTCAAGACATGGGTGCTGCCGGTTTGACGAGTTCGGCCTGCGAAATGGCCTCGCGAGAAGGCACGGGTGTAGAGTTGGAGTTGGCAGATGTGCCGCGCCGTGAACCTGGGATGACTCCCTACGAGATCATGCTCTCGGAATCCCAGGAACGGATGTTGATGGTGGTGAAGGCCGGTCGTGAAGACGAGGTGATCAAGATCTGCCGTAAGTGGGATCTGGATGTGGCCGTGATCGGCCGGGTGACGGATACGGGCAAGGTCGTCCTCAAAGAGAATGGCCACGTGGTTGCAGAGATTCCGGCCAAGGCTCTGGCCGACGAGGGGCCACGGTATGATCGGCCGAGTTCGCCGCCTGCCTATCAAGAGATGTTGCAGGCGCTGAATCACGATGCCCTGCCCGACCTCAAAGACGCGAATGCCGCATTGCTCGCACTCCTGGATTCGCCGACCATTGCCAGTAAACGGTGGGTCTACGAGCAGTATGACCACATGGTGCGAACAAATACGATGGTGCGTCCGGGGTCGGATGCGGCTGTGTTGCGGGTGAAGGGGACGAATAAGGCACTGGCGTTGTCCGTCGATTGCAACGGGCGCTATTGTCTCTTGAATCCTTATGAGGGCGCCAAGATTGCCATTGCGGAATGCGCGCGAAACCTGGCTTGCTCGGGAGCTGAGCCGATCGGCGTGACCGACTGTCTGAATTTCGGCAATCCGCAGCGCCCCGAAGTCATGTGGCAGTTCGTCCTTGCGATTGAAGGGCTGAAGGATGCGTGCGAGGCGTTGAATGTGCCCATCGTGAGCGGCAACGTGAGTTTGTACAATGAGACGAATGACCTGTCGATTTATCCCACCCCGATGATCGGGATGGTTGGGTTGATCGAAGAGGCCGATCGTGCCATGACGCAGTGGTTCAAGGAAAGCGGCGATGCGATCATTCTCCTGGGCCAAACCCGTGAAGATCTCGGTGGAACGGAATATCTGAAGGTCTTGCACCATCGGGAGCAGGGTTCGCCGCCTTTGCTGAGTCTGGAAACTGAAAAGGCCGTGCAGGCTTGCACCATTCGACTCATCCGTGAGGGGTTGGTGCAGTCGGCCCATGACTGTTCCGATGGCGGATTGGCGGTGGCGCTGACGGAGTGTTGCATCTCGGGTTCAACTCAACGACTGGGGGCTATGGTACAATTGCCGCTTGACGGTCTTCGTCGAGACGCGGTGCTCTTTGGGGAAAGCCAATCACGAATTCTGCTCTCCGTGAAAGCGGAGCTGGCCGAGCGGGTCCTAAATGCGGTCTGGGATGCCGGTGTTCATGCCGCTCGGATCGGTACAGTTGGGGGTGACCGGTTGGTGATTCAAGTAGAGGGTGATCAGCAAGCGGCTGGCTGCAAAATCGATCTCGAATTGACGGCACTGTATGACCATTGGGGATGGGCAATCCCTCGTGCATTAGGTCAGGACTAGGATACGGACGTCATGGCCAACGAAAGCCCGCTGATTTCTTCCGATAAGTTCCACGACGAATGCGCCGTGTTCGGTATCTACGGCCATAAAGAAGCCGCGAACCTCGCCTACCTTGGTCTTTACGCCTTGCAACATCGCGGACAGGAAGCTTCCGGCATTATCTCCAATGACGGCGAACAGTTTTATGTCGAAAAGGGGCAGGGCCTTGTCGCGGATATCTTTTCGCAACAGGCTTTGGCACGTCTGCCCGGCACGATGGCGATCGGGCACAATCGCTATTCCACTGCGGGCGGGGCGGGCCTCAAGAATGTGCAGCCTTTGAGTGTCAATTTTGCCTTCGGCAACCTGGCCGTGGCGCACAACGGGAATTTGATCAATGCCACCATGCTTCGCAGTGAACTGGAAGCCTACGGCGCTATTTTTCAATCGACGTCCGACACGGAAGTCATCATCCATCTCATCGCTCATTCGCGGGCGGATACGCTGCTGGACCGGGTCATCGATTCGCTCACCCAGGTTCGCGGCGCATTTTCAGTGGTTCTGATGACCGATCAGGGCATTGTCGCCGCGCGCGATCCCCATGGATTTCGCCCCCTGTGCCTGGGACGGTTTCGTGACGCCTGGATAGTGGCCTCCGAAAGTTGCGCGTTCGATCTGTTGGATGCCGAATATGTAAGGGAGATCGAACCGGGAGAGTTGGTGGTACTGGATCATCAGGGCGTCACCAGTTATAAGCCATTCGCTCAAACCAAGCCGGCCATGTGTGTGTTTGAATATGTCTACTTTGCCCGTCCTGATAGCCGTATTTTTGGAGGCAAAGCCGTCTATTCCATCCGGAAAGCATTCGGACGGCAATTGGCGAAAGAATCGCAGGTTGATGCAGACATCGTGATTCCCGTGCCGGATTCAGGGGTGCCGGCGGCATTGGGGTATTCCGAGGGATCTGGGTTTCCGTTCGAGACGGGACTGATTCGAAATCATTATGTAGGTCGGACCTTCATTGAGCCGGAGCAGTCAATTCGTCACTTCGGGGTGAAGGTGAAGCTCAATGCCGTTCCCGAAGTCCTCGAAGGGAAACGCGTCGTTGTAGTAGACGATTCGTTAGTTCGGGGAACCACGAGCCGAAAAATCGTCAAGATGCTGCGTCATGCCGGAGCCAAAGAAGTGCATATGCGGATAAGTTCTCCGCCGATCGTGTCGCCCTGTTTTTATGGCATCGATACCCCGACCAAGAAAGAATTGATCGCGGCCAGTCACACCACCGAAGAGATTCGCAAATACATCACTGCGGACAGCCTCGCCTACTTGAGCCTGGAGGGCATGGTGAGGGCGGCTCCCGGCCTTCCGGGGCACTACTGCGATGCCTGCTTTACCGAACGATACCCTATCTCCTTTACCCGTGCTGAAGAACTCCAACTTGGGCTCTTTGAAGCTCCACGCTGACCTCGTTGTCCTCGCCGGTTCATAGGATCGTCTGGACTTTCTCCTCCGCCTTGTTAGATTGATTGGCATGTCCCTGGTCCGGAAATATCGAGTGATCGTTGCCACTGGTGTTGTGGTCGTTGGGGTTCGCATCGCGTCTCGCCTGACGAGTCTCAGGCGGTTGCTTGGCTGGTTATCATGCGAGCTTTCAGCCGATCCGGATGAGCACGCGATGGAAGGCGTGGCCTATTATGTGGATCGGTGGCTGGCGCTGTTTCCATACAATCCGAAGGGAAATTGTTTTCCTCGAGCGTTAGCGCTGTTTTTTTTCGCCCGCCGTGCCGGCCTTCCTGTTCAATTCAAATGTGGAGTGTTGAAGCTGAATCAGCAGTTGGAGGGACACGCATGGCTGGTGCTCGATGGTCATGTGTTTCTTGAGCCGTCCTCCTACTGGCAATCGTTTACGGTGACGGTTACCTTCCCGCAATCCCTGGTTTCTTCAAGTGCTCAATCATCTCGCATTTCCTGAGCGCTCCTCTGCACATTCCCTCTCTTTTGGTGTCGGCTGGACCTGGCGGGCCTAGTCGAATTTTGAAACCCATCAGCGCCCCCAGCCCTAGGCCGTTACATCCGTTTTCGATGAAAAAAATCCAGCTCCCCTAAAGGGAGGTGGATCCCAATCTCACTGGGAATGGCGAAACGAGCGTGATGACGATAGTTTTGCCCGTATCTTGCAATGATGTGCTGGGTTTACTCGTGGGGAGAGCAAACCTTCGCGGGACAATCGGTTGTGGAGCGAATGATGGTATCGGAGCAGTCACATGTTTCCAGCAATCTGAACCAGGAGTATCCCTATGCCTGCCACTGTGCATCTGTGGAGTGAGCGTCAGCTCGAATTGTCAGAACTGTTTCCCAGGCAGGATGAACAGGTCCACAGCACGGTTCTTGATGGTGAAAGTGTGCTGTTGAATCTGAGCTCCGGCCGCTACTACACGCTTAATGTTGTCGGATCAACCATCTGGGATTTGTGCAAAGGGGAGCAGTCGCTACGGCAGATTCACTCAACAATCTGCGCCAGGTTTGACGTGTCTGAACAGCAGGCTCAGGACGATATGTTGGAGTTGATCGTTCTTTTGGAGCAGGAAGGATTACTTCACACAGAAAGGAGGTGAGCGAGAATGGAGCGACAGATAAAACCCGAATACGTCAAGCCGGCGCTCGTGAAACATGAGTTGCTGCGCGACGTGACGGCCATTCAGTTGTCCCGCGTGCTGGATCGAACACCCGTATAACATGCCACTCGCTCCAGTGAGAGCTATGGAGCTGGCCGGTTACGTAGACCGGCCAGCTCGCCCTATACCTGTAAGGTAGTGACGACAGGCAGAAGGCTGAAAAGGAGAAGCGGTAATGTTCATGGCGTCTTCAATGAAGGAACTTCTACTCTCCGTCCATGGCATAGAGATGACATTCACCACCAATTCGTCCGAGTTGGCACATTCCGTTGAAGCGTTACTCCATCACTTTCACTGCGACACCGTTGTGGCTCCGTCGATGCGGATGGAGTTCGACGCGATTGAGCGGCGTGGGGATGTTCCGGTCCGGATTTCCGGTTCAGCGCAATTGTTGTATGGCGACTCTGGCCTCGTAATCGGTCCTGATGGGAAGAGGACATGGTCCTGCGACATATATTCAAACAACGGCCTATTGATTGCCGATTTTCATGAACAAGGTTTGGTCGTCATCGATGGAGCCTCGCAAGCTGCTCATGGTTATCTGGTGAGGCCGGAGGCCATGGCGCCGGATATCCGGGTGAGTTTTGTCCATTTTGCCATGACGGAACTTCTGAAGCGGTGCGGATTGTATACGTTTCATGCCACTGCCCTGGAGCACAAGGGGCAGGGGGTGTTGATTCCTGGTTTCAGTGGGCGGGGGAAAACCACCTCGTTCCTATCCCTGCTGCGAGCAGGGTATCGTTACCTCTCCGACGATCACCCGTTCTTTCGGGTCAGTGGCACGCGTGTGGAGATCCTCCCGTATCCGCTCAAGATCAATGTGACCGATCACACCGTATCGTTCTTTCCTGAACTGCGAGAGGCTCCGCCATCTGTGCTTCACGCAGGGGTTCCTAAGCGCTATTTCCATGCTGAGGATATATATTCGGGGCCATTAGGCCAGCCTTGCGAGCCAAGCGTGATCCTCTTTCCCGAGGTGCTCGATTCTTCACACAGTTGTCTGGAGCCCTTGCCCAAAAAGGTGGCATTGGAGATGATCCTTCCGCATTCGTTGCTCGTGTATGACGCTGAGGTAGCGCGCCA
Organism: uncultured Nitrospira sp.; assembly: GCA_902500715.1. Taxonomy (GTDB): domain Bacteria; phylum Nitrospirota; class Nitrospiria; order Nitrospirales; family Nitrospiraceae; genus Nitrospira_A. The sequence goes on along the minus strand of CABVRO010000016.1, from coordinate 22,876 downwards.
GGAGTTTCAAGCACTTGTTCGTCTGGTCGAGCAAACGGACTGTTATCGACTCCACTTCGGACGCGATGTCCTGGAGTTGCCATGGCTGGTAACGCCTCTTCTGGAGAAGCGGCAAGCAAGGAGAGAGAACTGACATGGGACAGCGTCCTAAGTCCACCGTCGCACAATGGAACTCTTCTCGTCTGGGAGGTATCTCGCGTAAGGGGATGACGCCGGCGCCAGGTTTGGCCCTCATGCATGCGGAGGGACGATTACTTGCACTCTGTGCGCGAACGACGATGAATGAGTTTATTCGAGTCGAAGTAGCAGATTTGGCCTGTGATGGAATTGATTGGGAGCTGGTCTGGAAGCTCTCAAGAACCCATGGCGTGGCGCCGCTAGTATATCGCAATCTTGTCACGATTTGTCCGGCTGCCGTGCCTTCTTCCATCCACGAAGCTTTTCGTCGGCACAATCAAGCGAACGCTCTTTTGAATAGCTTGTTGGCTAAAGAACTCGTGACCTTACTGGATGCGTTGGCGGCTAAGGGGGTGACGGCGATTCCCTTTAAAGGCATCACGCTTGCACAGACGGCGTATGGCGATCTAGGTTTACGGGAATGTGCGGATATCGATTTGATCGTTGAGCAGGGAGCGATTCCTCAAGCTCGGAAGGTCTTATGGTCTCAGGGGTATCAACTGACCAGCCAGGACATGGGAAGCGGGGAGGAGTCAGGGGAGCCGTACCACTTTTTTCAGAGGCGAAACAGCATTATTGCGGTTGATCTTCAGTGGGTGATGGCTCGCCGGCATTTCGGATTTCGGCTTGATCGGAGCGTGTTTTGGGAAAGACTGAAACCCGTTCACTTACCAGCCAAATCGGTGATGGGCCTCTGTCCTGAGGATCTGTTGATTCTTCTTTGCGTGCATGGGTCAAAACATGCCTGGGAGCAGTTGAAGTGGGTCTGCGATGTGGCGGAGCTCGTGCGTCGGCGGCCGGCCTTAGATTGGAGTCGTGTGCTGTTTCAAGCAGACGAGTGGAGATGTCGACGGTTGGTCCTGCTCGGCCTGGCGGTGGCTCACAGCCTCCTCGATACCGCCGTCCCACCGACGATACTTCAGGAGATAGAGGCAGATGCAGACATCCCCATCCTCGTTCGAAAGATGCCTACGCAACTGTTGAAGAATCCTTGTCATGGGATTCATGAAGATTCTGCAGAGGCTCTATACATGACCCTCAAAGATTCGTGGTTTGAGCGGTGGAGATTGGGGGCTGCGCTCTGTCGTGCGGAAGCAGCGGTGCTCACCCGTTCGTTGCCCTGGTTCCGGTTTCAACGACGACTTCGTATGCTGGCCATCTGTTTGAAACCGTTTCATCGGATTATCGCCAAATGGCTTCTTTCTGTCCGGATGCGTGAAGCAGTCGTGCGATGGTTGCAGAGCTCCGGCTGATCGTAGGCTTCCCGCCATGAAACGTTTCCCCTTCGTCAATAGATAAATGCCCTGCTCCCTAAGTGGTTGCTCCCGAAAAAAAACGCATGCTAGGATGCTTGCATCACCAGCAGTGATTGTTGACTGCTGCGAACCAGCCATAGGGAGTATTGGCTTCCATCATTGGCTTGGTTTCAGGAAGGAGGCTCTGATGAAGCGAGTTCTCATAGTAGTTGCGATTGTCTTGGTGCATCTGTGGGCCGCTCACCATGTAGTCGCCGCCGGGTTTTTTAAAGTCGGAGAGCCGGCGCCGGCCTTCTCGTTAACGTCCGTAACAGGCGATGCGGTTTCGATTGAGCAATTAAAGGGGAAAGTGGTTGTCCTCGGGCTGTTTCATATTTGTGACCCCTGTATGACCCAAGGAACCAATCTGCAAAAGGTTCATGAGGCGATGGCTGGGAAGAATGTGGCCGTTGTCGGGGTCAATTCGTCGGGGGATTCCAAGCGGGGCGTAGGCGAATTCTTGAGTGCCTTTCCCGTGAAGGTAACCTACCCCTATTTGCTCGACCCGAATAAGACCACCGACAAACTGTATGGAGGCGGGAAGTTCATTCCCAATGTGTATGTCATCGATCAGCGCGGTGTGATCAGGTGGCAGCGGGTGGGCAATATGGAATTGGCAGGTGCCGAGGTCATCATCCAGGAAGTGGAAAAGCTGTTGGCAGCTTCTACTCCAGCCGGCGCAGGAGCCATGTAGCAGGAAAAGAGGATCATTCATGGACGAATGGGAAGAGGGAAAGCAGAAGTTTCTGGAAGTCGTGCAGGGTATTGATCAGACCGTTCAGGTGGTGATTCCGACCAAGCCCACAAACAGCATGTTCCTTATTTCCCTCACAAAGGGGCCGAATCGGAAGTTCATTACCCTGTCGGAAGACGATATCATCGATCTTCCCAGCGAAGCCGATATCTGTGCGAAGGTCACGAAGACCCTCCAGGATGCGGTGGCAGCGTTGTAATCCCATCTACGTGAGGCGATATCTGTGAAACAACTCCTTCCCGGAATTTGGCAATGGTCCTGGTTTTCAGAGGACAAGCAGCTCGATTTTAACGGGCTATTTCTCAATGTGGGGGAACATAAGATTCTGGTTGATCCGCCGCCGATGACGGCCGAGGCCCACACAGTTGTTCGACGCCAGGGCGCCCTGGATTACATCATTGTCACTAACCGTGATCATGTCCGTGAGGCGGCGTCGTACCAGGCCGATTTTCGTTGCCGGCTACAGGTGCCTGAGGCGGATATCGCGGAGATGGATGTGAAGCCGTCCAAGACATTCAAGGACGGCGAGTTGTTGCCCGGCGGTATTTGGGTCATTCACCTGAGTGATCAAAAATCTCCGGGTGAGTCGGCATTGTACATTCAGCAGGGGAAGGGCGTGTTGATCGTCGGCGATGCGTTAATTGGCAAACCGGCGGGAAGCTTGGGCCTTCTGGCTCCGGAGAAATACGCCGATATCACGAAGGCGAGAGACGGGCTTCGGCGTTTGTTGAAATATAACTTCGACTCGATTCTTGTGGGCGATGGCGCTAGCATCGTATTCGGAGCCAAACAGGCCGTTGAACAGGCGCTTCAGACGTAGGAAAGCATGGCCCTTCGAAACGGACTCTCAGAGGAACTCAATCGTCAGGGCAACGAGCATTTTGCGCGCGGCCACTATACGGATGCCTATGCCTGTTATGCAAAGGCTCTGGAATGTGATCGATTGACCGGTGATCATCGCGCCTTGAGCGCGACGTTGGGCAATCTTGGCAATATTTGCGCGGTCAGTGGTCGCCGTGAATCGGCTCAGAGCTACTATCAGGAAGTGCTGGAGTTGCAGAAGGTTTTGGGTGACGAGAAGGGCATTGGGACGACCCTAGCCAATCTGGGGAATCTTCGTGCCGACGCCGGGGAGTGGGAGCGAGCGAGAGCCTATTACCTTGAGGCGCTCGATATCATGACGCGGGTACATGACGAACTGGGAAAGGCGGTGCTGTTTTCCGATCTCGGCCTGGTGGCGCGTGAAACAGGCCAGTTCGAAGAGGCACTACGGTACTATGAGCAGTCTCTGGTGCTCATGCGCCGTCTCAACAATCAAGGAGGCGTCGCCGATGCCTGGCGGATGATGGGGCGGACCTTTGCCATCCAAAAGCGCTATGATGACGCCATTGCTTGTTGCCATACCAGTCAATCAATCGCGGAGCGAAGTCGAGATGAACTGCGTACAGGCGGTGCCCGTTACGTTCTCGCCCAATGCTACGAAGATTTGGGCCAACTGCAGATGGCCGTTCAGTTACTGGAGCAGGTGGTGCGTATGGATCGTAAGTACGATCTCCCTAAACTAGCTGAGAATGTGACTCGCCTCGAACGGCTTCGCGCTCGTTTAGACGCCGAAGACCCGACTCTCCAGCCTCGGGAGTCACGCGCATGAATACCGTCGCGCTTCCATCATGGGAACAGGCTCGAGCATGGCTGGTGAGTGCGGTTCCGCAATTTTATGAGCTGGAGCCCGGTGGAGCCCTGACGCTCGATCTGGGGGATGATGGGTGGCTGTTGGAGGTGCGGTCGGACGGACAACTCCTCTGTCAGCACGGAATCGCCATGGACGATGTGAAGAGCCTGATGTGCGATGGGACAACCGAAGACCTGGGTACCGATGAAGTGGCGAAACAGGCCAAATACTTTCTGGGTCCTGCGGTGTCTAAGAAGCGTTCTGCTCTGCTAAAGGTGGGCTTCGTCGAACAGACCGAAATGAATGACGAATATGTCGCTATTACGTTCCACAAGACAGTCGACTTTGATCGGTTTGATGAGATCCTGGCTGCCGTGCGCTGGTGTCAGAATCTATTCAAGATTCAGCCATAGCACGAGACAATTCAGCCGGGTTACTTCGTGATACGTCTCCCATCACCAGTATTGAAACCTTTCGTCATGTCCTTGCTGCCTACCGATAGCCGCGTGTGATTGTTACTGCTTAAGCTGAATCTCTTTGCCGCAATGGGGTCAGGGAACCGGTCTACCCCGAAGTTGGCTCAGACTCTCGGTGGGAGCCAAGCGCTGTTTCGGCGATTGTATTCCGTGTTATTCCCAGGCGAACGACTGATCATGCAGCGTGCATTTCTTCACGACCGAGGAGACTCCTATCCCGAAGAAGCTAGACTATTCGCCGTGAGCATGCTGCTGTGTACATCTGCTGGACATACCTATTCATTCAGTGAAACAGCCGAGTGGCTTCGCGCCGCGGGTGTCGTAAAGATCAGACCGGTTAGGATGAAGAGGGGAATTGAAGATTGGGATGGGGGGCTGCTGGAGGCCTTTCGTCCGGCCGGAGTGAAAGCGCGCAACGGCCTCCGAGGATCATGATGAGGAAGTTGAGAAGGCTGCTACCCAGTGTGAGTGCCAGGATGAGCGGGCGAGGGGACGCCTGACTTGCTTCCTGGACGATGGTGGCGAGATCGAGCGCCAAGGCAATAGTACTGTACATGACGGTTGCCATTACGACCCAGTGCTGACGGATCACGAGAAGCCCGCCGACCAACAGCGTCGGAAAACCGAAAAGGAACCCTACTAACACTCCCTCACGAATAGTTGAAAGCGAGGCGGTTGATTCCGCCATATAGAGGATACCTTCCAACGCGATCAGAGCGACAAAAAGGGCGATGACCGGACGAAGGGCGTTCATGGCGGCACTATAACTGCCGCGTTTGCCCACCGCAAGTTGCTTTGGCCCGCCTCCTGTTCCAATGCAGGCTATCTCCGCTGGTCTCCTAACCAGGGATCTTTTTGTCCTTGCAAGTCCAAACTCACCTCAAGATGCGACCCTATGCCCAACCTTTGAGGGGCCAGCCAGGACTGCTGTGTGATTTACCGCGTGAGGGTATGCGAGTGAGAATCCGCCTCTGACAGGGAGGCACACGTGACCCTACATATACTTCCAGAGAGCATCGCTGGGTGGTTTGTTGGAATGCGATCAAGTAGAAGGTTAGGAAGGTTCAGATATCTACCCACAAAGCAACGGTCGGCGTTAGCTTTGTGGGCGACGAGTGTGCTTGTGCTCATTCCCGGCCTTGCTTCAACTGCCCTCTCCCATGTACCTCCCGGAAGAGTAGCCACTCCTGGATTTAACGGGAAGGTTGTGGCCCAAGCGTCTGCCGATCATTCAGACGTGTTGGCGGCCGGGTTTGGTTTTCAGGCGGCGGGGTCCTCAATGATTACAGTCCGGACTTACGATGCGCCGTCAGGCGCCATCCTGTCGGAGGATTCGTTCGATGTGAACGTGAAGGAAGAGGGCGCCGCCGAACATGATGGGAATAGAGGGCGCATTTTTGCCGGTGGCATTGGAACTGACTCCAAAGGGAAATCAGCCTTCATGTTGAGAGTCTATGACGCAGAATCGGGAAGGTTTCTCTGGGAGGGGCAGTTGAATTTGCTCAAAGTGGGGGAAGGTAGCCAGACGAGAACCAATGCGACGATCATCCCGAGCCGCACATCGGTGCTAAAGGTATCGGTCTCCGGCACCACTCCGCTCCAGACTCTCTTCTCGGTTCGCGCCGTCAATCCTTTCACGGGTGGACTTGTCTGGCAGGATCAGTTTGCTCCAGGGGTTCGGAAGCGCGCCCGGATCGAAGGAGTGTTATTCGGTGGGCTGTTCGTCAGGCCGATCGGCGACCCCATCGGACATATTTTTGATTTGGTTGTACGGACCTACGATCGAATATCCGGAACGCTCTTATGGGAGGATTCTTTCGAGCAACTGGATCGCATTGATGAGTCTCCGACCGAGCCGGAGCTTCGTGCGTATCCTCAAGCCATTCCATCTTGGAATCCAAGCGGTTCGCTGGGGCGTCAGGCTTATCAGACGAAGCTGCGATAGCCCTTAGGATTTTGGCTGAACCACTGTGGTGCTCAGACTATCCGCCCATTGCTGCTGGAAGTGATCGTAGGACAGCAGCAGTCTATCCTGCATGGCGGCGGCAATTGTCTGTCGGGCCTTCAGATGGAGCAGCACCTCGTGGACCTTGTGCATGCCGAACCGTTCGATGAGATAGTGAGTGGCGGCATTGGCCTCCCTATAAGCGAGACCGACCTTCTCCGCAGGCAGACTTTCCCAACTACCTTCAAGCGCCGTCAATGGAACCAGGCTGTGCTCGCTGGGCGTGACGCCGGTCACCTCTTGCCAGGGATCACTGGCCAGCTGCATCGCTAAGCCTTCATTCAGCCAGGTTGGAATCATGCCGCCGGTTGCCCCCAATTCCTCATGAATCAGGGCATGTACAAATTCGTGACGAAGCACTCGAGTCAGCCAAGCCCGATCCGTTGCAGCGCCTTGGGTTGGAATTTGAATGCGTCCAAGGACGGGATCGAACAAGCCATCCGCCCAACCGGGGCTCCCCGTGGCGCCTTGAAACTGATTCTTTGTGTGCAGGACGACGATGATCGGCTTTGACGGGAAAAAATTGAATTTCTGACCGATGTCCCGATAGGCTTCTTCAAGAATATCCAGCACAGTCGTCCACGTGTCCGGGTCGTCACCCCCATCGTATTTGACAGTGAAGTGGACGCTGCTGTGCGTCGAGAATTTATCTTCAACTTTCTCGGCGCGATGTACTTTCGTCGTGACTGCCTTCAGGTAAGACTGGAGACCGGGGTCTTTCTTAATTCGCTCTTTGGCCTGCGCGAGGTGTTTGCCGGCCTCGGGGAGGTGATCCTTTTCCTGTAGCAGGTCTGCCAAGGCAACATGAGGGAATGGCTCATCCGGAGACAGTGCCACGACTTTCCGAAGGAAATCTTCCGTGAGTGCGGGGTCCCGCAACCCCCAGTAAGCATGGGCGAGATTGAGGTGGGCAATCGGATTTTGGGGGTCGAGCGCGACTGCCTTCTTAAACGCCTTCACGGAAACTTCGGTCCCCCCGCTTCTCTCCTGAAGGATTCCGAGGTTATTCCACAAGATGGCCACGTGCCGCTTGGTGGCGGATTCCGTCAGGATCGACGACGGCAGTTCCTCCAGTTTCGTCTCGGCTAATGCAATATTGTGCTTCTCGAGTTCTTCGTGAATGGCTCCGAGCAGTTCGGAATGTCGCGGAACTGGAATGCTGACGGGATCGATGGTCCTCGACCGTTTGACCTCCGGGGCGGGACGTTCCTGCGATGGGCCCACAGGAGCGTTCGACGCAGGGTTGGTCTCCTCGACAATGACCTGTGGGGGTGGCGCCGGTGTATCGTGGAAATAGTGAGGCTTCAGCCATGTTTGATAGAAAATAAAGATACCGATCAACACGGCTAGAGGGCCGAGAATATGTTTGATATTGCGTCGATACATTGGTGTCCTTCCGTGAATCCTACGCGAATTCACTGTACCACCGAGCCGGGAGCGGACAAAGGAAAGTTGAAAAAGCAGCCTGGGTCTGTCCGGCTGACTATCGCTCGGCAAGAGTCTCCTCGTTGAGCCGTTCAGGTGGCTGTGGTACGATCCCGCTCCAGGATGCCACGTCCTGAATCCGCCGACTCTCACGATCCGTTCCATGCCTTCCTGCGTCGTGTAAGCAGACCGATTCAATTTGCTTGTCGCGATGCCTATGCCCATCTCCCGACGGTCAGAAATCTTGACCGGTTTGTGTCGGAACAGGTGATTGGCACTCTTGGCGAGCGGGTCTATCCGCGAGCGCTGGAGACGGAATTGCTCTCGCTACGCAACCTGTTTGTCGACTTCCACACACGACTCACCCCCCTCGAACAACAGGATCGGCTCACGAAAGCGCTGGCGCTACTCACTCGCTTACAAGGGGACGCACGAGCGGTGAGTCAACCAGTGAGGTCTCCGAGGGAGAGCCTAGTGCAACTTGCCCCGGTTCAGTCCAGTCCTGCCCGGCCACTGTGGAAGCTGTCGATTCAATATGCAAAAGGAGTTGGTCCCAAACGAACCCTCTTGCTGGAGCGACTGGGCGCGCACACTGTTGAGCAGGCCTTGTGGACGTTACCATGGCGGTATGAAGATCGTTCGGTCATCACGCCGGTGGCCGAGCTTGTGCCGGGGGCTACACGGAGCGTTTGCGGCGTGATCACTCGGGCAGAGGCAACGCGTGCGCGCGTTCGCCGGCTGTCGATTCTCGATGTGACGGTTCAGGACGCGACGGGGATTGTGCACGCGGTGTTTTTTAATCAACCATATCTGGAAGATGTGTTGAAGGAAGGACTGCGGGTCATGATGTCGGGGCGGGTGGCGGCCGGTCGGGGTGGTTGGACCGATGTGCGGTTGGAAGCGACGCAATTTGAGGTCCTGAGCGGCGGCGAGGATGAGTTGCTCCATGTTGGGCGCATCGTTCCGATCTACCATGAGACCAAGGGGTGGACATCGCGCCAGATGCGGGTCTTGTTGCAGGGGTTGCTGGCAGAGTATGGGGCTGACATGGAGGAGGTATTGCCACTGTCCGTCCGTGCACGCCATCGGTTACCGCCTATTGGCGAGGCGATTCAACAGGTGCATTTTCCTCTGCCGAAGACGGATCTGGCCGCTCTCGATCAGGGGGTGACGCCGGCCCACCGCCGATTGGTATTCGAAGAACTGTTGCTGCTGCAGGCAGCCATAGTGCTTCGCCAGCGGGAGATGAAGGAAGAGTCCAAAGCAATTCGGTTCAATCCTCACGTGCCGCAGCTGAAGCAACTGGCGAAGGTTCTGCCCTTTACGCTGACTTCCGCGCAGGAACGCGTGTTTCGCGAGGTTCAGGCCGATATGGTGAGTTCGCGGCCGATGAATCGCCTGGTGCAGGGGGATGTTGGGTCCGGGAAGACCGTCGTGGCATTGCATGCCCTGGTGATGGCTTGTGGATCGGGCTGCCAGACGGCGTTGATGGTCCCTACCGAAATTCTGGCCGAACAGCACTATCTGAATCTCGCCCCCTTGCTGGGGGCCGTGGGGTTGAAGGCAGTGCTTCTGACCAGCGGCGGGAGGGCAAAAGAGCGAAACGAGACGCTGAAGGAGCTGGAGTCCGGCGTTGCGCAGGTCGCAATCGGCACCCATGCATTGATACAAAAGAAGGTGCGGTTCGCAAAGCTTGGCTTGGTGATTGTCGATGAACAGCACAAGTTCGGCGTCCTGCAAAGGAAGACGTTGCTAGAGAAAGGGTATCGACCGGACGTGCTGGTGATGACGGCGACGCCGATTCCGAGAACCCTGGCCATGACCGTTTATGGAGACTTGGATGTATCGGTGATCGATATGTTGCCGCCGGGCCGCAAACCGGTGCGAACATTACTCTATACGGACGGGCAACGTCACAAAACCTGGCGGCTGGTGGGGGATGAGTTGAAGGCCGGACGTCAGGCGTATATCGTCTATCCGCTGGTTGAGGAATCCGAGAAGGTGGATCTCAAGGCGGCGATCCAAGGAGCGGAACATCTACAGCGCGAGATCTTTCCTCAGGCGCGTGTCGGGTTGCTGCACGGCCGGCTTCCAACCGCGGAAAAAGAGCGCACCATGGCGGCGTTCAAGGCAGGGACGGTTCAGATTCTCGTCGCGACGACGGTGATCGAGGTCGGCGTGGACGTGCCGAACGCGACAGTGATGGTCATCGAGCATGCCGAACGATTCGGATTAGCGCAGCTACATCAATTGCGAGGGCGTGTCGGTCGTGGAGCGCAACAATCGCTCTGTATTCTGATGGCAACGTATCTTGCACGAGAGGCCAGGGCACGAGTCAGTCGTGACGGTCGGCCGGAGGAGAATGCCTCCAGTGCACAGCAACGGTTGGCTGCCCTCGTGAATTCGAACGATGGATTTGTCATCGCCGAGGAAGACCTTCGGATCAGAGGCCCGGGTGAATTTCTTGGGCTACGTCAGTGGGGGGTGCCGGAGTTTCGAGCCGCGAATCTGGTGCGGGACGTGCAATTGTTGGAGCAAGCCAGGCAGGAAGCCGTGGCGTTGCTGGAACAGGATCCGAGCCTGACGTTGCCTCAACACCAGGCGTTCAAGGCCGCTATGTTCCGGCGCTGGCGGGGCAAGCTGGCCTTAGGAGATGTGTGTTAGGCGGCATAGTTGCTGCCAGTTTGGCGGGGGTGATCGATGGGAATGTTGCAGCGCTTGAGTCACGATTTGCGAGCCGGCTGGGTGACATTGCGGCACGGCACGGCCAAAGCCGCCACTCGTGCATTGGAAGAGGGCGAGTTACTTCGCTATCGCCTGGAATTGCGAAAGGTGGATCAGCAACTCGATGATCTCTACGCTGACATCGGCGAACGGACGATCGCGCTGCACGATCGTGGTGAATCGGCCGACCGTATCCTGTCCGATTCTGAAATCACCCGCCTGAGGCAACAAGTGCGAACGCTACAGGATGAACGCACCAAGTTGTTGCTGGAAATGAACGACATCACGGTCGAAGGACAGTGAGTCTCAGCCGATGACCAACCGGACAACGGCCTCTCCTCGAATTTTTGCCGGTATCGATATCGGGACACTCACCTGCCGTTTGCTCATAGCAGAACTGACCTCTGCCGGAGGGTTGCGGGAACTCCAATCTGACCGGCGCATTCTCCGGCTCGGCCAAGAGGTGGATCGGGATCGCGTGCTGCGTCCCGATGCCATGGCACGGGTGGTGGCCACGTTGAAGGAATGGCGTCAGGTCATCGAGAGCTATCATGTTGACGCGGCAACGGCCGTGGCGACCAGCGCCGTGCGCGACGCCGGGAATCGTGATGAGTTTCTGGACCTGGTGCGGAGGGGATCCGGTTTCCAAGTTGAGATCATTTCCGGCGAAGAAGAAGCGCGTCGAACGATGCTCGGTATCCGTTCCGGTCTGTCCCCTGGCGTGACTGATCTTCTGGCCCTGGATATCGGTGGAGGGAGCACGGAGTTCATTCTGGATAGGCCGGGCCAGCCGACGATGGCACGCTCTATCGACATCGGCGTCGTGCGGTTGAGTGAACGGATTCTGCATGGTGATCCGCCCACGGTCGACGAGATTCGGCAGGCGCGGGAATGGGTGCGGAACGAGACGGCAGCGGCGGTTGCGGATATGCCAAAGGCGGCCGGCTTTGCCTTCGTCGGCACCGCTGGAACGATCACGTCCCTGGCGGCCATGGCTCAGCAGTTGCCTGCCTATGAACCGGCAAGGATTCACAACTACACACTCACACTGGATAGGGTGAAGCAGTTGGAGGTGCAGCTACTCGGTTGTTCGAAGGCGCAACGGGAAGGCCTGCCCGGGCTTGAGCGAGGTCGAGAAGACGTCATCGCCGCCGGAGCCATTATCTTGCGAACCGTGATGGAGACGTTGGGAATGGCGAAAGTACTTGTGAGCGACCTGGGGCTGCGGGAAGGTGTGCTTTTGCATCTGGCAGGTCTGCCGAGGTAAGGCTGGTTGTTGTGGTTGGACGGAGGACTGTCGATTGGTGAATGTTCAGCCTCTCGTCCTGGTTCTCCCGGTCGACATTGCCTGCTACCAGGTATACGTGACGGTTCGAGTACTGGGGGCGTCGGAATACAGCAGAGCTCAAAAAATAGCCCAGTCTGTAATTATTTGGCTTGTTCCATTCCTTGGTGCCGGGTTATGCCACCTCGTGCTGTATACCACTACCGATCGAACTCGTCCCTCTCATGGTAAGTTACTTGAAGGCGATGACTTTGACGGTGGTGATTGTCGTTTAGAGGGTCGGGGAAGAGTAGGAACTCATTCGCATGAGTCTGGTGCGGGCGCAGATGTATCTGACATTGAAGGGGATTGACCTGCGACGCAGGTGGGTCAGCGCTGCGAATACCAGCGGAGGCCGCTCTTTTGTTCAGTGAAGGTCGGTTGGGGGATGCCGCCCGGCTTTTCGAGCAGCAGCACTTTGAAGTCGATGAGGCCGAACCAGGCGGGATCAGCAATGTCGTGGTAATGACATCCCTGGAGCTTGGGAAGGATGTCGCCCAAGGTTTTGGTGAGCTCATCTTCCGTATAGGCCCGCACAGAAAAGTTCTGCCCCAGTCCCTGACAGAATCGTTGAATCGTATAGGCTGCGCCGGTACAGAGGACTTTTGTGTCCGGTTTGATCTGCAAAAACTGCGGGAGTGACAGGTACCGTTCCTGAAAGCCCAGCCACCGCACCGCTTGCCGCAGGTGGCCGTACTGCACCTCGTATTCCGTGTGGTGGGGGAGCTTTACGGCGGCGGGCCAACCTTCTTCGACGCCAAACTCCGTGAGAAATGCCCGGCCGCCCGGCTTGAGCACTCGCCAGACTTCGGCGACAAATCGCATCGGTCCCAGATTGAAGATCACTTCTTCGGGCAAGTCCTTCTCAAGCGGCAACCTCAGCCGCCTGATCCAATCTAAGGCTTCTTGATGTTGTGCGGTCTCGCCTGTGCCTTCCGTAAGCTCCTTGCGGCTAAGCCTCACCGGCGTCATATCGGCCATATTTTCGTTGTCGATAATGAGGTCGACGGAGTTGTCTCTAAAGGGCAGGCATTCACCGTTAGCATGGGTGCCGGTGCCGGTCCAGCCGCCGGCCTTCGCGCGTTTGGTCTGCAGCTGTAGGAACGGGCGCGTGACATCCAGCGAAATGTATTGAATGCCTTGTTTCTCGAACGGCAGTAGTTCCTGTCCTAGTTCGCGGGCGACATAACCCAATCCACCACCGATCTCAACGATGACCTTGGGCTTCGGTTTGAACCAGCCAAGCCAGCGTAGCTGGCGCATGAGCAGGCGGCCATAAGTCGTGCCGCCCAGGGCTTCGCAAGGCTCACGGAAGAGGTGGGACACGGTCGTTTCGATCAAATCGAAGTGGCCGTCCTCTAGGTCACTTTCCTTCAACTCGTGGACATGGAAGTCCTCAAGGTGTTCCTCACCTTCGAACTCCTGCTGCCCGGACCAGCCTTCCCGGATTTGTTGCAGAAGCAAGTCCCATTTAGCCTTGTGGCGATGGCCGCCGGGCGGCTCCGTGCCAAAGTAACACAGAGAATAATTGGGTGTAGACCAGCGTGCCAGGTGCCAGGTCCCGGGCTGGCCGTCCGGGCCGCAGGTCTTATTGCCGTACTTCTCTAAGAGCGCACCCACTGTAATGTGCCCGTTCATCGAGGTGAGCATTTCAATCCCGAGGGCATTGAGCCGGACGAGGGGGAAATCGTCGTCGAGCGGCGCCAGCCACCATTCGTCGAAGGCGTGCTGGTAGGCCACGAGGTCGGGAATACGCCAGGCTAGCAGGTTGAGAGTGTCGCCGCTCAGGGTGAGGGGCTCTTGGATGGCTGCGGCAGCTTTCATTTGGTTAGGTCCCGCGCACGAAAAGCCGCAGCCTACACGAGCGTGGCGCTGACGTGCAAGAACCTCGGTGAGGAGTGGCTACGTCTGCGAGGGAAGCAATGGCGAATCCGTTACGATGATCATGCCGCGCATAATAGGGTGAATGCGACATTGATAGGGGTAACGGCCAGGCGGCAGGCTGGGGATGGTGTAAGCCTCTCCCGGTTCGACGGCTCCTGAGTCGAAGGCGCAACGGCCGTTTTCTTCAAGGCATGCATCATGGGTCACGGTATGGTGGGTAGGCGTTGGATTTTCCCAACGTATGGCCCCGCCGGCGGTGACGGTCACGGCTGCGGGTACATAATAGGGTGATCCGCTGTCCATCAGGACTTGCGTTGCCGGCGGGGTTGCAGAAGTCGGCCAGGCTATCACAGTACTTGTCGCCAATATGAAGAAGATCAGTCGCCAGCTCATAGCCTTGCCATTCCCCTGGGTTAATATACCTCTATTATACATAGAGACAGGTTCCCGACGGAAGGATTCAGTCGGCCTATGGGGCGGTGCCGGTCACGAATGTGAACGCTTGGAGGGGCGCGACAGTGTTGCTGTCTGGCACAGTCCGCCATGCGTACAGGATGGTTGCAAGAACCTGGTTGTTCATGCTAGATGGAGGCCGCTTTACCACCGACGTGCCATGCTGAAGCCCTGAGAGGAGGACGTGGAATGGCGAAGAAACTCGTGAAAAAGAAAAGCGTTGCTGCCAAAGGCTCGCGGCCGAAAAAAGTCGCGGCGAAAAAGTCGACGAAGCCGAAGAAAGCCGTGACAGCGAAGAAGCCTGTGAAGGCCAAGAAGGCGGTGAAGAGGAAACCCGCTGCCAAGAAAGCCGTCAAGCCGGCAAAAAAAGCGACCAAAAAGCCGGCCGCAGCGGCCAAACGTCCTTCTAAGGCCAAGCCCGTCTCTAAAGCGGTGAAGCCGGCGTCGAAAGCCGTTAAGCCTGCGACAAAGCCCAAATCCAAGCCTGCGCCTCCCAAGGTCAAATCTCCGGTCGAGCCCTCGGCCGTGATTCCTGAGTCGAAACCCGCGAAGTCTCCAGTGCAGGAGCTCAGTAAGGCGGCGAAGGTGGAGCCCGAGCCTCAACCGCTGGAGCTCGACGACGAAGAGGAAATGGCGGAAGACCTTGAGGATGTGTCGGAAGAAATCGAGGAAGAGATCGAAGAAGAACTAGGCCTCGACGGTGAAGACGACGACGTGGACTATCTGGAAAAGTCGGAAGATCTCCTCGACGACGCAGACGAGTATCGCAACAATTAGCCCACGTGGTGTTGTGGCTTACCGGGTTGTGCTCGGTTGGTGCCAATCCGTGCCATGTGTTCTCTAGCCAGGGAAAGCTCCCCTGAACAGGCCCGATGGTGACCTCGGTCCCGACAAGCCTTGGGCTGTCTCGAGGAGAGTCCTCGATCCCGTCGCTGTGGTACTCCGCTGTTCGCGGCTTCTGGCCATCATCCTGATCCTATAGATTTCATGAGCCATTTTCTGTTTATCGCCGGAGCCCTTCGTGAACGGACCTCCCAGGAGAGTGCCGAGCTGCAGCTTGGCGCCGGGATTTGGGGCCTCTGCACGGCCTTGATTCGCGACAATCTCCAGAGGTTTTTGGCGCAGGACTCCCACGGACTGGTGTATGTGCTTAAGGAAGGTATTCGAGCGGAGTTTACGATTACTTCACCGGTCCAGCCGTTTCAAGCCCTGGATGAATTGCTCAAGGACGAGGTGCGAACAGAAGCCCGATATGGATTCGTTCGGATCACGCCGCTCCGGCGTTGGCAGGTTCATGCGCCGGATTGTCAGGCCCTGCTTCAGCGGGTGCTGGGGATCGAGGAGCAGGTAGAATTGACTCGACGGCTTAGTCTCGGCATGCATCGTCTCACAGACGCGGAGTTTCGGGCGATCGTCGAAGGGTTGGGGGCGGAGGCGTAGCCGGCGAGGTCCCCTGACCGCGGGACTCTTAGTCGAGTGTGCCTCCGGTCATGAGGCGGTAGGCCTCCTCGACTGTGGCGACCTCTGTGACTTCAACGTTGAGCTCCCAAGCGAGCCGGTTGAGGTTCCAGCGCGGATCGTCCCGCTGACCTTGGGGGATCAGGATCGTACGATAACCCTCGCGGGCTGCCGCACGAATCTTGTCGGGGATGCCGCCCACGGGTCCGATGGTGCCATCCTTGGCAATCGTACCGGTTAAGGCGATTCCTCGCCGGATATGATCTCCTTTCAACAGCGCCGCAAATCCGACCGTCATCACTGCGCCGGCGCTCGGGCCCTCTGTCCCGGTTGAGGCGTACGCGATGCCCATGGCACTGACCGTTCCCGCATGATCGATCTGCGGGGTGTGGTCGATCGCATATTGAAACGCAAGGACCATGGAACTGAGGTTTGTCTGTCCCGGCCGGATGTTGCCGCCTTGCCATTGCAGTTCCATGGGGGAAGGGCTTGGCCGGTGATCCCAACGCAACAGGAGCACTTCGAACACGCCGAGGTTATTCGCTTGGATCGCCGCGAGCATCGGGATTTCGACCACCGATTCTGCGCCGGCGAAAGGGATCGTTGCCAATAGAGCAGTAGCGTAGACAGCGACGGTGCATAGGAAGCGCCGGCCTTTGCTGGTGCGAACCTCAGGCGTACTGGTGAGCATATGAGTCGAAGTGTAGCAAAGGCATTGGGGGAGTAAAGTGTTCGCACCGTTACGTGTTTCTCGGTTAGTTCGGAGAGGTTTTGTGGAATCATCATCCCGATCCTCTCGGCCTCGTGGATTTCCCGTCTGGGCCGCAATAGCGGTGTTGTGGGGAATGGTGCTGCTCCCCGGTACGCTGCGCGCGGAATGTGCCGCGGAGACGGGTGTAAAAAGCGCGGCGACGGTGTTCACCCTGCATTTACCGAATACCTGCACCGAGGCTGAGCGGGAGGCACGTGCCGTATCCGCGCAAGAATTGCTGCGGGCGCTGGCGGCAGGAAAGGGGCTGGACCTGTCGGGGGTTGTGATTCAGGGCGACCTGGTGCTCGATGAGCTGCCTGCTCAGAAGGTGAGTATGGTGGGCGACCTGGCACCCGAGGACCGTCGAGTGCTTGAGGGGCTGAATGACGAGGAAGTGCATGTCATTCGCGGGCCATTCGTGATCAAGCAGTCGAGGGTGAAAGGACGGATCGTCAACCGGCTCAAGAGCGGGTTTCTGTTGATCACCGGACCAGTGGTGTTGGCGCACACGGATTTCGCCGGATTCGTCGACCTCTCGCGCACTGTGTTTCTCGGCTTGGTCGATGGATCGAATGCGACCTTCCGTCAGGAGAGTTATTTTGTTCAGGATCGATTTACGCAGGGCGCTATGTTCTCGGATACGCATTTCGGTCCGCACGCTCGATTTCACCGTTCGATGTTCTCGGGCCCGGCGATTTTTCGCGAGGCGACTTTTCAGGGGTTGACTGAGTTTCTGGAAGTGGTGTTTGAGCAGGATGCGAATTTTTCGCGCGCAGCCTTTCACCTCGGCACCGGATTTTCCGGGGCTCATTGCCGTGCGAAGTGCGACTTCTCTTCGTCTCAGTTCGATCGGGAAGCCTTTTTTCTGTTCGCCGTCTTCGACCGTCCGGCTACCTTTGCCTCCGCGCGGTTCGGATCGCAGGCCGACTTTTCGGATGCCGCATTTAAAGAGGCCGATGATCTCGCGCAGGCGACTTTCGCGCGCGCACCGCTGCTGGCCAGAACCGCTCGTGTCAGCACAACGGTGCCGGGTCCTACGGCTTCCGCCTCGGCTCCATTTCCCCAGGCGGTCACGATCGTCCTGCTTGCCATGGCGTTGGGGCTGTTGGTCTATATCATTAGGGCCAAGTAGCCCTGGCTGAACCCACAACATATAGTTTTAGTCTTGCCCGGCCCCCCCATAAATTGGTATAAGATTGAAAATTTGGCCAAGGGAGCCTCTCGTACCTGATGGACCAACCTGAACTGCCCTACCAAGTCAAGATCGAGAATTTCGAAGGTCCTCTCGATCTCCTCTTGCACCTCATCAAGAAAAACGAAATCAACATCTACGATATTCCGATTGCGCTGATCGCGCAGCAATACTTGGACTATCTGTCGGTGATGAAGGAATTGAACCTGGCTGTGGCCGGTGAATTCCTCGTGATGGCGGCGACCCTGCTGCATATCAAGTCACGGATGTTGTTGCCGGTCGACGAGGTGGCGGTGGACGAGGAGGACGGCCCCGATCCGCGCGAAGAACTCGTCCGGCGACTGCTCGAATATAAGCAGTTCAAAGAGGCGGCTTCGCAGCTGGACTATAAAGAACGTTTATGGCGGGATGTGTTTTCGCGCGAGCCCGGTCCGCCGGTCGAGGTCACGAAAGACGAGAGTCTGCTCGATGAGATTTCCCTCTTTGACCTGGTCGATGCGCTGCAGGGGGTCCTGTCTCGCCATCCAGGCAAGCGATTTGTTGAAATTATTCCGGACAACCTCACGGTCCGCACCCGTATGAGCGCCATTATCGAGGCGCTGGAACTGCATGAATCCATGGCCTTTACGGCGCTGTTCGAGGAGTCCAGTCATCGGCTTGTGGTGATCGTGACGTTCCTGGCTCTGCTCGAATTGATTCGAATCAGGGTCGTGCGCGTGTTTCAGAGCGAAACTTTCGGGGCGATTCTTGTCTCGCGTGCCTTTTCGGCGGTTACGGAAGGGGAGCTAGTGGAGGAGTCTGAATGGAAGAACCTATGAGTCCCGGCGTGGAGGAGGCAATCGAAGAATCGGAGGAGGTGCGGGACCCGGTTGACGAGCCGACTGCCTCACTCGATGCGGTTGAGGTGGTGCCGGAGTCGGGCCAGGGCGTTGTCCACGACATGGCGGCCCCGGCGGCCGATTCTGCGCTGTCCGACATGCGTGCATTGAAGGGTATCCTCGAGGCCTTGCTCTTTGTGACGGCCGAGCCTATTCCGGTCACGCGGTTCTTGGCATTGCTCGGAGCGGTTACGAAGCAGGATGTCGATCAGGCGCTCGCGAGCCTTGCTCAGGACTATGAGCAGGAAGGCCGCGGGCTGCAGTTGGCTGAAGTGGCCGGCGGTTACCGGATCGTCACCAAGGCCGAATTCGCCCCGTGGCTCAAACGGTTGGAGAAGGTAAAGTCTCCCTCAAAACTCTCGCGCTCGGCCTTGGAATCCCTGGCGATCATTGCCTACAAGCAGCCGATCGTTCGCGCGGAGGTCGAGCAGATTCGAGGGGTCGAAACATCAGGGGTTATTCGGACGCTGCTGGAGCGAAAACTCGTGCGCATCGTTGGCCGCAAGGAAGAGCCGGGACGCCCGATCATGTATGGGACGACCAAGTTTTTCCTCGAACATTTTGGGTTGCGCGATTTATCTCAGCTGCCGCCGCTTCGTGAGTTCAAAGAGTTGGGCGAATCCGAGCAGGCGATGTTGCCGATCGACGAGTCTGTTGCCGTGGATGATGAGTCATTGCCTCCAACTATTGAGGCATCCACAGAGGATGCTTCTGAAGGCATGGCTGAGTCCATTGCCCTCTTGAATCGGAATGATGACGGCGGGCGAGGGCTTGGGGAGGGAGGCACGGCAACGGATACTGAAAATGAACTCGTGGTCGCCGATTTTGTAGACGAGTCCTAACTTCCGATCAGATCCCTGATGGGTTGTGCCGGGAGGATGTCCCGGCATGTCGCCGGTTTTAGGTTTCGCTCTCTGTACAAAAGGCCTCCGGGAGGCGCCTCGACCAGGTTGCTTCCGGAGGCCTTTTGTGTCTGACGTTCAAACGGCGGTCCGTTGAGAAGAGCGAAGCCCTAACGGCAGCCGATCGGAATAAAGCCCGCACCGAAAATCCGCGACAGTGTGACGTATCGAGCATTGTCATAGAATGAGTAACTCGGGGCATACCAGTTATGGGCAGTCGGATTTCCTCCATAGGATGGATCGGTTCCGAAGAAGGTTCCTCCGCGACTATTCTGAACCAGATGAATCCATTCCATGTACATGCTGCAAACTTCGCCCTGGACCGATCCGCCGCTGGCGTTGCCCGCATACCAGTCGCGTCCCGACTCGGGTATCTGGGAGAGATTGCTCAAGGCGCCGATGGGAGTGTCGTATGAAAAATCTTTCGCTTTCGGGGTCGGTTGATAGGTTGAACCGTTGGGAGGCGCGAGCGGCAGATCGGGCAGCGAGGGCACCACGGAGAGCGCTTTGAGGGCCTTGGCCTGGCAATCGGGCCGCTCTTTATTGGTATAGAGGAGCGTTCCCTCTGGTCCCGGGCATTCCCACATTTCTACAGGGGATGACTCGACCGCGTGCACGCTGGGAACAAGGAGCAGACTCGCGGCGAGAGTTGCGAGTACAAGTCGTGTTGGCCACATGGTACACCTCCGATTGGTTCATCTTACCGGGCGACGTGTGTTGTTATCCAGCGTCGAGAATGCAGAGCCTATGACATTCGGAAGAAATGCGTCCATCCAGCTTTGGGGGGATGGACGCACGGCTTCATTCGTTCTCGTCGACGCGGTGACTTCTTTGTCGATATAGAGGAGGAAGTGCTCTAGAGCGACTCGCACCGCGCTGGTCGTGCCTTGACTCCCTTCTTTTCGCTTTGTTAGACTGCCCGATCTAAGTTGTTGAAACATCCGCCAATCTTCACCAATCTCGTACCACGAGGAACACCATGATCAAGGCTTGGCTGCTCGATGAAATGTTTCGGTTTGACCGACGGTATCTCACGGCAGAGGGAAGTCAGAGCGAGTGGGGCGCCGGGGACTCCGTTGCTGAGGAGGAAGACCTGCCTCCTGCACCGACTGGGGTGGCCGCTCAAGCTGGAAATGGCCGGGTGATGATTACCTGGGACGCTGTGCCGGAGGCCATGTATTACAACCTGTATTTCATGACCACCAAGGGCGTGCAGATTAAATTCTCCGAACTCACTCGCCCCATCGCCAGCGCGGAAGATTTCAAAACCGTCATCGGCGTGACCAAGGAAAAGGGGACATGTATTGAAGGTGCGCAGTCGCCCTTCGTGCATGACGATTTGGCAAACGGAAC
The DNA here is from genome assembly GCA_902500715.1 of uncultured Nitrospira sp. Lineage (GTDB taxonomy): Bacteria > Nitrospirota > Nitrospiria > Nitrospirales > Nitrospiraceae > Nitrospira_A. Next base: position 2,153 of record CABVRO010000016.1, on the reverse strand, counting down.
GTGCTACCACTATGTCGTGACCGTGGTGACGCAGAAGGGGGAGAGCCCCGAATCCCAGGAAGTCATGGCGATCCCGGCTCCCTACCTCATTGCCAAGATCATCGGGCAGGAGGGCGTGGAGGACGGGGAGTTCAGTTCGCCGACCGGTATTGCGGTAGACAAGGACGGCAATATTTATGTTGCCGATACCGATAATCACTCCATACAGAAATTCGACAAAGACGGAACATTCCTCGGTCGCTGGGGCGGCGAAGCCGGCAGCGCAGAAGGCGGCTTCTACTATCCGCGCGGACTAACCACGAATTCAGACGGGCAGGTGTACGTCGCCGATACCGGCAACAATCGCGTACAGCGCCTCGACACCGACGGTAATCCCATGAAGGCATGGGGTAAGTTCGGGTTTGCCTGGCGCGGGGCCGACATGAATAAGTTCGACGCGCCCTGGGGCGTGACCACCGATCAGGACGGCAATATCTACGTGACCGATACCAACAACGCCCGTATTCAAAAGTTCAAGGGCGATGGAACTCCGTTGTTGAAGTGGGGGCGGGATGGAAGTTTCGACGGAGCCTTTTTCTTTCCGCGCGGGGTCGCCGTGGACTTCGTGGGTAATACGTATGTGGCCGATGAAGGGAATAATCGCATTCAGAAGTTCGATACCCGTGGAAGTTTTTTGACCAAGTGGGGCCGTGAAGGAAGCGGTCCCGGCCAGTTCAAAGCCCCCTGGGGCGTGACCTGCGATGCCTTGGGCAATGTGTATGTCGTCGATCAGGGCAACCACCGCATTCAAAAGTTCGACGGAAACGGGACCTTCCTCTGTGCCTGGGGAAATCGTGGAAAGACCGAGGGGCAGTTAAACTTTCCCTCCGGCGTGGCCGTGGACAAGGAAGGGGCGGTGTACGTCGTCGATAGCGGTAACCATCGGGTCATCAAATACGTGCCGACCGATGAAGAATTGGACCGCGGCAAGGCGGAACGCGAACGCGCGCAAGCCGTCAGTGAGTACCCGATTCCCCGCAATCTGGCGATCAAGCCCGGAGATACCGAAACCTTCTTGAGCTGGATGGATGTGCCCGGGGCAGTCTCCTACAATCTCTACTTCCATACCTCGGCGAATCTGACGCAGGAAGGCGGCACCAAGATCGAGGGCGTCACCAGCCCATACAATCACTCGGGATTGACCAACGACCAGGCCTACTATTACGCGCTGACGGCGGTCTATGAGGACGGCACGGAGAGTGGATTGTCGGAAGAAGCGTCTGCTACGCCGGTGCTGATCGATATTACGGCTCCGCAGACGCCGTATGCGGTGATCAACCACGGCGCGTTTATGACGAACTCGCCTGAAATTGTCGTCACGATTTCCGCCACCGACCTCGATACCGGCGTGGCGGCGTACTACATCTCAGAGAACCCGATGACCCCGATGGCGGGAACGCCGGGCTGGGTCGAGGTGCCGCCGGCGATCAAGTTCGGCGCAACGATCCCCTTCATTCTGTCTCCCGGCGACGGGCAGAAGACCGTCATCGTCTGGTTCAAAGACCTCGGAAACAATATCTCCACGCCGGCGAGTGCGACGATTCTCGTCAACACCTCCGGCTATCTTTGTGTCTCCAAGTGGGGCAAGCCTGGTCGCGGCGCGTCGTTGTTGCACGGCGGTGAATTCATGGCGCCGATGTATGGGCTGGCCATCGATCAACAGGGGTCGATCTTTGTCGTGGACAACGGGAACAACCGTATCCAGAAATTCGATCGCACGGGGAATTTCATCATTCTCTGGGGGAATTTCGGCGCCGCCAATGCGAACTTCCATAACCCGACGGGTATTGCCTGCGACGCCAAGGGCGATGTCTATGTGGTGGATACCAACAATCACCGCGTGCAGAAATTCGACGGGAAGCTGGGCGGCTATTTGATGAAGTTCGGATCGCGGGGGAACGGCGAAGGCCAGTTCAATGCCCCATGGGGGATCACGATCGATCGGGTCCGCGGGTACATCTATGTCGTGGATAGCGCCAACTTCAGAGTACAGAAGTTCGACATGAGCGGAGAGTTCATCATGTCATGGGGCAGTTTCGGTAACGGCGACGGTCAATTTTATTTCCCTCGCGGGATCGCCGTAGATCAGGCCGACGGCACGGTGTATGTCGTCG